>DASXFH010000266.1:0-3781 GCA_036489655.1 Acidobacteriaceae bacterium | reverse complement strand
TATCGCCGTCGATTCCGGGCGCGGGGGCACCAAGTGGACGCATCGCATCGATCCGCACATCGACCGCGAGCGGGATTGGGTGGAGACCGACCTGTTGTTCATCGGAAGCGCGACCGGCTACGCCGATCTGGACCGGCCCGGGGCTCCGCGCAACACGATGAACGCCACCGGCGATGAGATCGTTACGGACGGCAAGGTCTCCGTTGTGCAGGTGGGAACAGCAGCAGCGTTAGTCGCGACAACTCCTGTTTTGCATCCGAGGTAAGTCGGATCTCGCCCGGGCGCGGGTAAGCTACTGAAAGAAGACCAACAGGCCGAAGAGAAAAAGCCAGAATATCCCCATGGTGTGCCAATACCATGCGGTGCAGTCGACGACGATTTGGCGCAGCTCGATGCGGCGCAGGGTGAAGAGGCCGATGAGGGCGCCGGCGAGGGCCATGATGCCGAGGACCAGATGCAGGCCGTGGGTTCCGGTGATGAGGTAGAAGAAGTGGCTGCTGGGGTCGGGCGAGTTGTAGCTGAAGCCGGCAACCACTAATTGCTTCCAGGCGACCCACTGGCCGACGAGGAAGAGCACGCCGAGGACCAGGGTGGCTACGAGCCACGGAGCCGCACGCTTGACGGCGGGACGGCCGAGGCCGAGCCATTCTTCCATGACATCGATTTCGCGGAAGAGCTGGCGGCGGGCGATCTCCGCGGTGACGCTGCTGAGCAGAAGCACCGCCGTGTTGAGCCAGAGGATGGGCGGAACGGCGAGCGCGTGCCAGTCTGAGATGTAGTTTTCGCGGGCGTCGAAGTGGCCGGCGCTCTGGCGGACGAAAAAGGCGCTGACCAGCGCGACGAAGAACATCAGGTCGCCGGCGAGCGCGAAGATGACCAGTAATCGGTAGCGGGTGAGGAGCTCGCGGGGGCCGCGCCGGCCGGGGGGGCGATTCTCCCAGTTGTCCCCGTCGCCTCCGCCGCCTGTGGGTCGCCGGTCAAGGGGCGGTTTTCCGCCGATGCCGGTGTCTTTGCGTTCAATCTCGACTGGATGGCGGGTGAAGGTGGCAGGCATCGGGGTGCTCCCTACGCAAACAGATTACTCCTGTTTAGATGCGGCTTCCCACTGAGGAAGAAACTTCTCTTGGCCGGATGCAATTTCGTACTCATACGGTCCATGGTTGACACGGAGGTTCAGGCTTTCGGGAGCCCATTCGAGCGTAGTGGCCTTCCAGGGGTTTTCCGTCGCCGGCCGACCGCGGCGGGCGCTGTAAATCAGATTCCAGAGAAAGAGAAGCTGCGCACTGGCCAGCAGGAGCGCCGCGAAGGTGATACCGCGCTCATTGGCGACGATGGAGGCGAACGAAGTCGCAGGCCCGGTAAGGCGGTCATAGTGGCGGGGCTCTCCGGCTAGTCCCGAAAGGTGCATGGGGAGGAACGTGCCATACGCGGCGATCAGGCTGATCCAGAAGTGGAGCTTGCCGAGTGTTTCGCTCATAAGCCGGCCGGTGAGGAGCGGATACCAATAATAGATTCCCGCAAAGATGGAGAAGACTCCGGCCATGGCCATCACCAGGTGAAAATGGGCGACGACGAAGAAGGTGTTGTGCAGGTAGGCGTCGAGCGCGGGCTGGGCGAGGATGGGGCCGGTGAGTCCGCCGGCGATGAAGAACGACAGGAATCCGAGGGCGAAGAGCATCGGTGTCTGCAGGCGCAGGCCGCCGCGCGAGAGCAGAGTGAGCCAGCCAAGGACCTCGACGGTGCTGGGGACGGCGATGGCCATGGTGGTGAGAGCGAACGCGGTTCCGGCATAGGGATTCATGCCGCTGACGAACATGTGATGTCCCCAGACGACCAGGCCGAGCAGCCCGATGGCGACGAGCATGGCCGCCATGACGCGATATCCGGGAACGGTGCGGCGGGCGAAATTTGCGAAGAGGGAAGTAGCCAGCCCCATTCCAGGCAGGACGGCGATATAGACCTCGGGATGGCCGAAGAACCAGAAGAGATGCAGCCACAATAACGGGGATCCGTCGCCGCGTCCGACGATGCGTCCGTTGACCAGATCGCCGAGGGGCACGAAGAAGCTGGAGCCGAAGTGGCGGTCGGAGTAGAGAAGCACGATGGCCGCAAGCAGCACGGTGAAGACCAGCAGGGTGAGGATCGAAGTGACCAGCCAGGCCCAGACGGTCATGGGCAGGCGCGACCACGTCATGCCCGGGCAGCGCTCGGCCAAAATGGTGACCAGCATGTTGACCGCGCTGAGCCATGCCGACAGGCAGAAGACGCCGATGCTGATGAGCCAGAGATCCATGCCCGCGCCCTGGCCGGGTCCGGCGGCGGGGATCGCGCTCAGCGGCGGATAGGCGGTCCATCCGGAGATGGGCGCGCCCTGCGGGACAAAGAACGCGCCGATAAGAATAAAAAATGCTACGACCGCTAGCCAGAATGCGGCGGCGTTGAGGCGGGGGAAGGTCATCTGCCTTGCGCCGATCTGCGCGGGCATGACCAAGTTGGCGAAGCCGCTCTGCGGAGCAACGGTGAGGACGAAGAAGATCATCAGCGTGCCGTGCATGGTGACCAGCGCGAGATAGTCCTCAGGCTTGAGCACGCCATAGAAGGGAAGCGGCGCGTCCGGCCAGACGCGATGGATGCGCATCAGGAGCGAGAGCAGCGTTCCGACGGCGACCGCGGCGAGCGATAAATAGAGATAGAGCACGCCGAGCCGGCGATGGCTGGTGGTGAAGAGGCGGTTCACTGGGCCGTCTCCTGCGCATGCTGCCGCTCGCGCGCTTTCAGCCAGTCCTGATAAGCCTCCGGAGAAACGACGCGCAGCTCCGCCTGCATTCTTGCGTGGCCAAGTCCGCAGACCTGGCTGCAGAGGATGGGATAAGTCCCGGCCGCGATGGGCGTGAAGTGAACATGAAGGACGAGTCCGGGAACGGCATTCTGCTTGAGGCGCATGGCGGGAATGAAGAATCCGTGGATGACATCGAGGGAGCGGATACGGAGGTCGACCTCGCGTCCGACGGGAAGGACGAGGGCGCTGGAGACCAAATCGTCGTTGCCGCGCGGGTCTTTAGGATCGAGGCCGAGGGGATTGCCGGCTGCGGCGTTGACCAGCTGTGGTCGCGTAACTCCGAAGGCGGCGTCTTCACCGGGATAGCGAAAGTACCACTCGAATTGCTGGCCCACAACTTCAACCTGCATGGAGCCGGGCGATGCGCCCTCGAAGCGGTTGGCGGCCCAGAGGCGCTGCGCGGTGATGGCCATCCACGCGTACATGGCGCAGAGGATGGGGAGAAGAAACCAGCTCAGGGACCATGAGCTGCGCTGCTGTTTTGGCATGGACCGTTGCGGCGCATGCCCGCTTTGCTGGGGTTCCTCGGCTGCGCTCGGAATGACCGCGCTCTTTTTTCGGAAGATAGCGACAATCAGCCACAGGTGCGAAGCCGCGAAGCACGCGAGCAGCGCGATGAGGTTCCAGCGCATGAGCTGGTCTACGGCTATGCCGTGGAGGGCGGCGTTGGGTGGCATCTATGTCGAGGATAAGGCAAAGCGCTGCATTGACGCGGAACCCACATCTCAAATACGAGATGTGGGGGGACTGACCGTCCAGGCATCTGCGCTGGCGCGCGTATTGTTGCCGCTTCGCCTGAGGTTGGCGGGAGCCCACGTCTCAGGTGCGGCTGCGGACCAGTTCGACGAAGCGCTGATGAACGCGGCGATCGTTCGAGAGTTCGGGATGGAAGGTCGCGGCCATGATGTGGTCCTGCTCGACGAGGACGGGGAAGCCGTCGCG
>DASXFH010000264.1:0-14052 GCA_036489655.1 Acidobacteriaceae bacterium | reverse complement strand
CGAACCATGTTCGATTCCCCTCAAGTCCCCATCCCGGTCGAGCCGCTGCTTGATAGCGAACATGCGGCTGCTTTGATACTGATTCATCCCAAAACTCTCCAGCGCTATGCACGTAAGGGCCTCATCCCTGGTATTCGCGTTGGCAAGCTGTGGCGCTTTCGAGCCTCCGATATCTACTCGCACTTTCCATCGTTGGAGCCCAACCCCTCGACGAGCCAGCTTAGGCACAGTAGGCTGAATTCAGCCACTCGTGCCCGTAGCCAGAGAGGAGAAAACCCTTGCTAGTTCGGACACGGTATCAATATGGAAGTCTTCGGTTGAGGAAGCGTGAGCGCGGACCGGATGTGTGGGAGTTCCGTTATTACGAGACGGACCCTAAGGGCCAACGGAAACGACAGAGTGTGATCCTTGGAGATCGCAATCTGTACACGACGGAAACCCTGGCACGGAAGGCCACGCAAGCTCTTCTTCTTAGACTCAACGGTGAATCTCCGCGTGCGGAAGTGCAGGCGGCAACTTTTGGAACCTTGCTCGACCGCTACATAGAGCAAGAACTTTCAGAACGCTACTCAACTCGGAAATCGCATCTGTCGAATATTCGGGTTCACATCCGTCCACGTTGGGGAGACTACGCCCTAGACAGAATGAAACCGATGCCAATGGAGCAATGGTTGCGAGAGCTGCCGTTAGCTCCAAAGTCAAAGACTCATGTACGAGGCATCATGCACCTGGTCTTCAAATGCGCGGAAAGGTGGGGCATTATCGAAATTGGTAAAAACCCCGTCACTCTCGTGCGCGTGAAGAATGCGAGCAAGCGGTTGAAGCGTCCACGGGTTCTAGAAGTGGATGAGTTCTTCGAACTGCTCAAGCATCTGGGCGAACCATACCGCACGATGGTTCTGGTCGCCCAATGCCTCGGTCTCCGCGTAAGCGAGATCCTGGGCCTGCAGTGGGGTGATTTCAACTTTCAAAATCGCACGGTGCTGGTTCAGCGCAGCGTGGTTGGCGGTAGGGTAGACGAGGTGAAAACGGAATACTCTAAAGATCATGTTCCGCTCGATCCTCGGCTGGCAGAAGTGCTTCTGAACTGGCGGGCGGTCTCAGTTTTTCCGAGAGACACGGATTGGCTCTTCGCCAACCCCGTCACGGGGAGGCCATTCCACCAGGACAGCCTGCAGAAGTCGCAAATCAAGCGCGCGGCGAAAGCGGCCAAGCTGGGGGAGGATATCGGCTGGCATACGTTCCGCCACAGCTATCGCTCCTGGCTCGACGAAACCGGGGCTCCGATGAAGGTGCAACAGGAACTGATGCGTCACGCTTCGATCCAGACGACGATGAACGTCTATGGACGGGTCATGACGGAAACCAAACGCCAAGCCAACAGTCAGGTTGTAGAACTGGTTTTTGGCCCCAACTCGCAGAAATCGGCCTCGAGCGAGGCTCCTGCGACGCTACAGTAAATTGCAGTTGTTCCTATTGGGGGATATCGGGGACTTGCCGGAAGTGACCAAATCTCGTAAGTACTTGAAAGATTTGGTTGCGGGGGCTGGATTTGAACCAGCGACCTTTGGGTTATGAGCCCAACGAGCTACCAGGCTGCTCCACCCCGCATCCTTATCCTAACAACCGCTGCAGGGTCGGTCAAACCCGCCATCCGCTCTCCGCACCACGGCGTCACCCTTTCTTGTCGCGCCTGCACTTCCTCCCTCTCGTTCCCGCCGAATTCCCCCAACCCTCGGCTCAGATTGTGATCTGCATCACAGGCTCATGTGAGCCGGCGCACAGCCGCATCCGCCGCCCCCCCCGAAACTAACCTTATCCGCCGCCCGTCCCGCTGCGAGGTAAGGTTATGACCCTCCCAATCGACCATCCCGCGACCCCGCCTCCGCGTCCCGGCAAAATCGTTGTTGCCACGGACCTTACGGACTCCGACTACCTCATCCCCCACGCCGTCGCCCAGGCTCGGGCCAGCGGCGCCTCGCTCATCCTCGTCCATGCCGTCCTCCCTCATGAATCCATGCCCGTGGAATCCGGTGCCGTCCCCTACTACGACCCGCTCCGTATGGACCGCGATGCCCGACTCCTGCTTGAAAACGTCTCCCGCGAAGTGCACGCTCAGGGTGTCGACTGCGCCACCGCTGTCCGTCATGGATTCGCCCCCGATGTCATCGCTGAAATCGTGAACAACGCCCAGGCTTCTCGCCTCATCGTCGGCACGCATGGCCGCCGTGGCCTCAAAAAATTCGTCCTCGGCTCGGTCGCCCGCCAGCTCCTCGACCTGGTCGACATCCCGGTCTGCACCATTGGCCCTCGGGCTCACCAACTGCCCGCAGGCGCGCCGCGCACCATCCTGCACCCTGTCTCCCTTGCGGGCCTCCATGAATCCAGCACGGAGCTCTCCCTCAGTCTCGCCCGCCAGTTCGGCGCCCGCCTCGTTCTCCTCCACGTCATCCCATCCGCCAACACCATCGTCCGCGATCCCGGCAGCGCTGTCAGCGCCGCCACTGAAAAACTCAACGCCCTCATCCCTCCCCCCGCACGCGCCTCCACTCAGGTCATCGTCCGCATGGCCGTCAACAATTGCGTCTCTGAGATTCTCAACGTCGCGCAGGAGATCGCAGCCGAACTCATCGTCCTCGGCGTGCATGCTCCCGCCCACAGCTGGCTGCCGGGCACCGAACCAGCCGCTTACAAAATCCTGGTTTCTGCTTCCTGTCCGGTCATCTCGGTGCGCGTCAACCCGGTCGTAGAAAACAAACAACCCAGGCGGGAAAACACCCCCGTGACTCTCAGCTGAAGGGGTTTGCAAACCGGAGGTCGCGTCCTGATGCCGAATTCCCCCAAAAACGTCTCTCCCACCCAGCGCCAGGTCCCCGATCGCTGCGCCCAGTGCACCGACCGCGTCGATCGCATCTTCTGCAATCTTCCCGACGACGCCATCGAGCGCTTCGACGAAATCGCCATGCAGATCGCCTACCCCAGCCGCTCCATCGTCTTTGAAGAAGGCCAGCGCGCCCAGGGCATCTTCGTCGTCTGCTCAGGCCAGATCAAGCTCGCCGCCACCTCCCGCGACGGCCGCACCATGATCCTCAAAATTGCCGTCCCCGGCGACGTCCTCGGCCTCACCGCCACCCTCAATGACCTGCCCTACGAAGTCACCGCCGAAACCCTCGAGCCCTGCCAGATCCGCAGCGTCCGCCGCCGCGACTTCCTCGAATTCCTCAGCCAATATGGCGATGTCAGCCGCCACACCGCCCAGGTCATCGCTCGCGAATACCACGAGGTCTTTCTTGACGCCCGCCGCCTTGCCCTCTCCGGCTCCGCGGCCGGTCGCCTCGCTCAGCTTCTCCTCGACTGGGCCCGCACCAACTCCTGCGGTAAGCCCGAGCTCCGCTTTACTATGGCTCTCACCCATGAGGAGCTCGCCAACATGGCCGGCACCTCACGCGAAACCGTCACCCGCCTCCTCAATCAGTTCGAGCGCGACCACCTCATCGCCCGCCACGGCGCTTCCATCGCCATCCTCCGCTCCCAGGAGCTCGAACGCCTCGTCGGCTAAACAGCTGGATGGGTATCGCCTCGGGCAACTCCCCGGGGTCGATCTCTGCACCCGGGAAGGCTCTAAGTCACCCTGGAGGGAAGCACCCAATAAGGATCCCCGGCGGAAATGAACTCGATCGGAACTTCAGGCACCAACGGCTTCAACCATGCAGGCGCATCCTGCTCGGCCCACTCCTCGAATCTTTCGTGGGTAATCGCTATCAGCCCCTTCGGATGCGGCAGGCCCAGAGCAATTCCATCACGCAGGTAGGGAAAGGCGTCGCAATCCTGAGGCTCGCTCATCAGGACAACATCACAGGTTTGCAGTGGTTTGAGGATCTCGATCAGTTTGTGCGCACCCAGCCCAACTCGTTTCACCCGCATGTCTGGATCTCCGACGACCCGCACATTGCGCGAGTCAATCGATCGCGCCACGTGCCGTGCCACCTCTCTGAGCGGGGTCTCGGGAATCGAATAGGCAAAGGGGATCATCTGCCCCTGCACCGGAACCATATATTCCTGCCAGCCGAGCCTTGCGGTTAGTCCTGCCATGATCGGATCCGGCTTCAGCAGGTGTTGGTGGTTGTGGAATCGCCACACCACCAGACCGTTCTCCTCGCAATACTTCCGCTTCGCCAGAAATACCCCTTCGGTCTCAAGCGAACCGGCCGGCTCAAAAGGCGCATCGTGCTTCAGGGTTCTTAGATCGTCCAGTTGTTCCCAAAACATTCTCTCGTACGAGATCACGAAGTTCTTCCTCGCCTGTACCGTCTTCTTCAGCACCTCGAAGCTGGCCTGAAACGTGAAAACAATCCCTGTAACCGGCGTTGAGGGATTGCCGTACTTGAAGGTGTCTGTCGGCAACCCAGGAAACTTGAAGTCCGATCCTTCTCTGGCAACCTCGTTCAGGATTCGTTCCGCCACCTGCTGAGCCGTTAGCCGCACCCCCGCTGCGCGGTAAGCGCGAGCCAGTCCATCGTTCAGCAACATCGTCGCGCCAACCCCCTGGCCAAATCTCCGGCGAGACATCGACATTTTGTTCTCCGATCTTCTCCAGCTACAAGCGCCGGCTTCAGGCAAGCCAGCAGAGTTCTTTGGGCGGCGGCTGTACCTCAATCGGCATCCCCGGCAGGACGCTCTTCAGCCATCTTGCCCACTCAACAGCGCCCGGATAATCGGACTGTTCGTATCCCACCTGTACAAGGCTGATCCTGCGGCCGGCCGTAATGGCGTCCCGAATGTAAGAGGTGCAGTGGTCTACCTCCGGTGTGTTTCCGGTCACGATGCACTCCACCCGAGAGTCTCGCAGCGCATGGTTGAGAACGAGCGTGGGATACGCGAAACCGTGGATCACTGCCACCCGCTCAATCACCTGCTGCGGATCGCCCACCATGCGCAGCGCGCTGGCGTCCAGACGCCCAGAAGCGTGCTCGGCCAGTTCCGCAAGCGCCGTCCTGGGAATGTTGCAGTAAACAGTGGTCCAAGGATCGCCCGGATCCCCCGCTTCCGGCTGCCAGCCAAGCGCCCTGGCCAGCGCACCGGAGAACCACTTCGGTCGCGCCGTATCCCAGAGAGCGGCCAGACGAATGATCACCAGATGATGGTCTTCGATCAGCTTCCGTTTGGCCGCAACCACCGGATCATCTCTCAGCGCATCCGCCAGCCCCACTGAAAGATACTCGCCATACAAATAAAAGGGATGCTCCCTGCACAGAATGCAGTTCTTCCCGGTAGCTATGGCCAGCCGGATCGCCTCGACAGAAGGCTCGTTGGCCACCAGAATGCCTGAGACCGTATCGTCATCTCCACCTGTAATCACGCCTTCATACATGGCATCTTTATGCCGCTCACCCAGAATCCAGTGAAGCCTGTCGAGCAGTTCCCAGCAGGTCATCTCCGGTAACATCTCTGCATCTCCTCAGCGGGGATCCCCGTCCTGCATTTCGCGACGCACATTACCCCATCCACATCCGCGCACGCTCCAGCCCCTGCATCTCGTACCCTGCCTCACCGCCCCGCCACCGGCAGCACAATATGCGACGGCATCTGCGGCGTGCAGTACACCCGCTGCGTCGCCGGAACAAAATCCGCCGCCGTCGCCTGATCAATGCTCGGCACAAATTTCTGCGGATTCCGGTCGATCACCGGAAACCACGTCGACTGCACCTGCACCATCATCCGGTGCCCCTTCAGAAACACGTGGTCGTGATCCCTCAGCGGAATCTCCCACTGCACCGGCGTGTTCGCCTTCAGCGGCTCCGGATGCTCGTAGCTGTGCAGGAACCGCCCCCGCCGCACTTCCATCGCAATCGGCAACTCGTACCCGTTGAGCGAGTCCGTATACCCCGTCGGCTTTACCTCCGCGCTCACCTGCCCGCTCTCCGGAAACACATCGATCAGCTTCACCACAAAATCCGAATCCGTCCCCGACGTCGACGCGTACAACTCCGCCGCCATCGGACCCGTCACCACCACGTCATGATCCAGCGGCGCGCTCTCAAAGCTCAGCACGTCCGGCCGATGATCGACAAACCGCTGATCCGCCATCTCCCATGTCCGCCATTCCGGCTCGGGATACGTCGGCGAAATCGGCCGCACCCGATACGGCACCGGATTCGCCGGATCCGACACATACTGCCGATACCCCGGCCCACCCGCAGCATCCGCCGTAAACGACAGCGTCCCGTCCGCATGCAGATACAAATTGGTCGCCTTCGCTTCCTTCGGCGGCCAATCCGCATAGCTGTGCCACGTATTCGACCCCGTCTGGAACGTCGTCACCTTCCAGTCCGGCTTCGTCCCTTCCCCATGCAGGTAGTAGCGGAAAAACGCCGCCTCAAGGTTCTGCCGAAATTCCAGCGCGGTCTTGTGCCCGCCAAACGGCAGAATCCCAATCCGATCCCCTTCCGGCGATTGCCACTCCCCGTGAAACCACGGCCCCGCCACCATCAGATTGTTATGCTCCGGATCGTGCTCCTCCGCGTGCCGGAAAATCTGCCACGGCCCCCACGGATCCTCCTGGTCCCAGAATCCCGCCACGTTCAGATCCGGGACCGGCGAGCTGTGCAGCTGGTTCACCCACGCCTCCTTCTTCCAGAAAGCGTCGTAGTTCGGATGCTCCATCACGTCGTTCCAGAACGACAGCGCCCCATGCAGATACTTCGCATTGGCCTGCGTCAGCGGCCCCAGTCGCAGATACCACTCGTAGGTGTCGTACGTGTCGAAATCAAAATTGGTGTTCTTGTTCTTGTCTGCCTCTTCCAGAACCGAGTACTCAAACGCGTAGCTCTCCCGCAGCGCCCCATACCGATGCATATCGTCGTTCATCCACTGGTCTACCGGCGAAGCCTGCTCGCTCACCGCCTTCAGCGCCGGGTGCGGGTGCAGCAGCGTCATCCCCGCCGTCAATCCGTCATACGACACGCCATAGATCCCCACCCGTCCGTTGTTGTTCGGAACGTTCTTCACCAGCCAGTCGATCGTGTCGTATGCGTCGTTGGTCTCGTTGGCCTGCTTCGGATCGTTCGCATCGTACTGTTCCGTCATCTGGAACACGCCTTCCGACTTGAACCGTCCCCGCAGATTCTGGATCACAAAGATGTACCCGTCCGCCGCCAGCTCCTTCCAGTTGTTCGGAACCCAGTCCGCCCCATTCTTCGCTGCGGCCTTATCGAATTCCTCCTGCGTCGGCACCCCATACGGAGTTCGCGTCAGCAAAATCGGCAGCGGCCCGGACTGATCCCGCCGCGCAATCACCACCGTCTGCAGGTGCACCCCGTCCCGCATCGGCACCATCAACTCCTGCACCCGCCACGCGCTTTGTGCCGAAGCAGCATTTTGCGCGCACGCCGGAAGTCCCGTGAACCCACAGAGACTGACAACCGCGACGACGCAGGCCAGAAAAGCTTTTCTGAATGAACCAGGCAGGAAACAGCCGACCCGATGCAAGGTCATGGGCAATACCTCACAGGACTCGTGTTCTGAACGACGCGGAGCGATGCCCAGTATACAAATCCCACCCGCCGCCGAGCACCGCCCCCGCTACCGGGAGTCCGCTCGCATGCCGGCGCGCAACCGGATGTCGTACCGAACACCAGCCAGTTACGGTCCCAGGCCCATCGAGAGGCCCGCTCACATCATTCTGTGGTGAGCTACTTCCCCCGCCCCAGATTCCACCGCAGCTCCACGCCCCGCCCCAAAGGCGTCTGCACCGCCGACACATCCAGCAGCGTCCCCACCTCCCGCGATCGGTGATGCAGCACATACCCCCCCACCAGCCATCCCAGCGTGCTCCCCACAATCACGTCCGACGGAAAATGCTGCCGCGCCAGCACCCGCGAAACCGAAACCGTCGTCGCCAGCCCGTACACCAGCGACTTCGTCGCGATCCCGTTGTATTGCCCCGCCACCACATGTGCAAACGACCACACATTCATCGCGTGCTCCGACGGCATCGAAGGACTGTTCGGCCATCCGCTCACTCCCTGCGGCCATAGCTTGCCTCGCGCATCGTCCAGCATCGGACCTTCCCGGTCGATCGCGTACTTCAGCCCCTCGTCCAGAATCGTGGCGTCCGCCATCGCCTCGGCCGCCAGCACAGCTGTATCCGTCATCGTCCTGTCCTGCCGCTTCTCTCCAATCAGATATCCCGCGGCCGCCGCTCCGTACGGCAGATAGATTCCCCCATACGTCGAAACCTTCTCAAAGTGATCTTCCCGCGTCGGATTCACCCCCAGATCCTGCATCATCCCCCTGTCGAAGTGGACCGTGACGCCCGTCCCTGCCGCCAGCGGAATCGCCCACCACAGGTAACGAGCCGGCGCCCTCAGCGGACTCAGTATGATTCCCTTCTCATCCTGCAGCACATCCCGCACGCACACGCCCAGCGAACTTAGCCGGCACGGCCGCGGCTCCTGGGAAAGAGCGGACGGCTGCGAATTCCCCGGCGTCCCCTGCGCCTGCGGTGCCGGCGGCAGCGCAGGCGGTACGCTCGCCGGCGCCAACTGGTTCGAGGGATCAGTCTGCGTCTGTCCCGCCGCCAGCGCCGCCCCACCCACCACGACCGCCGCCAGCGCCGCCTTCAGCAGTTCACGACCCCATTTCCGCACTGCTAACATGCCCTCCGCGTGCTCCTTCCCTGCTCTGCCCCATCATACGCAACCTCGGGACACGCCTCGAAATCCCCGCTGCTGGCAGCGCAGGTCGATGTCTGCTTATCTCCTGTGGGTTGGACGCAACTGCATCCTCTGACCCGGCCTCTCCTCCGGCCGCGCTTCCTTCCGGACTTCAGCCCAACTCGCCGGTCCTCGCCCGCTCTCCGCCAGGCTGATCCTTGCGCGGACCGAAACCACGCTCCACCACCGCGCCCTTTTCTCCTGCGCACACGCAGTTCCGGCCCAGCCGCTTCGCGCGATACAGCGCCGCGTCCGCTCGATGGATCAGATCGTCCGGCGGCATCGCCTGGTCGTACGCGGCCACGCCCACGCTGCAGGTGACCGCCAGCTGCCCGGCGGCCGTGAAAACCGGCCTCGCCGCAATCGCGCGGCGGAACTCTTCCCCGCGCCGCATGCCGTTCTGCGACGAACAGCTGGGCAGCACCACCAGAAATTCCTCCCCGCCATAGCGACCAATAAAGTCATAAGGCCGCATCACTTCGATCAGGCGTCCGGCCGCTTCCCGCAGCACTTCATCCCCGGTCGGATGACCGTACGTATCATTGATGTTTTTGAAATGGTCCAGATCGATCATCACCACCGTAACCGCAAACCCATCGCGCTGCGCCCGGTGGATTTCCCTCTCCAGCATGGCGAAAACCGCCCGCCGATTCCACAGACCCGTCAGCCCATCCTTCAGCGCCTGCTCCTTAAGCGCCTCCTGTGCATCGCCTGCGATCTTCGCGGTCAGGGTGAGTTCCGCCTTCGTGCGACTCACCGTCTCCTGCAGCTTCTGGTTATTCCCTTTCAGATAACGAACCCGCAACCTGTGGAGAAGAAGGATCAGCAGCAGCAGGAAAACCGCGCACAAGCTTCGAAACCACGCGGTTTGCCAATAAGGCGCAATCACCGTGATCGGGATGCTTTCGATCGCAGCACCCCTCTTGCGGCTGTTCTCTGCCTGCACGAAGTCGAACTCATAATGTCCCGGCGCCAGATGGTACCGGAGAATCTCGCTCTCCGTCCCCGCTTCCCTCCACTCCGCATCGGCACCGAGCAGCCGGTAGCGCAGCCGATGAAGAGGACCCAATGCCCCGGCTGCGAACTGAATCTCCAGATCCCCGCCCCCCGGCCCGGCCCTCACTCCCCCTTCGAACAGGATCGGCCTCTGGTTGAATCGCACCTGCTCGATCACAGACGCAAAAGGCGATGCCTGCATCTCGCTGTGCGGGTGGGTGCGGAATTTCCGAACTGCTTCCGCCACTCCCGATGGACCGTTGTGTTTCCCCGCATCAGGGGCGTTGGCTGCGATGCAACACCGTGCCAGCCCAAACGCCACGAAACCCCAGAGAAAAAGACCCACCAGAACTCGGCATCCTCGACGCACAAACCAGCGCCGGCACCCCGGCTGTGATCCGGCGTCCACCCATGATTCTGGCTCATGATCGGTCCTCCGACCTGGGTCGTCGGACCGCACACCTGCAGCGCGCATTTGTAAACGCCGATCTGGTGCTGGATGTCTTTCGTTATTGATTGCGAGCGGGTTCGAACCAGCCTGGCAGACAACGCTCGGGAAGTGGCGAAACCCACCCTCCGAGCCAATAAGAGCCCCATTGCACGTCATCCGGCTGCACACGCCTGCTTCTGATGATTGACAACCCGTTCACGGGATTCTGTTGTCCCGAATGGCCGGCGTGCAGTAGCCGAAACTGCTTATACCTTCTCCACGAGAGTAGAAATAACACCCATGGCGAGCCATCCCCTGATCGGGGAATTACCACAGGTGCGGCTGTGGAAAGATGCCTCTGGGTTCTCTGTGCCCTCCGGGGTGAACCGTGATTCACACGCTCCGCACCCGTCAGAACAAAATCCGCAGCTCCGTGATCAGGTTGTGGTTGTAGAGGTGGAAACGAGACGTCGCGACCTGCATGCCGCCATCGAGCACCGCCGCAGGATGCCGGAAACCCCATCCGTTTTCCCTGACCAGCAGGAATCCCGCCGGCGTCAGAAAGTCCTGCGTCCGGCCGTCCACCGGGCCGCCGAAAAAGTACGCGGCATTCTCTTCAATGTCGAACCATGTCCGCGAGCTCGCGTGCACCTGGCCCGTCACGTTCCATTCAATCGCACGCCCCTGCTGGTCGATCTTGCCCGCAGGCAGGCATCCGCCCAGCGTCGTCTGCGCATTGAATCGTCCGAACGCCTTTCCCGCCGCCAGCTTGGGCACAGAGTAGCCCGTCAGCGCATGGTTCTGGTTAGCCCGCGGCGCAAAGTCCTCGGCCACGATCGCCGTCACCGCAAAGTTGCCGTTCTCCGCATTCCCCGACAGAATGCGGTATTTCACCTGCGTCGATGCGTTGCCCCACCCGTCCGGAAATGCCGAGCTGTGATTCCTGAAGTACGCCGGCGGATTCAGGTCCATCTGCCACCGCGTCCCGCCAATCAGGCTGATCCCGTGATCGTTGCCGTAGCTGATGATTCGCTCGCCGGGCGCGCTCGCCTGGGAAACCGAGAGCCGCACTGCCTGCCCCAGCCGCGAGTCCGATTGAA
Organism: Acidobacteriaceae bacterium; assembly: GCA_036489655.1. Classification (GTDB taxonomy): domain Bacteria; phylum Acidobacteriota; class Terriglobia; order Terriglobales; family Acidobacteriaceae; genus Palsa-343. The sequence goes on along the minus strand of DASXFH010000264.1, from coordinate 2,812 downwards.
TCAGCGGTGCCATCCACGCTGGCTGCACCGCCGTCATCCTGGCATTGCGGCTGTGGACTTCCTCCCAAACCGTCTCCTGAGCAGAAACCGGCACCGACGCCGCGCACGCCGCCGCTGCCCCCAGAAACGTTGCCGTCAGGATGTTCTTCACTCTTTGGAAGTCATCGTCGCAGGAGCGCCCTCCCAGGTTCAGTGATTCCGCGCACACCTCTGCGCCGGTGCTGCCGGCGCACATTACCGCGCAACAGGCCGCAGCTTTCGGTTCCCGGGCAACACGCGCTCCGTCGGTGGAATAATCGTTGAAGTCACTCTCAACAGGAGCTTGATCCCCGGCCTGCCCCATGCGCATCCTTCATGAGAGCAGCGAGAACGAGATGATCGCCTGCTTTCTGCGGGGCGAGCTCGCCAGCCGCAGATTCGGGCCCGCTCTTCGCGCGGCCCTGAGTGCGGCCGATCGATCGGAGCGGCTTTTGACCCACCCCGATCTGAGCGACGAGGACGATAATCGCGCACGGCGTGATCTGCTCGGGGCAACACGTGGTTATGGTCGGAACCGGGACGTGTTCGATGAGAGCTTTCCGGACCCGGCCGGCATCCGCTGGATCCGCGCCGAACTAGCCCGGGCAGAAATCGCGCGAGTTCGCTATATCGATTATTCCTACTGGAACGAGCTCTCAGGGGGCAGCCGTCTGCCCATCGACGCGGCCAGGCGTATCCACGCAGGCGTCCGCGTGTTCGGCGTCTCGAACCGGCGTTTCATCACTGCAGCACGGGCCGTCGCACGCGGAGAGCGCTTCCCCCCGCTCATCCTCGCGGGCGAGCACCACGGTGACCTTGTCTGTCTGGAAGGGCATCTGCGCCTGACCGGCTATGCCCTGGCGAGCTTCCCAATCGAAGTCGAATGCCTGATTGGAACTGCACCCACAATGGGCCACTGGGCGCGCTGAGCCAGTCACGCCAGGAACGCATTGAACCCGCGGCTGATGGTCGAGACTCGAGTCGATTGAGTGAGACCTCGGCCAGCCTGCTGAACGGGCTGCGATCCGCGCCGGAGTATGGCAAAATCCCCCACTCGGTGAGACTCCTGTCTCACTTCTCGAACCGAAAATCTCATCGGTTGGATGGAATCCACCCGCGAAGCCGATCAACCCTGTAACTGGCGCCAAGCCAGGGATCTCGTTCGTTGCAATTCAGCTTTCTCGCCGCCGGTGGGAGCACTCCTTCCTGTGTGATCTTGTCGAGCCACCGCGGACTGTCAACGTAGTCTTCGAGATTTTATGTCCATCGGCAGCTTCGGCGCTCTTCGGATCGCTAGTTACCACGGTGATCGAATGCTCCCTTCGATCCATATAGGCCCACGAACCCTTGCGACCGCACAACAGGAATGAGCGGTCCAGGCTGTCTGGAAACGCGGCCCACAACCTGATGCTGCGAATGGGTCACTGTAAGGTCCACGACGGCACTCTTGCTGATGATATGTCCGAAGTTTTGCGCATCGAATACGCTCCCGCCGCTGTCAACGGAGAACCAAGTCTCGACAACGGCAGCCATCGCTCCTTCCCCGAGCCCCCCGGGCGCCCTCCGCCCGCCCCCCGGGGCGCCCCCGGGACAGCCCCCCGCCCCCCCGCCAGCCCCCGCCAGCCCTTCGGGCCCCGGCCAGGTTCACCCCACAGCAAGAAGCAAACTCCCCTCACAGCAGATCGTCCAACGAATCCGTTCCCCGTTTCGACCCGCAGTACCACACATAGATCCGATTTGGAACATCAAGCCATCTGCGTTCTCGTTCTAGCGCCCACACTCCAGCCCCTGCGCCGCCCTCATGCCCGGCTCAATGAGCAAACTCGTTGCGCTCGTCGCCCCGCACCCCTCCCCGAGCCCCCCGGCCAGCGCCTCCGGCCCCGGCCAGGTTCACCCTACAGCAAGAAGCAAACTCCCCTCACCGCGAAGCGTCCAACGAATCCATTCCTCGTCTCGACCCGCAGTACCGCACGCAGATCCAATTTGGAACGTCACTCCCCTTCTGCGTTCTCGTTCTAGCGCCCACACTCCAGCCCCTCACCCGCGTTCAACGAGCAACAGTCGCTCGCTCTCGGTGCCTCTGGTAAGTCCGCTTTACTTCCGATCTCGCCTAAGAGCCAGCCCCCGCGGGCCTGCCAGACAACCCAATTCCTGTTCCCGGCCCTTTTGTGGAAAACTTGTCAAGCATCCTCGCGCCTTACTAAAGTAACAATCCTTGATACAAAAGCACTTCCTCGCCAAAATACCCGCCCAAATTTGGCAGCAAATCCGTCTGGACTTGGTATTCTGACAATAAGGGGAGAAAACGAAATTCTCCCCGAATCCGATCCTGAAAACGGCCGCCACAGTGCGGCCTTTGGCTTTTATGCAGACGGATTCTGAAGGAGCCCTCTTCTAAGTGATCGAGTTTCAATCAACTGGAGCCCAGGAGCCCCCTGCCCGGCGTGCAAGTCATTGCAACATAAAGGCTTACAAAAGCGTTGACCGGACGCAAAAAAACAGTGCATTGGGATGAATCGCCGCTTCCCAATGCAGCTATGCCGTCAGCGACCGGATAAAGATCTTTCCTTTGACACACTTGTACAAAGGAGTTCGCGAAATCCCATCTTTTGACACACTTCCACAAGCCGATGAAAAAAATCTGTCCGCAAAGCAAAGAGCGCCCGGCAAGCCGGGCGCTCTCCATCAATAAGGTAGGGTCAGGCCGTGACCGCCTGCTCCGCCGTCACCCGCACCGGCGTCAGCCAGCCAAACCGGTCCGGCTTCAGACCGTTCGCAATCCCGAAGAACTCGT
>DASXFH010000241.1:0-5001 GCA_036489655.1 Acidobacteriaceae bacterium | reverse complement strand
TTCGCCGGTCAGACGGCCGGGAAAATCGCTGTTGGCGATCAGGTAGTCGACGTTTTCGATCAGTGCCTCGACGCCGGGATAGGCGTCGTCGAGGTCGGCAACGACGGGGATGCCGGCCTCGCGGGCCCAGGTGGCGGCGGTGATGGCGGCGTCGGTGTCGTGTCCGTCGAGGTGGATGGCGCGGGCGTCGGCGATCCACTCGCGGCGCAGATCTTCGGGGCGCAGGGTGAGGCGGTCGTCGCGCTTCCAGAGGACCGTGCGCTCGCCGGAGTCTTCGACGAGGATGAAGGCCTGCTGGCTGGGGCAGCCGGGGGCGGAGAAGAGATGGGTTTCAACGCCGAGCCTACGGAATTCTTCGCGGTGCAGATTGGCCGCTTCGTCATCGCCGAGCTTGCCGATGTAGCGGGCGTGCAGGCCCCATGTCTGGCAGGCGACCATGGCGGTGGCGACCTGTCCGCCGGGCAGGACGGAGGCGGAGCGGAACTCCACTTTGGATCCGGAGGCCGGGTAGTGCGGAACGGGGATTAATGTGTCGGTGGCGTTGAGCCCGACGCCCACAATGTCCATGGTCGCGAAGGCGAGTCCTTTAAAAGGCTGTTCTCAATGTAAACGGAAGGCGCGCGGCGATCCAGATTTCCCGGGACGGGTTCGCCGATGATTATGCGAAGCGGGTTTTCTTCCAGAGGAGCCATCCGGCGCCGGCGAGAACGGCGATGAGAATCACGCTGAGGATCAGGGACCAGAGGACGTCCATCGGGACGCGCGGGACGCGGACAAAGCGGGCGAACCAGGCGAAGACGGCCACCGCGGCGGCGAGGATGAGGAAGTCGAACCAGGCGCGGCGACGAGGGGAAGCGGCATCCTCGTCGAAGCCCTCCTGAGTGCGAAGAGTGGCATCCATGTCGAGACCGTAGCGGTCGCATTCGCGACGAATGGCGCCGACCGCGGAGGCAGCTTCGCGGTCGGAGACGGTGGCGCCCGCGATCAGCATGGCGCCCAGAATGGTGAGTCCGGAGGCGCCGAGGGCCATGAGACGCGTGGAGCCGTGGGAGCCGGCGAGCTCGCCGAAGACCAGCACACCCCAGGCGAATCCCCAGAGCTGGTTGGTGTTGGAGAGGGGAATGGCACGGCTGATGCCGACGTATTTCGTCGCGTACTGCTGGAAGAGGTCGCCAATGACCCAGCAGAATCCGCCGAGCAGGACCCAGAAGATGGAGGGGCGCATGGCGTGGAGCTGGCGGATGAGAGCGTGCACGCTGCCCGGCAGGACGGCGGCGAGAAAGAGCATGGTGCCGATTTCGCCGAAGGTGAAGATGGTGACAAACGAAAGTGGATTGACGCCGCTGAGATAAGCCTTGCGATAAGGGACGTACATGGTGCCCCAGAGAAGTCCGGCTCCGAGGGCGGCGGCGACTCCGGCGAGAGCTTTGCCTGGAGAGGCGGACATACTGTGGACGGAGAGCAGGGAGAGGAGCACGGAGCCAACGACAATGGCGACGGCTCCACCAGCCACTTTGGCCCAGCTGCGCGCGGAGGCGCCGCGCAGTTCGCGAAAGAGAGCCCAGCCCCAGAAGATGCCGACCAGGGTGTTGGTGTTCCAGAGAGGAAAGGCGATGGAGAGGCCGACGTCGCGGATGGCGTAAATTGTCAGCGTATTCGCGACGGACCAGAGAGCTCCGGCGAGCACGGCCCAGAGCATCAGGTGGGGACGCTGGCGCAGATCGCGGACGACGGAGTGCGTGCCTTTCATGGCGATGGGGAGCGTCCATCGAGCGAGGAAGACACCCCAGACCATGCAGAAGGAGATGGCAAAAGGAGAGAAGCCGGAGGCGACGAGGCGGGCGGGGGCTTCGGCAGCGCCCAGCCATGCGCCGGCAGCCAGAGCGCAGGCGATGCCGAGTCCGAATCGGCTACGAAGGGCTGGCGCGGGGCCCGCGGCGGGAAGCCGCTCGGGGTTAACGGCGATGTTTTGTCGGATCGGCTGCGTTGGCAAGGCTACCAGTCGATCTCCGGCGGGAAGAACTCCGCCATCAGATCCTCGTAATACGGGCGCAACTCTTTGAGGTTCGCCTTGGCGGAGCCTTTGGAGTAGAGATCGTAGGGATTGAACTTCTCCACCCAGGTAAACATCTGCTCGTCGTGCGGCGACATGAGATGCCGGTAGGCGCCGTGGCGGTGGGCGGGATAGAAAGAGTGATAGCGCAGCATGTAGTGCGCGGGCTCCGGCAGGTAATTGCGCGCGACGCGGTAGATGTACTCATCGTGGCCCCAGGACATGTGAACCTTGTCGAGGCCGCAGTTGGGCTCATAGATGCCATAGAGGGTCTGGTACTCGGGCACCTGGGCGTCGGGGTTCTGAGCGAAGAAATTATGGAAGACGATCGGATCGGACCATGCACAGCCGACCGGGAAGGTGTCGCCGACCACCGCCCACTGCGGCTCGCCATAGAGGCAGAGCACCTTGCCGAGGTCGTGCATAAAACCGGCGAGGATCATCCAGCGGGGGTGTCCGTCTTTGCGGATGGCCTCAGAGGTCTGCAGCAGATGCTCGATCTGCGAGAGGTCGGTGTCGGGATCGCTGTCGTCCACGAGCGTGTTGAGGTAGTCCGCGGCCTCCCAGAGAGTGCGCTTGCCGCGCGAGAGGGGGCCGTACTGCTCTTCTTTTTCGAGGACGAAGGCGAGGGTCTGGCCGGTGTGGTTCTGGCGGTAGAACTCGGCGATGCCGGGGTTGGCTTTGGCCGCGGACTCAAAGTTGCGGAAATCCGACTGCTCCCGGCCCTCCTGATAACGGCCGGCGACGTAGTCGTCCCACTCTTCCACGTGCTTCAGGGGTTGCTGAGTCAGCGGTTGTGTGGCGCTCATCCGGTCCTCCTTCGAGAGTCTGGCTATCGGACCGGTTTACCATTCGGGCAAGCCACGATGCAAGGCAGCAGCGAAAAAGTTGTGAGAAATTGCGGTGGCAGGAACCCGTTATACTGCGGGGAGCCGTGAAGACAACGCTGCGAGCGATTCTGACCGACAGTCATTTCTGGGTGCCTCTCGCCGTTCTGGGGATCGGCCTCGCGCTGCTGCTGCACCTGGTCTAAACGGCGCTCCTTTGCACATCCTGTCATCGCGAGAGGCCCGGTCGACTGCGCCAGGCGGCGGTTCAGGTCAGGGCGCAACGCGGTGCATGTAGAAAGCAAAGAAACGCGCAGGGTCGGTCTCGACGCCAACCACGGTATTGGCCGGCTTGCCCTGTTCGACGCGAGTCATGCCGTGATCGTCGACCTCGACGGCCACGTGTTTGGTCGTGCATAGCTGCCGATCGAGGAACAGGGCGACGGCCATGGGATCGTACAGAGTGGGAGTGGGCTGCCCCCATAGCTTATAGACGGCCTGCAGCGCATCGGTGAGAGGCGTCCCCTGCGCAAAGATGCGCTGGCGGTTCGCGGCATCGAGCTGCAGCTGCGCGGTCACATCCAGCGGCGCCATAAGGATGGGAATGCCGGAGGAAAACACAACCTGGGCGGCGGGGGCATCGGCGGCGATGTTGTACTCGGGAGCCGGGCCCGAACCCTGAGCGTATCCGCGGGCGATGGATCCCCCCATCAGCACGATTTCGCGAATCTTCTGCTTTTCGCCCGGATATTGACGCAGCAGTGCGGCCACATTGGTGAGCGGGCCGATGGCGATCAGGACGAGCTTGCCGTGCTCATGGTCAATCGTGGATTTCATCAGAGCAACGGCCGGTTCCTTCAGCAACGAAGGACTGGTGAACCCGTCGGCCCAGCGGGTTTGGGCAATGTCGAGCTTGCTGCCGGGAACGCCCGCGGCCACCGGGATGTTGTGGCGTCCATCGACCCAGAGCATTTTGGCGACGAGGCGGGCGCGGGCCTGGGTATCGCCGGAAGCGGTGGTGACCGCGCGCAGATCCAGCTCGGGGCTGTGCAGGATCAGGGCGACAGCAAAGGCGTCATCGATATCGGTGCCGATGTCGGTGTCAAGAAGGACGGGAACAGGCCTGGGCGCCGGGGCGGCATGGAGGCAAAGAGTGCACGCCAGCAGCGTGATCGCGGGGAGAAGGTGCAGTTTCCAGTTACGCATGTTCCGGATCCTTGGCAAGCGCGGTTTCGATCGGGCGAGACCCCGATCGTTTCCCGATGATTATTTCAGGGCGCGAAGGAACTTGTTTCCGTGCCCGTTGAGCAGATGGGCGACTTCCCTGGCGGTGGGCATGGAAGTTTGGGCTCCGGCGCGAGTGACCGACATGGCGCCGGCGGCGACGGCAAACCGTACTGCCTCCTCAAGGCCGAACCCGCGCATGAGAGCGACCGCCAGCGCGCCGTTAAAGGCGTCGCCGGCGGCGGTCGAATCCACAGCCTTCACCCTGAAGGCCGGTACCATCTTCCGCAATCCGTCGGCGCCGGCGATGAAGGCTCCGTATTTGCCCATCTTGATGATGACGTTCGCGGCCCCTTCCCGCTGCAGCTTATCGGCAAACCCGGCGACCGTGGTGGAGCTGAGTTCGTCGGGCGAAATGCCGCAGAGGGTGCTGGTTTCCGTTTCGTTGGGGGTGAGCCAGGTGACGCCCTTCAGGATTCGCCGGGGGATGGACCGGGCCGGCGCCGGGTCCAGCATCACCGGGACCTCGAGACGCGCCGCAAGTTGGCACAGATACTCAACCGTTTCCATGGGAACTTCAAGCTGAGTAAGGATCATGCCCGCGGAGCGGAGGGAGGGGAGGGAATTTTCCAGGTCCCGCGGCCGCAGTTCGCCATTGGCGCCGGGAATGACGGTGATGCTGTTCTGTCCCCTGCTGTCGACCGTGATCAGGGCCACACCGGAAGCGGTGGCTTTTGCGGTGGAAATGGCCCGCACATTGACATGAGCGGTGCGCAATCCCTGGCGCAGGCGGCCGCCAAAATCGTCGTCCCCTACCTTGGCGACCATGCTGACGGGATAGCCGAGCCTTCCCACCGCCACAGCCTGATTGGCGCCCTTACCGCCATGAAACATCTG
>DASXFH010000214.1:0-5049 GCA_036489655.1 Acidobacteriaceae bacterium | reverse complement strand
ATTGTACCCGGCATCCTCGGCAAAGCGGGCCGAACGTACTCCGGGTGCACCGTCGAGAGCATCGACTTCGAGCCCGGAGTCGTCGGCGAGGACGATCTCCGGAGAGAAACGGCTGTAATACTCGGCCTTCAGCCGCGCATTGCCGGCAAAGGTGGGCTCGTTTTCTTCGGGGGCCGCGATCGAGCGCAGGCACGGCAGAGCTTCGAGCGAGAATCCTTCGTCAGCGGCGGCAACGGAGAAGTCGCGCAGTTTGCCTGGATTGGTCGAGGCAGCGTAGAGAGTCACTGGCACGATGTTCAGTTTAGGGCGAACCCCGGCGGGAGCGCGAGGCCGGCAAATCATACCGCAGAGGGCATTTTTCGCAGCGGGCGACGGGACCGCAATAGTCTTTCCCCACCTGCACGAAGAGCGCATGAAATTCGTTGTAGTGGCGGGCAAGCTCCTGTGTGTTTTCGCGGAATTGATCGGGGTCAAATGCCGCCTCGGACAGGGACTGAATCGCGGCGTAGCCGGCGTTCTCCACGGCGAGTCTATGGCGCGTGACCACCCGGCGCAGATAGGTGTCCACCACCATGGCAGGAGCGTCGAGCGCATACAGCAGAATGGCGTCGGCAGTTTCGGGCCCAACGCCGGGCAGCGCCAGAAGCTGCTCCCGCACCGCGCCCGGAGACTGTTGCGCCGCGTCGCGCAGGGATTCGATTTTTCCGCTGTAGTGCGTATCGAGAAAGGCGACGAAGGCCTTCAGCGCCATCGCCTTGCGCAGCATGAACCCCGAGGGTCGGATCAGTTCACGGAGTTGGTCCTCGGGAATGCTCCGCAGGCCGTCGATCGAGAGAACGCCGTGGCTCTCGAGATTCGCGATGGACCGTTCGACGGATCTCCAGGCGGTGTTCTGGGTGAGGTAGGCACCCACACTGACTTCGAAGGGCGTTTTCGCCGGCCACCACGCCTGCGGGCCGTAATGACTCACCAGTCGCTCATAGAGGCTGCGCAGGCGTCGAGCGGCCTTGCCATGGGAATGACCAGAGCCCGGCGATTTTGTCCTGGTTCGGGACTGAAGTGAATCGGCCACCATGGTTCGATCTTAGAATCTCAGTGGCTGCCGCATCGTTTCCCGGTCGCCGGTCCTCTTATAGAAGAAGGGTTGGCAGGCCCGAGTTTTCTTCGTTCATGATTAAGCAGAGGAGCAGAAATGGAATACGTCAATCTTGGCAGGACGGGGCTGAAGGTTTCTCGCATTTGCCTCGGATGTATGACCTACGGCGCTCCGGCAACGCCGGAAGCCGCCAAAGGCGGACGGCACGAGTGGGTACTGAATGAGGCACACAGCCAGCCGTTCCTGCGGCAGGCGCTGGAACTGGGCATCAACTTCTTCGACACCGCCAACGTGTATTCAAGCGGCGCCAGCGAAGAAGTTCTCGGACGTTTTTTAAAGAAACATACTCGGCGGGAGGCAGTCGTCGTGGCCACCAAGGTGCACGGCGTGATGCGGGAAGAGCCCAACGGGCGCGGCCTCTCGCGCAAGGCGATTCTGCATGAGCTGGACGAGAGTCTGCGTCGGCTGCAGACGGATTATGTGGATCTGTATCAAATCCACCGCTGGGATTACGAAACGCCGATTGAGGAAACGCTGGAGGCGTTGCACGACGTGGTGAAGGCGGGAAAGGTTCGCTACCTCGGGGCGTCGTCCATGTATGCCTGGCAATTCGCAAAATCGCTGTCACTGGCAGAACGGCACGGCTGGACGCGCTTTGTCTCGATGCAGAACCACTACAACCTGCTGTACCGGGAAGAGGAGCGGGAGATGATCCCGTTGTGCATCGAAGAAGGGATTGGGATCATTCCCTGGAGTCCGCTGGCGCGCGGCCGTCTGGCGCGGCCATGGAAGAGCGAGAGCACCCCGAGAGCAGAAACGGATCGCTTCGGCAATACCATGTATGCGGGAACGGAAGAGCAGGACCGCGCGGTCGTTGATCGGCTGGAGCAGATGGCGAGAGAGCGCGGCGTGGCTCAGGCTTCGATGGCACTGGCATGGATGCAGCAGAAGCCAGGGATCACGGCGCCGATCGTGGGGGCGAACCAGCCGCATCATCTTACGGACGCCGTGGCGGCGCTGTCGGTGCGGCTCACTCCGGAAGAAGTTCGATTGCTTGAAGAGCCCTATCGCCCGCATCCGGTGCTGGGTTTCAGCTGAAGTCCGGTTCAGAAGGGTCGAATCAGCGAGGCGGATGCTGTACCGGCAGGACACTGATGCGGGGCAGGACGATGATATCGACGCGGCGATTCTGGCCGCGTCCGTCGGCGGTGTCGTTGCCGGCGACAGGGTGATACTCTCCGTAGCCTGCGGCGGAGAGGCGCGCGGGAGCCAGTCCGTAATGGACGATGAAGATTTTTATCAGCTCGCTGGCGCGCGCGGTGGAGAGCTCCCAGTTGGAGGCGAACTGGGTGGTGTGGATCGGCACATTGTCGGTGTGCCCCTCGATGCGCAGGTCGTAGGGGGTGGCTCCGAGCCTGGCTGCGACCTGATCGAGTGTGCCCTTCGACCGGGCATCGGGGATCGCCGAGCCGCTCTGATAGAAGCCGGCTTCGCGCAGGGAAATGACCAGACCATCGCGGCCGAGCCGGAGTGCGACAACATGCTGAGCGATCTGCGGGGCGAGGACACCGGCCAGCTGACCCTGTAACTGGCGAAGATCCTGCTGCACGGCAGGCGAGGCAGCGAGGTCGTCGCCGATGATCACGTTGACCGGCGCCGCAGGATTGTGCGGATCGCCCGGGGTGGCTGCGTGGTCCTGTGTCAGCGTGGAGGGAAACAGTCCCATAGCGACAAACGCGGACTGGATGGAATGCGCAATCTGTGTTTGTTTCTGCTGGTCGGCGCGGGAGCTGGCGTAGAGCACGACAAAAAAGGCGAAGAGCAGCGTGATGAAATCCGCGTAGGAGACGAGCCAGCGATCGTGCGGGACACGGTCGGAGGAACGGCGGTTTCGTTCACGGCGGTTCACGGGCGGCTCTTCAGCTCCCGGGAGCCACGGCTCTGGAATCCGGCCAGCTTGATTTCGATCATGCGCGGGTTCATGCCTTCGAGAATGGAAATCACGCCTTCCAGCGCCATCTCCTTGCGCCGCTGGTCTTCGCGAGCGCGTTGCCGCAGCTTGCCGGCAGCCGGCAGGAAGAAGAGGTTCGCCGCGCCTACGCCATAGATGGTGGCCACAAAGGCGACCGCAATGCCGCGGCCCACCTGATCCATGTGGTCGAGGTGCTGCATCACCTGGATGAGCCCGATCACGGCGCCGATGATGCCGATGGTGGGCGAAAAACCGCCCGCCGATTCAAAAACGGAGGGGATGCGCGCTTCGACTTCGCCCATCGTTTCGATCTGCACCTCCATGATGTGCCGCAGCTCGGCCGGTTCTGTGCCGTCGACGGCCAGCATGAGCGCCTGGCGCAGGAAGGGATCGGAGACCTTGTCCAGATCGCGATCCAGCGAGACGATGCCGTGGCGGCGGGCCTCATTGGCATAGCCGACGAGCTGTTGCAGGAGCGCCCGTCCGCCGTCGTCGCGATGAAAAAAGACGCGTACCAGTCGCCGGCCGGCGGATGCGACGGTGCCGAGGGGAAACTGCAGCATCACTGCGCCGAGCGTGCCGCCAAAGACGATCATGGCGGCGGTCGGTTGCAGGACCTGTCCGATATGTCCCCCTTCGAGGAGCAGGCCGGTGAGAATCCCGGCCAGCGCGAGAAAGATTCCGCCGAGGCTGCCTGCGTCCATGCGCTACTCTCCCGGCTCGCCGGAGATTGCGGCGGGTCCGCCGGCGGAGGACTGAATCGTCTCCCGCAGCGGCTGCAAGGCCAGTGACGGCGCGTGGCTGATTGCATCACCGAAAACCCGGGCGCGGTAAGCAATGGTGCGGCTCACCACCTCCTCGCAGGATTCAAGGACGACGATCTTCTCGCCGTTGATGAGGGTGAGCATGGTATCGGGGGAGGCCTCGGCATATTTGATCAGATCGCTGTTGACGACCAGCGGATTGCCGTTAAGGCGGGTGAGTTGGATCATGATCGGCGTCTCCGGCGCCTCAGAGAGTTGATCGGCGCAGGCGCTGACAAGATGAGGACTGATGCGAAGACGTTCATTCGCAAAAGACGGTAAGCGCGCGGCAGGAGGCCGTGCACGCCGGCTGCCAAACGGGCGGGAGGGAATAAAGGCGGTTCAGCCGGGAGCCGATGAATGGACTGAGTCAAGCGGTTCCCGGGAGATGCGCAGACAAGCGGACTCCGTTCAGGAACCCAACTTCAGTACAGGAGAAAGATCATGGCATTGGGAGTCCTGAACAACATTTCGGCCGTATATGCCGAGAACAACCTGAACCAGACGCAGGCCAGCCTGCAGAACGTACTGCAGCAGCTGTCTTCCGGTTCGCGCATTAACTCCGGTGCGGATGACGCGGCCGGTCTTTCCATCGCCAATGGGCTGCAGGCCAATTCCTCGGCGCTGACCCAGTCTTCGGCCAACGCCACAGCCGGCGTCGGCTTTCTGCAGGTCGCCGATGGCGCGCTCTCGCAGGTCACCAACCTTCTCAACCGAGCCGTCACTCTGGCCACTGAGGCCGGCGGCGGAACGCTGTCCAGCTCGCAGCTGAGCGCAGCCAACCAGGAATACCAGGACATCCTGACCCAGATTGGCACCATCGGCAGCACCACGGAATACAACAACATTTCGGTGTTCACTGCAGGTACCGGGTCGGCAACGAATCTGGCAACCACCGACTTCACGCAGGCTGCGAAGAGCGATCCGCTGCAGGTCACGCTGACCCAGGGTGACACGCTGAGTGGCTCGATCACGATCACGTCGACGGGCGGCACGAGCGGCGGAAGCCAGATTGTGAACCTCGCCAGCTACAGCGGCCTGGCCAGCGAAAACCAGTCGATCGCCAATGCAGCGGCCACCTCGCTGACGACCGCGTTGAACGCCACCCTGGGTGCGGCGACCAGTTCGACGTATACCGTGTCGGTTGCGGCGGGCGTGGTATCGATCACTCCGAGCGG
>DASXFH010000199.1:0-4537 GCA_036489655.1 Acidobacteriaceae bacterium | reverse complement strand
GGTGAATCCGGCGCTGGAGAGGCGGTATTCGAACCAGCTGGCGGTGACGGCGGAGACGCCGATGACGTTCCTGTTTGCGACGACGATGGATCCGACGGTGCCGGTGGAGAACTCGCTGGACTTTTATCGGGCGCTGGAGAGGGCGAAGGTGCCGGCGGAGCTGCATATCTACGACTATTCGAATCATGGATGCGGGCTGTGCGGATCGATTCTGCCGCTGTCGACGTGGCCGACGCTGCTGCGGAACTGGCTGGTGCAGCGGGGATGGGTGCCTTCGACCGCGCCGGCGCCTCCCGGGCCGGAGCCGAATTTGCCCATGTGGATTCCGGGGCTGACGGGGCCGGGAAAGTCGTAGACCTCATCCAAGTGAAACTATGATTGTTACCTATACAGTGCCCGCGGAGGCGGCGAAGCAGCGGCTGGACGCCTGGCTGGCGGCGCAGATGGAGGGCGTGAGCCGGGAGCGGGTGCAGTTGCTGTTGTCGCAGGAGAAGATTCGCCTGGACGGCAAATCTCCGCGGGCATCGTACCGGCTGCGGGGCGGCGAAGCGGTGGAGGTGCTGGGGGATCCTGCGCCGAAGCCGCTGCGGGCGTATGCGGAGGAGATTCCGCTGACGGTTGTTTATGAGGATGAGGATTTGTCGGTGATCGTCAAGCCGGCGGGGATGACGGTGCATGCGGGGGCGGGGGCGGCGAGCGAGGCGGGGACGCTGGTGAATGCGCTGCTGCACCGGTACGAGACGCTGTCGCAGGTGGGCGGGGAGACGCGGCCGGGGATTGTGCATCGGCTGGACAAGCAGACCAGCGGGCTGATGGTGGTGGCGCGCAACGACGCGGCGCATGCAAAGCTGGCAGAGATGTTTGCGCGGCGGGCGGTGCGGAAGACCTACATCGCGCTGGTGCACGGGCATCTGAAGCAGGATCGGGGGACGATTGACGCGCCGATTGCGCGGGATCTGCTGCGGCGAACGCGGATGACGACGAAGCGGCAAATGGGTACGCGGACGGCGGTATCGCACTATACCGTGATGCGGCGGGTGGAATCGCGGTGGGGGAAGTTCACGCTGGTGTCGGTGCGGATCGAGACGGGGCGGACGCATCAGATTCGGGTGCATCTGGCCTCGATTGGGCATCCGGTGGTGGGCGATACGCTGTATGGAGCGCCGGCGCGGCTGACGATCGGCCCGTCGCGGCAGAGGACGGATCCGGAGCCGGAGAGTCTGGAGCTGGGGCGGAATTTTCTGCATGCGGCGGAACTGGAGTTTGCGCATCCGAGAACGAAGAAGGTGCTGCATCTGGAGTCGCCGTTGCCAGCGGAGCTGGAGGGGCTGCTGGGGCGGATTGAGGGTACGCCGGGAAGCGGATAGCGAACAGCGGTTAGCGTATAGGGAAACGCAACAAAACGAATCCAGAGGAGGAAGGGTGAAAGTTCTTTACACAGCGGATGTGACGGCAGAGGGGGCGCGGCACGGGCATGTGCGCAGCTCGGATGGACTGATCGATCTGGATCTGGCGCTGCCGCCGGGGATGGGCGGACGGGGTGACAAGACGAATCCCGAGCAGCTGTTTGGCGCAGGATATGCGGCGTGCTTTGGCGGGGCGGTGGAGTACCAGGCGCAGCAGGCGAAGAAGAAGACGGGGGTGGTGACGGTGCGGGCGCAGGTGGGCGTGGGCCCGTATGACGAGGGGAAGGGCGAGGGCTTCACGCTGCGGGTGGAGCTGGACGTGACGATTCCGGAGCAGGACCAGAAGAGCGCGGAGGAGATTGTGGCGGCGGCGCACCGGACTTGTCCTTACTCGAATGCGACGCGGGGGAATGTGGAGGTGAAGCTGACGGCGCACGGTGGGAAGGGGAGCGTATAGCGGACAGCGTTTAGCGCGTCAGCAAGTCAGCGGGGCGGTGTATCGGGAGCGGCGGACCGGTTCTCACCACAGAGGACATAGAGGGGTCGTAACTCTGTCTGGGCAAGCTCGCTCAGAGCTTTTGCGAGCGGGTTACGTCGCGGACGCCGGGGAGGCGGCGGAGGGCCTGGACGAGGCGGGTGAGGTGCTTGACGTCTTCGGCGTCGACGACGAATTCGATGAGGGCGTCGCCGGCTTCGCGGGGATGAGTTTCCATGGAGCGGATGTTGGTGTTCTCGTCGCTGATGACGGCGGTGATTTCCTTCAGCATGCCGGCGCGGTCATCGCAAAAAACAGTGAACTTGACGGGGTAGGTCTGGAGGCGGCCGGACTTCTGGTCCGGGGTGCGGGCCCATTCGACGGCAATGCGGCGGTCGGCCTCGTAGAGCAGGTTCTGCACATTGGGGCAGCTGCGAGCGTGGACGGCAACGCCTTTGCCGCGGGTGACGTAGCCGATGATCTCCTCGCCGCGGATGGGATTGCAACATCGCGCGCGGTAGACGAGGAGTTCGTTCTGGCCTTCGACGATGAGGGAGTCAGTACCGCTGACCGCGGTCGCGCGGCGGATGGCTTCGCTGCCGGGCGTGGTGGCCGGCGCGGCTTCGGACTCCTGCTGATGAAGGAGGCCGGGGGCGAGTCGATTTAAGACCTGGCGCGAGGAGTACTTGCCGAATCCGATGGCGGCCATCAGATCGTTGGGGGTGGCGACGCTGTAGTCGGCGGCGACGCGGGCATAGTCGGCTTCAGCAAATTGCGAGAGGCCGATTTTGTACTTGCGGCCTTCGCGTTCGAGAAGCTTGCGGCCAATTTCGATAGCGCGCTCGCGCTGGTGCTCGTTGAGCCAGTGGCGGATTTTGTTGCGGGCTCGCGGGCTCTTGACGAAGGTGAGCCAGTCGCGGCTGGGGGTGTGGCCGTTCTGGGTGATGACTTCGACGATGTCACCGTTGCGGAGTTTCGTGCGCAGCGGAACCATGCGGCCGTTGACGCGGGCGCCGACGCAGGTGTTTCCCACCTCAGTGTGGATGGTGTAGGCGAAGTCGATGGGGGTGCCGTCGCGGGGAACGACGACGACTTTGCCTTTGGGGGTGAAGGTGTAAACCTCCTCGGGATAAAGGTCGATTTTGAGCGTCGACAGGAACTCGTTGGGGTCGGTCATGTCGCGCTGCCACTCGACAAGCTGACGGACCCAGGCTAAGCGCTGTTCGTCGCGGGCGCTGACGGGGGAGCCGCCGGCTTTGTACTTCCAGTGGGCGGCGATGCCTTCCTCGGCGATGCGGTGCATTTCGTCGGTGCGGATCTGCACTTCGAACTGGTGGCCGCCCTCGCCCATGACGGTGGTGTGCAGCGACTGGTACAGATTGGGGCGGGGCATGGCGATGAAGTCCTTGATACGGCCGGGGACGGGGCGCCAGATGCTGTGGATGATGCCGAAGACGGCGTAGCAGTCCTGCACGCTGGAGGTGATGACGCGCAGGGCAAGCAGGTCGTAGACCTGGTCGATGGAGGTGCGGGATTTTACGAGCTTTTGATGGATGGAGTAGAGGCGCTTGATGCGCCACTCGACGCGGGCCTGGATATTGTTTTCGCGGAGGCGCTCGGAGAGCAGGCCTTCGACGCCGGCGAGGAACTGCTCGCCTTCAGAGCGGCGGGCTTCGACGGCTTCGTGAATCTGCTCCCAGGTGAGTGGGTCGACCCAGCGGAAGGCCAGGTCCTCGAGTTCGCCGCGCAGTTTGCCCATGCCGAGGCGGTGGGCGAGGGGCGCGTAGATGTCGAGAGTCTCGCGGGCGATGGCGCGCTGGCGGTCGGGCGGGAGGTGCTCGAGGGTGCGCATGTTGTGCAGGCGGTCGGCGAGCTTGATGAGGACCACGCGCACGTCGCTGACCATGGCGAGCAGCATCTTGCGGACGTTCTCGGCCTGGCGGTCTTCGCGATTGGCGAACTGAATTTTCTCGATCTTGGTGACACCCTCGACGATGTGGGCGACCTGCTCGCCAAAGCGCTGGGTGATGTCTTCGGTGGTGACGGGGGTATCTTCGACGGCGTCGTGGAGGAGGCCGGCGGCGATGGCGGTGGAGTCGAGCTTCATCTCCGCGAGGACGATGGCGACCTCAAGGGGATGGAGGACGTAGGGCTCGCCGGAGGCGCGGAGCTGGCCTTTGTGGTGTTCAAGGCAGAACTGCCAGGCCTGGCGGATGATGTTGACGTCGTCGGAGGGGCGGTTGCGCTTGACCGTGTCCACGAGCAGGCCGAACTTATCCCGAAACAGGTCAGAGACCCGTTCAGCGGGGAGCGCGGTGGACTGGACACTCGCCATGACCCATTATAGGCGGGAGTTGCGAGAGGGGCATCAACGGCAGCCGGTAGCCGGGAGGGAAGAGCTGGGAGCCGGGAGCTGGGAGGGAGGAAGAGCGAAGCCTTACTCCGGCTTGCCGGGGTTTTTGGGCCTGGGGGGCGTTTTCACGGGCGGCATAGGGCTGCCGGGGAGAAGGCCTGGGGTGGGGCGCCTGCCGGTATGGACCCAGTCGAGGAGCTCGTCGAAGGCGAGACCGGTTTGGGCGGCGGTAATGTTGCAGTGGCCGTCGCGGTCGACGTACTGCTCAACGAACTGGTTGCCGTTGCCGAGGCGGCGGGTGAC
>DASXFH010000151.1:0-32719 GCA_036489655.1 Acidobacteriaceae bacterium | reverse complement strand
CCACTGAAATCCAAAGACGGAGGGGAAGGCCTGCATCTCGACGAGGCGGGGAGCGAGGCGGCCGTCGGGATCGCGGACGAGACCGAAGTCGGCGGTGAGGAAGTGCGGGTGCGCGGTCTGGTTGGCGGCGCGCCACGGTTCGGGAATGGCGGCGAGAGAGCGCGCGAGGTAGTCAGGATTCGCGAGGAGCTGGTGGGTGAGGTCAGCGCCGGTGTTGGCCATTTCCTCGAGGAGCTCGCGGGGAAAGAAGCAGGGGGTTTCCGCGATGGGGAAGGCGACGTGGGTGCGCGCTACAGCGTCGAGGCCATGGAGGAGCTGGCGGAAGGTCTCCGGACGGAAGCGGGTGTTGAAGTCCTGGCGCAGGGCGGGAATCACAGGGGAAGGGTAACTGAAGCAAGCCCGTAGCCGATAGCCTGCAGGCGGTAGCTGGTAGCTGGGAACGATGGTTCTGGCCTGGCTTGATTGGGTGTGGGCTGAAGGCTATGGTGGAGTTTGGCCGCTCCTGAGCAGGATTTTTCCGCAGACAGCAGCTGGCAGCCGAGTCACAACGTCTGGTTGATCGCGTTCTCGGTGATGCTGGCGACTTTTATGGAGGTGCTGGATACCTCGGTCGCCACAGTGTCGCTGCCGCACATTGCGGGAAACCTGTCGGCGACGACGGACGAATCCACCTGGGTTCTGACCAGCTATCTCATCTCCAATGCGATCGTGCTGCCGACCTCGGGGTGGCTGAGCAATGCGCTGGGGCGGAAGCGGTATCAGCTGTACTCCGTGTGCCTGTTCACCCTGGCCTCGATGTGGTGCGGAGCGGCGAACAGCCTGGGCATGCTGGTGGTGGCGCGGGTGGTGCAGGGCGCGGCGGGGGGCGGGCTGCAGCCGGTATCGCAGGCGGTGCTGCTGGAGAGCTTTCCCCGGGAGCGGCGCGGGCAGGCCATGGCAGTGTACGGGATGGGGATCATCGTGTCGCCGCTGGTTGGGCCGCTGCTGGGCGGATGGATCACGGACAACTACAGCTGGCGGTGGATTTTCTATGTGAACGTGCCGGTAGGGATTCTGGCGCTGATCATGATCAGCACGTTTGTCGAGGATCCGCCGTATCTGAAAAAGGTGAAGGGCAAGGCGATTGATTTTGCGGGGCTGGGCTATCTGGCCATCGCGCTGACGTGCATCCAGGTAGTGCTGGACAAGGGGCAGGAAGCGGACTGGTTCGCGGCGGACTGGGTGCGCTGGATGGCAGGGATTGCCGTGGTGGCGGTCGTGGCATTCCTGTGGCGGGAGCTGACGACGGATGCGCCCATTGTGGATTTGAAGATCCTGCGCAATCGCAACCTGGCGACGGGGACTTTCCTGATTGGGCTGCTGGGGATCGTGATCTATGGAACGACGACGCTGCTGCCGCTGTTTTTGCAGGACCTGATCGGGTATACGGCCTACGACAGCGGGCTGGCGGTTTCGCCGCGAGGGATTGGGGCGATTGTGTCGATGGTAATCGCCGGGCAGCTGATCAGGAGGGTGGATGAGCGGCTGCTGATTACGTTTGGGGTGATCATTCGCGGGGCATCGCTATTCATGCTGGGCGATCTGAACCTCGGAATGTCGATGGGAAGCGTGGTGTGGCCGAATATCGTGAATGGATTCGCGAATGGATTTCTGTTTGTGCCGCTGACCACGCTGACCATGAAGACGCTGCCGCGGGAGCTGACCGGGGCGGGGACGGGTTTGTACAACCTGCTGCGAAATATGGGGGCCAGCTTTGGGATCTCGATGGTGACGACGCTGCTGACGCGCGGGGAGCAGCGGCACCAGACGTATCTGGGAGCACACCTGAATGCGGCAAGCCCGGTGTATCAGAATTCGATACAGCGACTGAGCCATTATTTTGCGGCGCAGAGGGGAGGGGTGCAGGGGGTGCGGGAGGCGATGGGGATGGTGTACCGGGGGATGAGGCAGCAGGCGACGCTGTTGTCGTATGTCAGCGATTTTCGGTTGCTGGCCTGGCTGAGCCTGGCGTGCCTGCCGTTTCTGCTGTTCTTCAGGAAAGGCGGGAGCCTGGAGCCGGGAGGAGGGGATAGAGTTTTGGAGTTTAGAAAAGCAAAAGGCGCGGCTCACTGAGCGGCGCCTTTTTTGTTGCAGAGGTGTGGAGGCCGAGCCTACTTCGTCGCGACGGCTTTGACGCGGGCGTTGAGGCGGCTCTTGTAGCGCGAGGCGGTGTTGGCATGGAGGACGCCCTTCTGCACGCTCTTGTCGAGGATGGAGACGGTGGCGCGGTACTGCTCGCCGGCGGCTTTGGCGTCGCCCTTCTGAATGGCTTCGCGGAGGGAGCGCAGGCTGGAGCGGAACTGGGTGCGATTGGCGCGGTTCACCGCGGTGCGTTTTTCAGTCTGCCGGACGCGCTTGAGCGCGGAAACATGGTTCGCCATGGGTGGATCGAATCTCTCTTTCGGAAATGAATGCGGGCAGAGGAGACAGACGCCGCGCATCCGCCGCAAAGATTGAGTTTAACACAGGGGCGGGGAGGCAGGAGCCTGGAGCGGGGCCTGGAGCGGGGAGGCAGAGGGAAGTCGTGGCTTCAGACGGGTTGGTTTCCGAAGATGAGGAATTCGAGGGTGGCCGGGTGGCGCCGGCGGCCTGGATCGCAGCGACGTTGTCGAAGGTCATTGTGGCGATGAGGTGGTAAGCGGAGGGTCCGGGGGGCTCTGGAGTTCTCCTGGACTGAAAACGTGCGGGGGATGATATCGCGGATCGGCGACGGCGGTCAGGGGAGGACCTGATCGAAGAAACGGCTGAGGGTGTTGGGGAGGGCGGCGGGGGGTGCGGAGCGGAGGTCGTGGAACTGTTTGGGTTCGGAGGCGGACTGGAAAAGCCGATGAGTGCGGGCGGGATCGCCATGGCGGACGAGGAAGAGGAGTGGAGCGTGGCTGCGGGCGAGATCGGTGGAGGGATCGAGGAATTCTTTCTGTAACAGTCGGAGTGGCAGAAGGCGGGCGCGGGCATCGGACAGAAAGACCTGACGGGCAGCGGGCGGTGGGTCGTCAAGGACGATGCCGGCAGGGGCGAAGGTGGCGGCGAGATGAGCGGCGAAGACGGCGCCGGCTCCGTTGCCCAGGACAACGAGGTTGCGGGCGGGAATGTGGCGGATGTCGGTGAGGTAGGTCCAGGCGGCGGCGGCATCGGCGTTGGCGAGGCGTTCGGTGGGATGGCGGCCGGTGCTTTGGCCGAATCCCTGGTAGTCGATGGCAAAGACGTTGAGGCCGAGGATGTGGAGTTGGGTGAGGGCAGGCACGGTGTCAGAGAGATTGCCGCGGGCATCGTGAAGATAGAGGACGGTGTCGGCGGCGTAGCGGGCGCCGAGCGGGGCGGGGATCCACCAGGCGTCGAGGCGAGGATGGCCAGACGGGGTGACGTCGAAATGGATTTGCTGGAAAGGCAGGCCGGCAGTGGCGGGGGTGGCGGTGAGGTTGCGGCTGGGATGAAAGAGAAGCTGCCACTGGCCCTGGTAAAAGAGGAGGCCGAGGGTGGCGTATCCGCAGACGGCGGCAAAGATCAATGTGATGACGAAGGCGGCGGCAAGCCAGCGGGCGCTGACGGTGGGCGGCGGCTCGGGGGGGCGGGTGTGGGGGGGCTGATGGCCTTTGCGGTTATTGCGCGGAGGTTTGGAGGCAGAGGACATCGACACGGGTCAGAGAAACGTTGAGTCATCGCTTGTCCTGGGGGTTGAAAGAACATAAGCTCCTTCGCGGCACTCAGAATGACAACTCAGGGATGACCAAGGTTATTGTACGGTTCAGCCGAAGGCGAGCTCGTCAGGGGATTCAAGGGGTGTACCGCAGACGCGGCAGATGACGGCGGAGCAGTCGCCGCAGACAAGAGGGTCATCGACGGAGCGGGCGCACGCGGGGCACCAGAGGCGGATGGGCCCCTGCGCGGGCGGGAGTGGTGGAGTGGCGGGAGCGTCGGGCATGATTCTATTGTGCGGCCGGCAGCCTGTAGCGGCCAGGGAATCGGGGCAGCGCATTTGCAGGCGGGAGACGCCGATCGCAGGGGCCTTCGGTCGGAGATAAGGGAATCCGGCAGAGGGTTCGCGAGGGCACAGAGGGGCGTCGGCCAAAGGATTTCCTGGCGGAGTTGCAACGGAGACACGTGCCGAATTTTGTTCGGATCAGGAAAAAGGATTCGGTTTTCCTCGCAAATGGCTGTTTACTATGCCTTAAAGGGTAGGTGGCGGACCTCTGTGCGCCGGCGGAACGCGTGCGGGGGGGATCCCGATAGTGCGGCACAGAGGGGATTACCGCTACCCGGCCGGAGGAGGGCGAAGCGATGGCGACAGCAGGCCTGGAGCATGGGATGTTGTGGACCGACCTGGAAGGTCGTGAGCTGAATGGACGCTGGTTGTTGAACCGGCTGGTGCGCCCGGAGGGGCGGACGGCATGGTTCGAGGCAACGGGTCCGGACGGTAAGCCGGCGATGCTGAGCATCACGGAGACTCTGAACGACGAGGAGGACCTGCTGGAGCGGCTGTGGGCCGTGGGGCAGATCCGGCACCCGAACGTGGTGGCGATCCGCGAGGCGGCGGTGGCGCACGTCGACGAAACGCCGCTTGTGATCGCGGCGATGGAGCCGACGGAGGAGAATCTGGGAGACGTGCTGCGCGAGCGGCCGCTGAACGCGACCGAGGCGCGGCAGGTGCTGGATGCTCTGGTGGCGGGGCTGGGAGCGATGCACGCGCGGGGCCTGGTGCACGGGCGGGTCGAGGCGGCAAGCGTGCTGGCCATGGGCGAGACGATAAAGGTGCGCAGCGATTGTGTGCACCTGGCAGGCACAATTTCAACGAGCGCGGCAGAAGATGTGCGCTGCGCGGGCCGCGTGGTGACGCAGGCCATGACGCGGCGGCTGCCCTCAGGGGAGAACGATCCGGTACTGCAGCTACTGCCGGAACCGATGGCGCGGGCGGTGCGGCGGGCGCTGAGCGGGACGGCCAGTGCGAGCGAGGTTGCCGCTCTGGCGGGAACGCGGCTGGAGGTCATTTCAGAAAGGCGCGAAGAGCTTCGCATCGATCCGATGTCGAAGACGGCGCCGAGGACGGCGGTCCCGGAGGTGGTGATCCCGAAGCCGCAGGCGCAGGCGCAGCCGAGGAACGCAGTGGAGGGAACGCTGCCTGCCGATCGCGATCTTCCGCGCGAAATCGAGAAGCCGGAGGCGCAGCGGATGATGGCGGAAGCCAGGGCATCGACGGCGCGGCGCGTTCTGCCCATGCGTCCCGCCGATGTGCGGCCGGAGACGCTGCCGCTGTTCGATGAGGAAGTGGCAACGCTGCCTGCCTCGACGCGTCTGCTGGAGGACGATGAGCCGGAGTGGGGGAAGTGGCCGACGGCACCGTACATCGTGATCGCAGCGGTGGCTCTGATTCTGGTAACGGTGTTCACGCTCTATGGGATTCTGCACCGAAAGGCGGCTGCGCCGAAGGCTGTCGCCAACCCGACCGTTGTCGTGGAAAGGCCGGCGGCTCCCGTGAAGAGGTCGGCGGTGGCTCCAGCGGTTGCGGCGGCTCAGGCGGGTGCGGGATGGCGGGTGATTGCGTATACGTATATTCGCCGGGACGATGCGGAAAAGAAGGCGGCGGAGCTGGCGAAGCAATATCCGGATCTGAGGCCGGGAGCGTTCTCGCCGCGAGCGGGGCGGTATCTGGTATCGCTGGGGGGCGTGATGAGCCGGCCGGACGCGATCGCACTGCGATCGAAGGCGCTGGCGATGGGCTTTCCGAACGATACGTACGCGCGCAATTACAAATAGCTGTCGCGGGGATTGAGTGCGGAGAGTGACCGGATTCCAGCCGAATTTTTATTGTTGAACCCTCTGCCAGAGGGGTAGGATAGAGGTTCCCCCGGGGCGTGCGCACATCGCGCGGACTCTTGTTTCGCTGTCGAGGTAACGGAGCCTGAGTTCCGGCCAGCAGTGGAGAACGTGTGGACGGCAGAACTTCCGTACTGATCATTGACGATGACCCGAGCCACCTGCGGATCTACGGATGGATTGTCGGGGCGGCAGGCTATGAGGCAATGCCGGCGCTGGTGACGCGGGATCAAATTGATTTTCCCGAGGGTCAGGCAGACGTGGTGGTGATGGACTACCGGCTGGGACAGATGACGGCAGTGCGGGCGGCCGAGGAGACGCAGCGGCGTTATCCGCAGGCGCCCATCATTGTGCTTTCGGATATGTACGATTTGCCGGCGGACATCGCGCCCTATGCGCGGGCCTTCGTGCGGAAGGGCGAGCCGGCGAAGCTGGTAGAGACGTTGGCGATCCTTCTGGGTGCCGCCGGTGCGGTGCGGCCGAACAGCGTGGCGTAAGCAGAGGATTTTCCAGACAACTTCTGTACGAGCCTGCGGCATCTCATGTGCGCAGCTGTTTGCGCCGGCTGGTCTCCTTCCGATGGCCGGGGTTGAATGCCTTGATTACGGGTCCAGGTTGAGACGGCGGCTGCCCCGGAGCACGGGATGCATGGGCAAAACGGCACGGATCGCCAGGACTCTCTATGCATTGTCGGCGGGCTGCGGAGAGGGGCGAATGCAAAGCCGCGACGCCGTGGCGGTGCCGCCGACGGCGCAAGTGAAGAGTATGTCGCCGAAGCCGCCGGGCAATGTAAAAATGAGCACAGTCTCCAGGCAACCGGAAGCGGTGTGGCCTGCGCCGGCGTATGCGCCGACGCACGAGGATATTGAGCGATCGGGGGCGACGACGATTCCGGACTGCCGCGGCTGGTTCCGGGCGAGTCTCTGCAAAGGAAGACGAGCGCGAACGGGATGGAGTTGAAGACCGAAGGGGCAAGAAGGGAAAACCGGTCATGGGGCCGCAAGCGATGGCTTGCCGGCCTTTTGCTGGCGGTAGCCGGGGTGGCGTCGGCGGGTCTAGGGCCGCAAAGCGCGCGCGGGCAGCGTCCCTCGCGCGATGAGGTGGAAGCGGCCTATCTCTACAATTTTGGAAAATTCGTGCGCTGGCCGGCGGCGTCGGGGCGCGGGGCTCTGGTGCTCTGCGTGGCCGCGCCGGACTCCTTTACACACGCGCTGAGCAGCCTGGCAACGGGAGAACAGATCGACCAGCGGCCTCTGACGGTGAAGACGGTGAACGATCCGCGCGCGGTGGAGGGATGCTCCATCCTGTACCTCGGATCGAGTGAACCGGAGCGAGTGGACACGTATCTCACCGCGGCATCCGGGAAGCCGATACTGACGGTGGGTGACACGCCGGATTTCCTGGCGCGAGGCGGCACGATCCAGTTTGTGCTGATGCAGGATCATATTCGCTTTTCGGTAAACCTGAGCGCGGCCAGCCGCTGCGGGCTGGGCCTGAGTTCGGAGTTGCTGAAAGTAGCGGTCAGCGTGACCGGCCGGCCGGGAACGGGAGGGGCGCGATGAAACCAGGCTCCTCTTTGTCGGAAAAGCTGATGGCGCCGGGCTCGCGGTCGGTATCCGCTCGTCTGACGTGGATGAACGTGGTGGTGAGCGCCACGGTGCTGGTGCTGGCGGTGATCGCGTTCTTCAGCTATGACCTGATTTCGTTCCGGCAGAATCTGATCGGGAATCTGGAAACCGCGGCGGAGATTGTTGGGGCGAACAGCGTCTCGGCGCTGCTGTTCGACGATCCGCAGAGCGCGGCGACGACACTGGAGGCTCTGCGCAACTCACCGGATGTAATGAGCGCGACCCTGGTGGGGAACGATGGCCAGGTATTTGCCGAATACCAGCGGGACGGAGAGGCGGGCGAGAAGGGGGCCGTGCCGCAGGAGATGACGGCGGGCCGTGTGGATCAGGAATGGGTGCAGGGCAGGCGGGTGCTGCTGGCGCACCGGATTACCTTTCAGGGGAAGGTCGAAGGGACGGTCTTCATTGCCGCGCGGCTGACAGAGACGGGTCGGCGGGCGCGGCAGTATCTGATGATCGCGCTGGGCGTGCTGCTGGTCTGCATGGTGGCGGGCGTGCTGATCGGGTCGCGGGTGCGCAAGATGGTGGCGCGGCCGATTGCGGCGCTGGCGGAGACGGCGCGCCAGGTTTCGCGGGAGCGGGACTATTCGGTGCGGGCGGAGCCGCACCAGGATAACGACGAGATTGCTGTGCTGATCGAAGCGTTCAACGAGATGCTGGTGCAGATTCAGGAGCGGGACACCGCCGTGCGCACGGCGCGTGACCAGCTGGAGACGCGGGTGCAGGAGCGCACGGCAGCGCTGCGAGCGGCGAATCGGGAGCTGGAGGCCTTTTCCTATACCGTGGCGCACGATCTGCGCGGTCCGCTGGATGCGGTGCAGGGGATGGTGTACATCCTGGAGACGATGGAGCGGGAGAAGCGGCAGGTGGATCGGGGCGAGCTTCTGGAGCAGCTGCAGCAGGCGACGCGGAACATGGCGCTGCTGATCGACGATCTGCTGAATCTGTCGCGCGCCAGCACCACGGCCGTGAAGCGGGAGCCGGTGCGCCTGACCGATCTGGCATGGCAGATTGCCGGGGACCTGAAGCGGACCGATGCGGGACGCCCGGTGGAGTTCCGGATTGAAAAGGTGCCGGAGATCGAGGCGGACGGCGGACTGATGCGGGTGGTTCTGGACAATCTAATTCGCAATGCGTGGAAGTACACCTCGCGTCATGAGAAGGCCTGCATCGAGTTTGGGGCGGTGCGGCAGCGCGGGGAGACGATCTTTTACGTGCGGGACGATGGGGCAGGATTCGATCCAAAGCTGGGGGACCAGCTCTTCCAGCCCTTTCACCGCCTGCACAGCCGGAGCGAGTTCGCGGGAACGGGGATCGGGCTGGCGACGGTGCAGAGGATTCTGGAGCGGCATGGGGGGCGCATCTGGGCGGAAGGCGCGGTGGAGAAGGGTGCGA
Organism: Acidobacteriaceae bacterium; assembly: GCA_036489655.1. Taxonomy (GTDB): domain Bacteria; phylum Acidobacteriota; class Terriglobia; order Terriglobales; family Acidobacteriaceae; genus Palsa-343. Next base: position 23,846 of record DASXFH010000151.1, on the reverse strand, counting down.
CCTTCTGGTTCACGGTGAAGAGCGGGGCGGTGGCGGCGGCGTGAGGGATGCACGCGGCTGAAGCAGGCGAGGAGCCCGGCGTCCGGGGAAGGGACGGGAGGGCGGGAGCCAGGCGGGCGGAATCCTGAGAAAGTTCTAATGTTGGTGTCTTCTTTTGGGTCATTGGTTCGCAGGGACTGCGAGCGATGGAACCCAACTCTGAGAACAAACTGACGGTTGCAACAGCGCCGGAAGCGGCGCCGGGGACGGCGCTGACGGGTCCGGTGGGAGAGGGCGCTCCGGCACTTTTCGGCGCGGCCGCACGTCCGGAGACGGACTCCGGCGGAATCCTGGGCCGGATGGGCATGCGTCTGGACGTGATGGTGAAGGTGCCCTCGTTCTGCGTGCGGGACCTGCTGGCTCTGGAGAGAGGGACGGTGGTGGAGACGGAGCACGATCACACTCAGGATGTGCCGGTGGAAAGCGGCGAAGCGCTGCTGGCATGGGCGGAGTTCGAAGTGGTGAACGAACGTCTGGCCGTGCGCCTGACGAGGCTGGCATAGCGATATGGCGACGGCGGCGCAGTGGACGGTGACGAGGGGGCAGGACGGCTGGGCCGGGGTATGGATGCGCTGGATGCGCGGCCTCGTGAAAACGCGGATGGGAGGGGAAGCTCCGCTGCGGGTGGAAGGGCGGATCAGCCTGGGTGGGAAGAAATCGCTGGTGCTGGTGGACTGCCGGGGCCGGCAGGTACTGCTGGCGGTCAGCGGGGATGCGGTGACGCCGGTGATGGAGCTGACGGCGCCGCGGCGGACGCGGAAGGCGAAGCCGTGAACGGTGCACTGCTGCTGCTGAGGGCGCCGGCCGGCCTGACCCTGCCAGCCGGACTGGTCAACAACAACTCGATTCCCTGGACGATTGTATTTTCCCTGACCCTGCTGACGATTCTTCCGGCGATCCTTCTGGCGATGACGCCGATGGTGCGCCTGCTGGTGGTCTTTCACTTTCTGCGCCAGGCGCTGGGGACTCAGACCGCGCCCTCCAATCAGGTGCTGCTGGGGCTGGGGCTGATGATGACCTGGTTCCTGATGCAGCCGGTGCTGCTGCAGGTGGATCAGCAGGCGGTGGAACCGTTTCGCGCAGGAAAGATCTCCGGATGGGAGGCGATCGAGCGGGGCTCCGGACCGCCGAAGACGTACATGCTGAAATACGCGCGCGAGAAGGACCTGGCGCTGTTTGTCTCGGCGTCGACGACGGCGCGTCCTGCGAAGGCGGAGGACCTGCCCCTGCAGGTGGTTATTCCGGCGTACATGCTGAGCGAGCTGAAGGCGGGATTCGAGATCGGGGCTGTGCTGTTCCTGCCCTTCCTGCTGGTGGACATGGTGGTGGCATCGATTACCACGGCGATCGGCATGTATCAGTTGCCGCCGGTGGTGATTTCGACGCCGCTGAAGATACTGCTGTTTGTGATGGTGGACGGCTGGAATCTGCTGGCGGGGTCGCTGCTGAAGAGCTTTTAGCCCCGGAACGAGCGGGGATAGTACGGGCGCCGTGAAAGCGGCAGCCGGTGGGCGGGAGAGGAAGGGCGATGGGACCGGATCAGGCAGCGGAACTGATGAGGAACCTCCTGCGGGAGGCGCTGATTTTGGGCGCGCCGGTCCTGGCGGCGGCCTGCCTGACCAGCTTCGTGATCAGCCTGGTGCAGACGCTGACCTCTCTTCAGGACCAGACCATTGCCACGGTGCCGAGGCTGGTAGTGGTGGCGGGGCTTCTGCTGGCGGCTACGCCGTGGTTTCTGGAGCGGCTGATGCGTTACACCATCGGGCTGTTTTCGGACTTTCACCGTTTTCTGGGGCTGGGATGAGCGCGGCGTGGACGGGACAGGAATGGGCGAGCGCCCTGAGCGCGATGACGCTGGTGCTGGTGCGGATCAGCGGGCTGATGGTGTTTGCGCCGGTGTTCTCCTCCTCGGCCATTCCGATGCAGGTGAAGGCCGTATTTGTGCTGGCGGTCACGGTTTTGATTGCGCCGGTGGTGGCGGGATTTTCCGGGGCGCATGTGGAACTGGGGATTCTTCCGGTGCTGGGCGAGCTGAGCGTGGGTTTGGTGCTGGGGCTGGCGATCTCCCTGTTGCTGGAGATGCTGACCTTCGCCGGGGAAGTGATGGGCTTCCAGTTCAGCTTTTCGCTGGTGAATCTGCTCGATCCCAACTCCCAGGTCCAGACGCCGCTGATGGGGGAAATGTTCGGGCTGCTGGGAACGCTGGTGATCCTGGGGGCGGGACTGCATCGCACGCTGCTGGCTGCGCTGCTGCGGACCTTTGCCACCGCTCCGGTGGGGACGGTGAGGCTCGATCCCAGGGTGGGGCTGGCGCTGGTCCCTCTGGCGGGGGGGATTTTTGCCGCGGCGCTGCAGTTGGCGGCGCCGGTGATGGCGGCCACCCTGCTGGCGGAGACGGCGGTGGCTCTGGCGGGCAAGCTGGCGCCGCAGCTGCCGGTCATGGCGATCGATATTCCTGTGAAGACGCTGCTGGGGTTCGGGGTTCTGATCGGGTCCCTGGCGCTGTGGCCGCACTTCATCGAAACCCATTTTTCCCTGCTGCTGGACGAGGCCGGCCGGCTGCTGGCCGGTGCGGCGCGGGGAGCGTGAGCCATGCCGGGGGATCGCACCGAACAGGCCACTGCGCATCATCGGCAGAAAGCGGCGGAGAAGGGAGATCGCGCGCGCAGCCGCGATCTGATGGCGGCTGCGGCGATGCTGGGCGGCATTTATGCCCTGGGCAGCGCGGCCGGCAAATGGGTGGGCATCTGGGCGGGCGCGTGGCGGGCCTCTCTGGCTCTGGGGCAGCCGGGCCTCTGGGAACGGGCGACGCCGCAGGAAATGGCGATCGCTCTGCGTGGCGTGGTGACGCGCGGCCTGAGCCCCCTGGGGATGATCTTTGCCGCGTCGCTGGCAGCGGCGGTGCTGGCTGGCGTGGCGCAGGGTGGTGGATGGAGCCTCAATGCCGAGGCGTTGCAGCTGAAACCGGAGCGTCTGAGCCCGGCCGAGAACGCGAAGAATATTTTTTCGCTGCGGGGCGCGGTCCGTCTGGGCAAATCGCTGGTTCCGGTGGTGGCCCTGGGCTTCTGCGCGGAACATGCGATTGCGGCCGAGAGCGTGCTGCCTCCGCTGAGCCTCTCGCGCTATCCCGACACGTTTGCATGGCTGTATACGCTGCTGCTGGACGGAGCGTGGATCTTTCTGGGCTGGGCGGGGATCGACTACCTGATGGAATGGCGCAGCCGGGAGACCCGCCTGCGCATGTCGAAGCAGGATCTGCGCGACGAGTTCAAAGAGACCGAAGGCAGTCCTCAGGTGAAGGCGCGCATCCGCGGGCTGCGGCGGCAGATGCGCCGGCGGCAGATGAAGGCAGACATCGCAAGGGCGACGGTGGTGATTACCAACCCGACCCATTACGCTGTGGCGCTCAGCTTCGACTTCGAAACCATGGAGCCGCCGCGGCTGCTGGCCAAAGGGCGGGATCTGCTGGCGGCGCAGATCCGCGAGGAGGCGCAGTGGGCGGGCGTGCCGATTGTCGAGAATCCGCCGCTGGCGCGTTCGCTCTACCGGCAGGTTGAGGCCGGGCAGGCGATTCCTTACGAGTTGTATGCGGCGGTGGCGGCGATTCTGGCGTGGCTCTACCGGCGGCAGGTGGAGGAGCGTCTGCGCCGCGAGCAGGCCGAAGCGGCCGCGCGGCGTGGAAGCGGGATGACAAAGGCGAAGGCGACGACCTGAGGAGACAACGATGAGCGCGGGAGAGATGACGCTGGGAACCAGGGGGCCGGGGAAGCCGGGGCTGGGCGGGATGCTGCGTACCATGGCGCTGCCGGCGGCGGCCATCAGCGTGATGTTTGTGATGCTGGTGCCGGTGCCCGCGTGGGTGATGGATCTGCTTCTGGCCTGTTCGATGGCCGCATCGATTCTGGTGTTTCTCTCCGCTGTGCAGCTGCGCCGGGCCGTGGATTTTTCTGTCTTTCCGACTCTGCTGCTGCTGCTGACCCTGTTCCGCCTGTCTCTGAACATCGCCTCGAGCCGGCGCATCCTGCTGCACGGCAATGAAGGCACCGCGGCGGCCGGCAAGGTGATTGAGGCCTTTGGGCAGTTTGTCGTGGGGGGCAATTATGTTGTGGGTTTCGTGCTGTTTCTGGCCCTGATCGCGATCCAGTTTCTGGTCGTGAGCCACGGAGCGGTGCGCACGGCGGAGGTGACAGCCCGCTTTACCCTCGACGCTCTGCCCGGCAAGCAGATGGCGATCGACGCCGATATGAATGCCGGGCTGATCGACGAAGCGACCGCTCGAAAACGGCGCCAGGCGATCGCGCAGGAGGCGGAGTTCTACGGCGCCATGGATGGTGCGGCCCGCTTCAACCAGAGAGACTCGCTGGCGACCATTCTGATCACGGCCATCAATATCGTGGCCGGGCTGCTGATCGGTACGCTGCAGCAGGGGATCGCTCTGGGCGACGCGGTGCGGACCTATACGATCCTGACTGTCGGCGACGGACTGGTAACCATGATTCCATCCCTGCTGGTTTCCGTGGCCGGTGGAATGGTTCTGACCCGGGCCTCCTCATCCGGGCAACTCTCGACGGAACTGGGCACGCAGCTGCTGGGGCGGGGCAGCACTCTCTATATCGCCAGCGCGGTGCTGGGGGCGTTGTGTCTGATTCCAGGGCTGCCCAAGCTGGCTTTTCTGCTGCCTGCCGCCGTTCTGGGCTACGCAGGTTCAAGAGCTGCGAAACGGGAAGCGGCGGCGGCTCCGGAAGCGGAAGCAGGGAAGAAGCCGGCGGCGAAGAACGACATGGTGGCTCTGCCGCCGCGTCTGGATGACCTGAGCCTGGAGATCGGATTCCAGCTGATTCCTCTGGTGGACGAAAAGCAGGGCGGACAGATGCTGGAGCGGGTACGGACGCTGCGGCGCCATCTGGCCGGGGAGATCGGGTTTCTGATTCCGCCCATTCACATCTCGGACAATCTCCGCCTGAAGGCGCGCGAGTACGTCGTGTCGCTGCGCGGAATGGAGATCGGCCGCTGGCAGACGGAGGGGAACTGCCTTCTGGCGGTGAGCGCGGATGCGAAGGCGCGTCCTCTGCCCGGGCGGGAAACCCGCGAGCCGGCCTACGGAGTGCCGGCGCGGTGGATCCAGCCGAACCTTGAGGAAGAGGCTCTGGCGGCGGGCTATTCGGTCGTGGATGCGGGAACGGTGATCAGTACGCACGTGGCGGAGCTGATCCGCCGCCATGCGTGGGAGCTGCTGGGACGCGCCGAGACCAAGCGGCTGCTGGATGCTCTGGGCGAGACTCATCCCAAACTGGTCGAGGAGCTGGTGCCCAAGCTGCTCTCCCTGGGCGAGGTGCAGAAGGTTCTGCAGCAGCTGCTGCGGGAGAGGGTTTCGATTCGCGATCTGGGCACGGTTCTGGAAGCCCTGGTGGAGGCTTCGGCGCAGAGCCGCGCCTTGCCGCCTCTGGTAGAGGCGGCGCGCCAGGCGCTGGGGCGGCGGGTGACCCAGCCTTTGCTGGAGCCGGATGGTTCTTTGCGGGTGATCGCGCTGGATCCGGCTCTGGAGGAGGAGCTGATGGCGCTGGTATTGCCGTCGGAACCGGGGCGCCTGCTGGCCAGCGCCGGCAGCGCGCCGATTTTGCGGCGGATCGTCGATTCTGTGAAGTCTCTAATCGGCGCCGGGTCGGATTCGGCCCTGCCCGTGCTGCTTTGTGCGAGTCCGGCGCGGTATCACCTGTATCGGTGGCTGGAGCCGGCGCTGCCAAAGCTGACGGTGCTGGCGCCGGCCGAGATTACGCCGGGCATTCCGGTGCGCGCTTTGGGCATGGTCCGGCAGCGCTGAGAGCACAAAGGGGGACGCTATGGAGGTTGCCGATCGGGGAGCAGGAGCATCGGGCAAACGATGGGGCAGAACGGAAACCCGGAAGGGGGGACCTCCTCCCGGCACAGAGGGCGGCGCGAGCCTGCCCAGGCGGCTGCCTTTGCCGGCTGCCGATCCGGTCCTCAGCGAGGAGGCCGGACGCGAGCAGCTGATGCTGGAACACATGCCGGCGGTGCGCTGGATGGCGCGGCGGATTCACGAACGGCTGCCCCAGCACGTGGACATCGAAGACCTGGTGAGCGCCGGGACGCTGGGGCTTCTGGACGCCTTCCGCAAATTCGATCCCGCGAAGAAAGTGCAGTTCCGCAGCTATGCACAATTCCGGATTCGCGGAGCGATTCTGGACAGCCTGCGAACCCTGGACTGGAGCCCGCGCGATCTGCGCCGCAAGGGACGAGCGGTGGAAGAAGCCATCCACCGTCTGACGGTGCAGTACGGAAGGGCTCCCTCGGAGCCGGAACTGGCGCGGGAAATGCATCTGGAGCTGGAGGAATATCAGCAGCTGCTGGGCGAGCTGAAGGGGCTGGAGATCGGAACGCTGCATCTGGAGCGCTCGGAGGATTCCGGGGAAGAGGAACTGGCCTATATTCCCAACCGCCCGGAAGACGATCCTCTGTTCCAGTGCCTGCGGGGCGAGATGCGGGAGCGTCTGGCGGGGGCCATCGACCACCTGCCGGAACGGGAGCGTCTGGTGGTAACCCTCTACTACTACGAAGAGATGACGATGAAGGAGATCGGCCTGGCTCTGGGAGTGGTCGAGTCCCGGGTTTCGCAGATTCACTCCTCAGCGGTCCTGCACCTGCGTGCGCGTCTGGCGGAATTCGGAAAGCGGAAATAGCCCATGGCCATCGAGAAGGAACTCGGACAGGAGGAGATCGACGCGCTGTTTCAGGCGGCGAGGGCGCGGACCCAGGCGGCAGCCGAGAGCCCGCGCAGTCGGGTCCTGCCGTGGAGTTTCATGCGCAGCGGCCAGATCAGCAACGAGCAGCTGCGGGCGATCAGCATGCTGAACGACATCTTCGCGCGCAATCTGACCCACCATCTGAGCGCCTGGTTCCGCAGCCGGGTGCAGGTGAGCCTGGTTTCTGCCGAACAGATTCTGTTCAGCGAGTTTCTGGGACGGATTCCGGAACTGTCCTGGGTCTGCTCGGTGCGTCTGGAGCCGCTGCACACCGTCTGTGTGCTGCAGATGGACCTGACCACGGCGTCGCCCATGATCGATCTGCTGCTGGGCGGAGAAGGGCGGCCGGCGGAAGCGCGCGAACTGACCGACGTGGAAGAGTCGATTCTGGGAGGCGTGATGGAGGCGGTTTGCCGGGAGCTGACCACCGCCTGGCAGGCCGTGGGTCTGACCTTCCGCTTTGAGAAGCGGCAGATGCAGACGCAGGCGCCGCGTCTGATTCCAGCCTCGGAGAAGACCCTGTGTCTGAGCTTTGAGCTGCGCCTGGCCGAGGTCAGCGGTCTGCTGAATCTGGCTTTTCCGGCGGTGGTCTCAAATGCCATCCTGCGCCAGCTGGCCGGAGAAAAGGCCCGGCGCCGCGGGCATACCCCGGAGATCCGCCAGCGCATGCGCGAACTGGTCGGCGCCTGCCGGATCGAGACGTCTCTGGAGCTGCCGCCAGTGCGGGTAGGCTCGGGGGAGTGCGGCGGTCTGGAGCCAGGTAAGGTCCTGCGGCTGCATCTGCCGGTGCGTACGCCGGCCCGGTTTCGCGCCGGAGGCGTGGTTTTGTTTCCAGCCGTGCCGGTGAACCAGGCAAATGCGCGCGCTGCGCATCTGGCGCCGGGGCGGGGAGAGAAGCCGTGAGCGGGATCGGCTCCTGGATCGCACGTCTCGAGACCGAACTGGCCCGCGAGCTGGGTCAGCCGGTGAGCGCCTCGGCGGGCGGCGAGCTTCCCCAGCCGGCGCAGAGCTTTGTGGATGTCATCGAGATCCCGGGAGCTCGCCTGGTTCTGGCGGCCGACCGGGAGGATGTCGCCCGCCTGCTCGCCGAAGCCCGGGTCATCGAGCCGGATTCGGCCGACGACGCGATCGTAAAGGAATTGTGGACGGGGATTCTGGGCGGCGCCGCCGCCCGTATGGGGGGCAGGGTGGAAACGCAGGCGGAAACGCCGGGCTTCCCGGCCCAGCCCGGCCGGCTGCAGCTGGGGGAAGCCGCGGTGCGGATGGCTCTGGACGTGGCGGAGACAGAAAGCGCCGCAGAAGCCCCGGAGCGCAGACCGGACAGGGGAGGGGCCCCGCCGGGGGGCGATGCGGAAGAGGGGAAGAGCGCCGTCGCCGGCCGCTTTGATCTGCTGCTGGAAGTGAAACTGGAAGCCGTCGTGCGTTTCGGCTCGCGTTCGCTCGAGCTGCGGGAGCTTCTGGAACTCGGCCCCGGCGATGTAGTGGAAATGGACCGCCAGGTCACCGATCCGGTGGATCTGATCGTCGGCGACAAAATCGTGGCGCGGGGCGAGGTCGTTCTGATCGACGGCAATTTCGGACTGCGGGTGACCGACGTGGCGGAACCGATCCGTCGTCTGGAGAGCATCTGATGCGCGGATCAGGCGAGGTACCCGGAGGAAACAGCCAGCTTGCGCCGGTCAGGGTTGCGCGGAACCGAAGTTGGCGCGAACCGCTCCGTACCGGGGGGAGCCTCCGGATGGCCCGGATGTTTCCCCGCTGCGGGCACTCTCTCTGCAGCAGCGGCCGGATTCGCCTGTGGAGGAGCTCGCGCGCACCCATTTTCGAGGGGCGGTGGGCGTGCTCTCCGGAGTGCCTGCGGGCGATGGTGGACGGGGCCATCAGCCGCGAGGGCCACGGCGACGAATCCGAACCCCGGAAGGATCGAATGCCTCTCAGCCTCATATTGCTGCAACAGGGGCGGATCAGCGAAGAGCAGTTGCGCGAGGCCAAACGGGACCGCCCGTGCGCGGACGGTACAAGCGGAGAAGGGGCAGGGCTGGAAAGCTGGCTCCTGAACAGCGGATTGCTGAGCGAAGCGGCTTTGACGCGGGCCATCAGCGCGCAGTGGAACTGTCCTGTATTTTCTGTTTCTGAAAACCGCCCGGAAGAGATGGGTTCGGCGATTCCGCCATTTCTCAGCGAAGCCCTCGGGGCTTTGCCGGTTCGCGTGTCCGGCGGCAAGCTCTTGTACCTGGCGTTTTCCGGGCCCATCGACCGCAGCCTCAGCTATGCCGTCGAGCACATCACGGGAATGCGCATTGCCGCCGGGGTGGCCCGAGCGTCGGAATTTCGCCGTGAGCAGACCCGATTTCTGTCCGGGCACTCACCGAGGACGCGATTCCTCGAGGCCGAGGACCGGCGCGCCCTGGCCGGAGGCATAGCGGCGTGGCTCGAGCGGGAGCAGCCCGTGGAGGCGCGTCTGGCGCGCATCCACCAGCTGTGGTGGCTGCGAATCTGGCGCAGAGAGCCGGGGGGCGGGGCTCTGCCAGCCTGCGAGGCAGTCGAGGACCTGTTGGCCATGGTGGGTGGCGGAAGTCGGAATTAGAGGAAAACCTGGTTCCGCCGATAAGAGGAGCGGAGGGCAACGGCGCGTCATGTCGGAAATAACGGTGCTGATTGTCGATGATTCGTCTGTGATGCGAAAGATTGTCGAACGGGCTCTGCGCCAGGCCGGGTTGAATCTGACCCGGGTGATCGAGGCGGGCAGCGGCCGCGAGGGTCTGGAGGCGCTGCGCCGCGAGAAGGCGAATCTGATCGTCTCCGATATCAACATGCCGAATATGGACGGGCTGGAATTCCTGCGGCAGGTGCAGAGTGAAGGCCTGGCCCAGGGAGCGCCTGTGGTGATGATCACGACCGAAAGCGGCGAGGAGCACGTGCGCGAGGCGCTGATGGCAGGAGCGCAGGGCTATATCCGCAAGCCGTTCACACCGGATCAGGTGCGTGAGCGGGTGCTGCCTTTGCTGGTTTCGACATAAACCGGTCCGGCCGGGAGGCGCAGTGGCAGCCCAGGGACCTGCCGAGGATGCGGGCTCTCCGGAAGGAGACCGTTCTGCGGCAGGCCCGGCAGAAAGCCAGAAGGGAAGGCGAGGAAGTCATTCATATGCCGATCGAAACCGAGAAGAAGCTCAGCGAACTGTCAGCCAATCTGGACCGGGCTGTGGACGAGGTATTTCGCACCATGCTGAGCGTCGAGTGCGCACCGGCGCCGGCTGCCCAGGAAGCCGAGTCAGGCACGATCTCGGCCGTCATCGGGCTGGCGGGTGCCCTGAGCGGATCGCTGGTGCTGCAAAGCGCGGAGGGGGCGGCCCGGCGCATGGCTGCCCTGATGACCGGCGTCGACCCTGAGACGGTGGATGCGATGGTGCGGGACGCGGTCGGTGAGATCGCGAACATGCTGGCCGGCGCCTGGAAGGGACTGGATCGGCAGCTGTCGAGCGGATGTCTGCTGTCGACACCGACGGTGGTGGCCGGGACCAGTTATCAGCTCTTCAGTCAGCGCGCCCCGATGCGGCTGGAGCGCAGCTACCGTTTCGAAGAGAGGCGGCTCACCGTCTCCGTGTTCTGCGACTGGCCCGCATAAGGTTCTTCTAATCTTCCCCGCTGCCTTTCGGTTCCCAGGGTGCACGTGAAAGGGCGAGCGGGGGAGATCCGATGGACAGCGGATACTATGCGGCGTTTTCCGGCTGGCTGGCGCGAAGCCAGGCGCTGGATGTGGCCGCCGGAAACCTTGCGAATGCCGGCACGGCCGGTTACCGGGCGGAGAGGGATTATTTCCGTTCGACCATCCTCGGGCCCGACGCGCTCGGATCTCAGCTGAATACCACTGTGAATGCTTTCGGGGTTCTGGGGGGCACCCAGCTGGACCTGGGGCAGGGGGCTCTGACCCCGACCGGCAACCCTCTGGATCTTGCCGTTCAGGGAGACGGTTTCTTTACCATTCGAACCGGGCAGGGCGTTCGGTACACCCGTGACGGCCAGTTCCAGCGCGCGCAGAACGGAAACCTGACTACCCAGACGGGGGACGCCATACTCGACGCGCGCGGACAGCCGATCCGCATCCCTGCCGGAGCCGTTGCGGTGGGAGAGGACGGAGCGATCTCGGTGAACGGGGCGCTGGCGGGGCGGATGGCCCTGGTCAAATTTGCGTCCCCCGCCTCTCTGTCGGCAGAGGGCGCGAATCGCTACGCGGCGGTGGAGGGGGCCTATCCGGTTCCGGCGACGGGCACGGTGCGCCAGGGAGCGCTGGAGGCCTCGAACCAGGACGTGATCGAGGGAAGCCTCCAGCTGGTCCTGCTGCAGCGTCAGGCGGAGATGATGCAGAAGGCCGTCTCCATGTTCAGCAACGATCTGGACAAGACAGCCAGCGAAGATCTTCCGCGGGTCGAGTAGCGCGGAAAAGAGGGAGGCGCCTGTGATTCGAGCGTTATATACAGCGGCCAGCGGAATGAGCGCACAGCAGCTGAATCTGGACACCATTGCCAACAACCTGGCGAATGCCTCGACGGTAGGCTTCCGCCAGCGTCAGCTGCAGTTCCAGGACATGATCTACCAGAACCTGGTGACGCCGGGCGCGGCGCAGAGCCAGGAGACCGTTTCCGCGGGGCTGCAGATTGGGCTGGGAACGAAGTCGTCGGCCAGCGAGATCATCATGACCCAGGGCGATATGAACCAGACGAACAATCCTCTCGATCTGGCGATTCAGGGGACGGGATTTTTCCAGGTGACGCGGCCGGACGGAACCATGGCCTACACGCGCGCCGGCAATTTTTACCTGAACAATCAGGGGACGCTCGTCGATTCGCAGGGAGATCCGGTGGCGCCCAACATCACGATCCCGGCAAATGCGACGGCGGTCACCGTCACGCAGTACGGAGTCGTGAATGCGACACTGCCCGGGCAGCAGAACCCGGCGCAGCTGGGACAGATCCAGCTGGCAACGTTTGTAAATCCGGGGGGCCTCGAGAGCGTAGGGTCGAATCTGTTTACGGCGACGCTGTCCTCGGGCGACCCGGTGCTGGGGAACCCGGGCGGCACCGAGGGGCTGGGAACCCTGCAGCAGGGCTATCTGGAGAATTCAAATGTCGATGTGGTGGGGGCGTTCGTGCAGATGGTGCTGGCGCAGCGGTCGTATGAAAGCAACTCCAAGGTGATCCAGGCGGCGGATGAGATGTACAGCGAAACGAACAACATGGCGAAGTGAGCGATGCACATACGGAGCGCAGGAATCGGAATACTGATGGTGGTTGCGCTGGGCGCCGGCGCCCAGCCTCGCGTCGTTCGCGACTGGGGCCTGCACCGGCAGTGGCAGGTGGAATGCGATCGGGCGTATCCGGAACGGCCCGCGCATCTGGTGGAGATTCCCTGGAGTGGCGCGGGAACCACACCGGCTCATTTCGAGCCGCGGCAGGGGACTGCCATGCCCCGGCCGCCCGCGGTTCGAGCCGGGATGCGGGTCACGGTGATTCGGCGTGGAGCGACGGCAGAGGTTTGTTTACGCGGGACGGCGCTGGGAACGGCCGGCGTGGGCACAACCGTTGCGGTACGCGCGGGGCTGGGCAACTCGGTCGTGCAGGGAACCGTGCGCGGTCCTGGCGTGGTGGAACTGACTTCGGAGAAGACGCGATGACAAGGTTCGGACGCTGGATCGTGGCGGGGGTTCTGGGCGGAGTTCTGCTGCCGGGCTCGGCCCCGGCAGCCAAAGCGAAACACGCGAAGGAAGGGTCCACGCCTCCCGATGTGGCGCTGCGCCAGTATATTGACCGGGTCCAGGCGGAGAAAGCGGCGGAGGTGCTGACTGCCGGATCCATCTGGACGCCTACCGGGCGCCTGACGAATCTGGTTAGTGACGTGAAGGCCATCCGCGCGCACGATCCCGTCGCCGTCGTGGTTTCGGAGAGCCTGGCAGCCTCGACCGACGGCACCGTGAAGAATCAGCGGGCCTCGACCGCGAACTCGCAGGTGTCGGCGCTGTTGGGAAGACTCAAGACCGGTAATGCGCTGAACAATCTTCTGAGTCAAAACTCAGCGTCTTCTCTGAATGCCCAGGGACAGAGCGTGACCAACTCCAGCATCACCACCACGCTCGAGGGCGAGGTGGAGGACGTTTTGCCTAACGGGATGCTGGTGATCCAGGTGGTGCGGCAGCTGACGTTCAATCAGCAGACGCAGCTGATCCGGCTGCGCGGGCTGGTGCGGCCCGAGGACATCAACGCCCAGAACCAGGTGCTGTCGACGGCCATCACCGATATGGAACTGGAAGTGGTGGGTAAGGGCATCGTCAACGATGCGACCTACCGGCAGAATCCGCTGGTGCGGTTTTTGGAACGAATGCTGGTGTTCTGAACCGGGGTGAAATGTGCAGATGGGCAGGAGAATCCGGAGTGCGGCGGCGGCAGCACTTGTTTTGGCTGCGGCCCTGACGGCAGGGGCGCAGGCAGTACAGACCGCGAAGATCCGGCGAGCCCGCGTGAAAGACATCGCGTCAGTGGAAGGCGTGCGGGATAACCAGCTGGTGGGGTACGGGATCGTGGTGGGCCTGCATGGAACCGGGGACAGCTCACAGACCGTATTTCCGCTGCAGACGCTGGAGTCGGCGCTGGAGAGAATGGGCGTGAACCTGCAGGGCAACGCCATGGCTTCAATGATGCAGACGCGGAACATGGCAGCAGTATTTATGTCGGGAACGCTGCCCCCGTTCGCGCAGCCCGGGAATAAGGTGGACGTAACCGTCTCATCGGCGGGCGACGCGCGCAGTCTGGAGGGCGGCGTTCTGCTGCTGGCTCCGCTCTACGGGCCGGATGGACAGATCTATGCCGAGGCCCAGGGACCGATGGTGCTGGGCGGTTACGCGGTGACGGCAAACGGGAGCAGCAAGTCGGTCAACTATCCGACCACGGCGCGGATCCCGTCAGGGGCGATTGTGGAGCGGGGCGTGCCCCTCGATCTGGCGCGCCTGCATACGCTCTCGCTGCTGCTGGACGATGACGATTTTCATACCGCAGAGATGGTGGCAGGAGCCATCGATCAGGCGATGGGGCGCAAACTGGCCCACGCCGTCGACAGCCGCCGGATCCAGCTGGAGCCGGCCGCGAACGAGGACATTACGGCTCTGCTGGCACGGGTGGAAGAAGTCGAGGTGGAGGTCGATCCGCGGGCGAAGGTGGTGGTCAACGAGCGAACGGGGACGGTGGTGATCGGCGGGAACGTCACCCTGCAGCCGGTGACGATCCTGCACGGGGGACTGGTGGTGAATGTGGTGAGCCGGTTCGAGGTCTCGCAGCCGAACGCTCTGGGACAGGGCACGACGCAGGTGGTCCAGCAGACGACCGTCCAGGCGCAGGACAAGGCGGCCAGTCGCATTGAACTGAAAGAGGGAGCCACGGTGGACGATCTGGTGGAGAATCTGCAGGCGATCGGAGCGACGGCTCGGGATATTGTCTCGATCCTGCAGGCGATGAAAGAAGCCGGGGCTCTGGAAGCCGAACTGGAGGTGCTGTGATGATTCCTGTGGCGGCTGCTGGAATGACAGCCCGGACGGGGACCAGCGGCGCGGCAAAACTCGATCCGCGGCTGAAGCCGGCGGCCCATGAATTCGAGGCGTGCCTGATGAAGGAGTTCCTCGCGCCGCTCGAGCGGGATTCGCTGTTCGCGGATAAGAAGGACGGGGCGGGCAGTGAGGGCAGCGATAGTGCCCTGATGGGCTTCGGGGCCGAGGCGCTGGCGCGCGCGATCTCCGAGCGAGGAGGTTTTGGGATTGCGACAAAGATCATCACCCAGCTGGAAGGAAGGGCGCAGGCCGGCGGCGCGGCCGGCGATACGAACGATTCCCTGAAAATAAATGAGAAAAGTGACTCAAGCAGGCGCGTTTCGAGCCGATGACGGAAGAGAAGGAGAAAAAGGATGAACGTTCATAACAACCTCCAGGGATTGCAGCAGCTGTTCGCGAGCCAGGAAGTGGACCGAAGGTCGTCGGGGAAGACGGCAGGGGCCGCGAGTGGAGGCAGCGGAGCGGATGAGACCACCCTGAGCTCGGCGGCCAGTGCCGCAGCGCAGGCGGCTCCGGATTCCGATGTGCGGATGGATAAGGTGGCCGAGGTGCAGAAGGCGCTGGCGGCCGGGACCTACAGTGTGCCGTCTTCGGATGTGGCCAATCGCATGATCGACACGATGCTGGGCAAATGAGCGGCGAGGAGAGACCGCCCTCGATTCTGACGGTCCTGCGAGAAGGGATTGCCGCGCTGGCGCAGGTGGATGCGCCATGTCTGGAGCGGCTCCTCACTCAGGCCGGCGCCGCCAGGATGCCCGAAGACGAGCAGGCGGCAGCAGGAGAGGCCTGTGCCGCGCTGGACCTGCTCCTGGTGCTGACCCGCCGAAATCTGCGGCTGCTGCGCGGAGAGCGGGACACGATGTACGGCAGAAGCTGAAGCAGGAGCGGGGAAATCATGGCCACCGTCGGCACAGCCTTCAACATTGCGCGGGGAGCTCTGGATGCGGACCAGGCGGCTCTGGATGTTGTGGCCAACAACACCGCGAACGTGAATACACCCGGATATACCCGGGAGGTTCCGATCTGGGAACAGAATGACGCCGTCTCCTTTAACGGGCTTAATTTTGGGACGGGCGTATCGATGAGCGGACCGCAGTCGCAGCGGAGCCGGGTGCTGGAGCAGGCGCTGCAGCAGCAGACGCAGACGCAGAGTGCGTCCTCGACGAGGCTGGATGCTCTGAACCAGATGCAGGCGCTGTTCAGCGGGGCAACCGGGGCGGGCAGCAGCGGGGCGAGCGGCATCGGCGCCGACCTTTCGAATTTCTTTCAGACCTTCGCGTCTCTGGAGGCCAACCCGGCGGATAATGCGATGCGGCAAAGCGTGCTGAGTGCGGCCGGTACCCTGGCGTCGGATTTCAATGGAGCCGCGTCCCAGCTGGCGACGCAGAAACAGTCGCTGGACGAAGAAAGCGGCAGCGTGGTCCAGCAGGCGAACGCGCTGCTGGAGAATATTGCCCAGCTCAATCTGCAGATTGAATCGCAAAGCCCGAAGGCCGATGCGGGGTCGCTGGAGGATCAGCGGCAGCAGGACCTGACGGGCCTGTCGCAGCTGATGGGCATTCGAACCGTGACTACCGAAAACAATGGACTGACGGTGACGACCATGGGCGGTGCTCTGCTGGTGTCCGAGGGGCAGGCGTTCCAGGTCACGAGCGGCCAGAGCGGCGGAGTGGCCCATTACTTTGACTCGCAGGGGAACGACGTCACCGCGGATCTGACGTCGGGTGGAGGCCAGTTGGGGGGGCTCCTGACGGCACGGGACCAGGATATTCCGCAGGTGGAGACGGCTCTCGACCAGCTGGCCTACGGGGTGGCGACAGCGGTGAACACGCAGAACGCGGCGGGATCGGATCTGAACGGAAACGCCGGTGGGGCAATCTTTACGCTGTCCGACGGGACCCCCATCAGCAGCGCCACGGATCTGGCCGCGCAACTGGCGGTGGGGATGACGGACCCTGCGGCAATAGCGGCGGCGGCCAGCGGGGCGGGTTCGTCGAGTAACGCCAATGCGGTTGCGATGGCCGCACTGCAGAATACGGGTGTTGTGAATGGAATTACCGCGACGGCGGCGTTCTCCAACCTGGTAACGAGTCTGGGGAGCCTGACCTCGGAGGTATCGAGCGAGAACACAGCGCAACAGGCGGGTCTGACGCAGCTGCAGAACCAGATCGGGTCGCTTTCCGGTGTCAACCTGAACGACGAGGCGGCCGCGCTGGAGACTCTGGAGCAGTCCTACCAGGCGGCCTCGAAGTTGTTCACGGTACTGACGCAGGTGATGACGTCGGCGCTGAATCTGGGCGTTGAGACGGCCTACGCATAGGGAGCCGCAAGATGAGGGTCAATCCACTTTACATCAACACTCTGGTCGGGTCGCTGGACGCAACTTCGGGCACGGAGCAGCGGCTGACCGAAGAGTTAGCCAGCGGTTCGCGGGTGAACGCGCTCAGTGACGATCCGGTGGCCGCGGGCGAAAATGTTCTGTTGAGCGCACAGATCGCCGGCGACGTGACCTTCTCGCAGACGGGGGCTTCGGTGCAGAGCCGGCTCCAGGTGAGCGATTCGGTGCTGGGGACCGTGGTGAGCCAGCTGACGACGGCAATTTCACTGGCGACAGAGGCCAACAACGGAACTCTGAACGCCAGCGACCTGGCCTCCATCGGGAACCAGTTGGCGGGGATTCGGGATGAGGTGCTTTCCCTGGCAAACACGACTTATATGGGTCAGTTTGTCTTTTCCGGAAGCCAGGGCAATACGACGCCATTTGTCCTCGATCCAATGGCTCCCTCGGGTGTGCAGTACCACGGCGACGACACTCCCGGCAGCACAAGCTTTCTGATGACGCCGAACGGGCAACAGATCCAGCTGAACCTGCCGGGGGACCAGGTATTCATGGCCAGTGGCTCTGATGTGCTGGGCACGCTGAATCGGCTGGTTGCGGATTTTTCCTCGGGTACGCCTTCGTCTTCGGCGCAGGCGGACACCGGGGCGCTGAGTACGGCGCTGTCGCACGTGAGCCAGCAGCGGGTGCTGATTGACAATTCGCTGACGCGGCTGTCGGCGGCACTGAACTACACGCAGAGCGAATCGACGCAGCTGACGGCGAACCAGACGACGCTGATGCAGGCCGACGTGGGGCAGATTGCGACGCAACTAAGCACCGCGGAAACGCAGCAGGCCGCGCTGAGCCAGGTGATTGCGACGCTGGGCAAGCAGAGCCTGTTTGACGATCTGTAAACCGGGAAAGAGGCAGTCGGGCAGGCTCCGCCCGGATCCGTGCGCTTATTTGACCTGGAAGTCCTGGGTGAGGGGCGTGTTTTCCGAAGAGTCTCCGACAAATACAACGAACTTGCCCGGATCCACCTCCCAGTTGTTTTTCTTGTCGCTCCACCAGGCGAGCGAGCGACGGTCGAGGCTCACGCTGACGTGGCGGGTTTCGCCGGGATTCAGACGGACCTTTTCAAAGGCCTTGAGTTCCTGGGTCGGGCGCTTCACGTTGGCCGAAGGATCGCCCACATAGAGCTGGGCGACGGTGGCCCCGGCGCGCTGACCGGCATTGGTTACATCGAACGAGACGGTGATGGGAGAGTCGGCGCTGGCCTGCTCTGGCGAGATGCTGAGGTGAGAAAACGAAAACGTCGTATAGGAAAGGCCGAAACCAAAGGGAAAGAGCGGTTTCTTGTCGTAGGTCGTGTAGTAGCGATAGCCGAGGAAGACGCCCTCCTTATAGATGACGTGCGGCGTTTGGCCCTTCGCGTGAGGCGCGGGGTAGTAGCTGTCGTGGACGGGATTCTCGTCCCAGGAGCGCTCGAAGCTGACGGGCAGATGGCCTTCCGGATCATGCTCGCCGAGAAGAACTTCGGCCAGGGCGTGGCCGCCTTCCTGGCCGGGATACCAGTTGTGCAGGAGGACAGGCACGTTGTCGAGCCAACGGTGCATATCCACATTGCCGCCGGCGGTGATGCTGACGATGGTGTGGGGATTCGCTTTGGCCACGACGTCTATGAGCTGATCCTGGCCGAAGGGCAGCGTGAAGGTGCGATCCATCCCTTCGCTTTCGGTCGAGGGATCGAAGCCAACCGCGACCACCGCAGCATCGGCGATGGACGCGATCTTTTTCGCTTCAGGTGAAACCAGTTCATCAACGCCGCGAATGCCGAAACCGATGTGCGGTGATCCATAAGCGGGCCGGTAATCGATTTCAATGGAGGCGGCTCTGCCGGCAGTCAGCGGGAGCTCAACATAGCGAGCTGCCTGACCTTCGTGGGGCGTCTGATCGATGACGGTTTTGCCATCGACGATCAGCTTGTAAGCGTCGGATCCCTCGGCACCGGCGAGAAACAGGTAATCCTCGGTCTTCGAAGGCATAAACTGCGCGGTAAGGCGGATGCTGTGGTGTTGGCGAGAGGGGGACGCCCACTCTCCCGACCGGAAGAAATTGATGTGTTGCAGGGTGGCAACGATGGGGGTGCCGGAGAAATCGGGGTTGTCGAAGATTTCGGCTTTGACCTGGGCTCCGGCGCCAGAGGCGTCGTAAAATTCGGTCTCCGAGAAGAGCTCATCGGCCGTGGGCAGGCCAGCGGCGTAGAGGACCTTCGCTTTGCCGGCGAGGGCATTGGAGAGGCCGGTCATGATGCTGATGGGCTGAAAGGCCTGGACCTGGGAGCTGCCGCCGGCTCCGGGCACGGCGGGCCAGGCATCGGGGCCGACGACGGCGATGGTGTGGATCTTTTCCGAGTCGAGCGGGAGGAGATTGCCTTCGTTTTTCAGCAGGGTGATGCTTTCCAGCGCCTCCTGCATCGCTACATGGCGGCCTTCCTGGGTGTAGCGGGGAATCTCGGGCTCGTATTGGCCGCGATCGAGGAAGCCGAAGCGGATCGCGGTGACGAAGATGCGGCGGACTTTGTCATTGATGGTGGCTTCGGAGACCTGGCCGCTCTTTACGGCAGAGGTGAGGTTCGCCGGGTTCATGAATTTGCCGGAGGGCATCTCGAGATCGAGGCCGCCATTCGCCGCGCCGACGGCGGAGTAGGTGGCGTCCCAGTCGGACATGAGGATGCCGTTGAACTTCCAGTCGCCTTTGAGAATGTCGAGGTTGAGGTGCTTATTCTCGGTGGCGTGCACGCCGTTGAGGAGGTTGTAGGAGTTCATGACGGCGCCGACGCCGCCTTCTTTGACGGCAGCTTCAAAGGCGGGCAGGTAAATCTCGCGAAGGGTGCGCTCGTCCATGTCGGAGCTGACGTTGTGGCGGTCGTACTCCTCATTGTTGGCGTCGAAGTGCTTCACGGTGGCGATGACGCCCTGGCTCTGGACCCCGCGGATGTAAGCGGCGGCGGTTTGGCCGGAGAGGTACGGATCTTCGCCGAAGTACTCGAAGTTGCGTCCGCCCATGGGAGCTCGGTAGATATTCACGCCGGGGCCGAGGATGAAGTGGACGCCGCGGGAGCGAGCGTCGTGGGCGATGGAGACGCCCATTTCCTGAGCAAGCTTCGGGTCCCAGGTCGCAGCCAGGGCGATGCCGCCGGCGTAGGCGGTGTCCGGTCCCCAGGTGCGAACGCCCATGGGCCCATCGCTCATCTTGAGGCTGGGAAACCCGGCAGAGGGTTCAGCGCGGATGAACATGCTGTCGACGCCGCCGATGATTTCCAGCTTCTGCTGGAGGGTGAGCTTGGCGACCATGGCATCGGCCTGTTGTTCGATCGCCGGACTGTCAGGAACCGGACCCTGAGCCAGGACAGGCAGCGCGAACGCGCAGGCGAGAAGAGATGCAGCGATATGAATCGATTGAATGCGCATGATTTTTGCTCCCAAAGCAGCCGCCCAACAGACTCGCAGAGGGGACTGCGTTTGTAAAGCGAGCGCGTGCACAAGCGGGTTACCGATGAGCGCGAGCCGGACGCTCGAGGATCCTGGCGCAGAGGGTCACGCGTGGTCGGCCGCGAGTCGATCGCCGAGGAGAGACGCGAAGCGGAGCAGGCGGCGGTCGTTGTTGCGCTGGGCGAGGAGCTGCAGGCCGCAGTCGGGAGAAGGAAGAACGATGGCCGGCAGTCCGGCGACACTCGCGGGCGTTGTGAGGCGGAGGATCTGCGGACGGGTTTCGCTGTGGTCGGCGCCGGCGAGCAGGCGGCTGATCGGAGTGATGGGGGCCAGCACGAAATCGAAGCGGCGGAAGAGCGCGTTGTTTTGCTCGCAGAAGGATT
Source organism: Acidobacteriaceae bacterium (assembly GCA_036489655.1). GTDB lineage: Bacteria > Acidobacteriota > Terriglobia > Terriglobales > Acidobacteriaceae > Palsa-343. The sequence goes on along the minus strand of DASXFH010000151.1, from coordinate 3,258 downwards.
GGCGGCGAGTCCGGAATTCGCGGAGTTGCTCCTCAGGAAGAGAGGCGCCCCAGGCGAGTCGGGCGGCGATAGCGGGCTCGAATTCCTGGAAGTGGCCGGTGTGGAGGCGGGCGGCTTCGGCGGCCTGAATGGGCGCGTAGATGTCCCAGGCTTCGGACCAGAAGGCGGGCTCGACGGGCTCAAGACGGGCGGCGGCGCGGCGGAGTTGCTCCTGCCAAAACTCCAGAGAGCGACGAACTTCGGGGTCGCAGGGCTCGACGAGAGGGCCGGCCAGGACGCCGATGGAGGGCGCGGCTGGACTGGGTTGCGGCTCGGGCGGAAGGTTGAAGAGGGCTTCGGCGAGGCGGGTCGCGTCGCGGAGATCGCGGAAGAGCCAGCCGATGGTGTCGAAGGATTCCGAGAGGTGGTAGCCGCCGCTCCAGTCGCCGAGGCCGAGGGAGGATCGATAGCCTGCGAGGCCGCAGAGGGCGGCGGGTGCGCGGACGGAGCCGCCGGTATCGGTTCCAATGGCGGCGAGCGCGGAGCCTTCCTGAACCGCGGCAGCGGAGCCGCTGGAGGAGCCGCCGGTGAGGAGTGCGGAATTGGCAGGCTGGAGACAGTCGCCGTAGTCGTGGTTTTCGCCGGTGATGCCAAAGGTGAGTTGGTGCAGGTGCACTTTGCCGGTGATGACGGCGCCAGCGCGGCGAAGCTGCGCGGCGACCCAGGAATCGGCCGCGGCTGGAGGCAGATGCTCGGCGTAGAAGCGGGAGCCGCTGGTGGTGCGGAAGCCGGCGAGGTCGAAACAGTCCTTGAGCGCGACAGGAATGCCGAAGAGGGGGAGCGAGGATTCGCGGGCGGTTTGGCGGCGGGCTTCGGCGAGGGTCCAGCCGGGATCGAGCGCGATGTAGGTGTTGCGGCTGGCGTTGCCGTTCGCGCGGGACAGGCAAAACCGTACCTGCTCTTCGGGAAGCGCTCCATCCTTATATGTGGCGAGCAGGGCGGCGAGGGGTGAGAGCGGCATGGCGGAATTGTAGTTGGGGGCCTGGGAAGGCCGCGTATCGCAATTTTTTTCGTTAACTTTGTGCAAGTGTGTATTTTTCAGCGATTTCCGCGTTTCTGGAGGAGCCCTCTTAAGCTAAGTGTTTGCCTGTCATTTATGTGGGAGGGGGCTCCTGGGCTTTTGAAGGCGTTTGCGAGCCTGCAGTGCCGGTTTTGTGGCCGGTGACCCTCTTGCGGCGGTTTTGCCGCCGGTTCGATCTTCTCAAACAACGAATGCGCCACGGCCTGGGCCGGACGATGTCCTGAAAGAAAAAGCTCTGTTCGCGTTGAACAGAGCTCTCCCTCATTTTTAGGGTAGAGAAGACGCTTCGCTTAGGGCAAGGGAAATCGTTCCATGCCAGGGTACGGAAGTCATGGAGAGGCAAGGGGAGCGTTCGGGGCTGGGAGATCGCGACCGCCGCGCGAACGGGCACCGTCCCTCGCGGGATAAAACACTGGCGACGTCGGCCACGGCGTCGCCGTGAAGATTCTGTGAAGTATGCTGAAATGCACCATGATGACCTGTGCTCGTCTCGTCCTGCGCGCGTTACCCTTCCTCCTCGCCTCCGTTATGTTCGCAGCGGATCCTGCCGTGAGTGCTGCGCAGCAGCCGTCTTCTGAATCTCCGCAGGCGAAGCCGCAGTCCCAATATCCCAGCTTGCCCAGCGAGACTCCGGAGCACTTTCAGCCGGTGACGCAGGACCTGCCGTATACGCGCACCGTGGTCCAGATCCCGATGCGCGACGGCATCAAGCTCAATACCGTCATCGTTGTGCCCAAAGGGGCGAACAAGGCAGGGATCATTCTGGAGCGCACGCCCTATGACGCCGACCGCTTCGCTTCGCGGGAGCGCGAGCCTCGGGACTGGGCGCTTAAGGCGGGGTACATCCATGTGTTCCAGGACGTGCGCGGGAAATATGGATCGGAGGGCGATTACATCATGAACCGCTACGTCCGCGGTCCACTGAATCCGACGCCTGTCTCCGACGCGACCGATGCATCGGACACGATCAGCTGGCTGGCCAAAAATATTCCGGAAAGCAATGGCCGGGTCGCGGTGATGGGGATCTCTTACGACGGGTTTGAAGCACTGATGGGGCTGGTGCATCCCAATCCAGCGCTGGCGGCAGCGGTTCCGGAGAATCCCATGGTGGACGGCTGGATGGGCGACGACTGGTTCCACTACGGGGCCTTCCGCGAGCAGATGATTCCGTACATTTACTCGCAGGAAGCGACGCGCACGGGAACCGATCGCTGGTGGAGCAATTACCAGGACGACTACACGATGTATCTGGACGCGGGCAATGCCAGCGCGGTAGCGACCCAGCATGGCATGGAGCAGCTTGGATTCTGGAACAAGGTTGTCAAGCACGCGTCGTATGACGAGTTCTGGCAGGGCCAGGCGGTGGACAAAATCCTGGCGAAAGAACCGCTAACGGTGCCCACTCTGCTGGTGGGCGGCGAATGGGACCAGGAAGATATTTACGGAGCGCTGGCTGTGTACCGGGCGCTCTATGCCGACGCCTCGAATCGCGACCACCTGTATCTGGCGCTGGGTCCGTGGTTCCACGGGCAGGAGTCTACACAGGGCACGCATCTGGGAGCCATCAACTTCGGCTCCGACACTTCAGCTTATTTTGTTCAGAACATCCTGCTGCCGTTTCTGGCTGAGCATCTCCAGGAGAACGGACCCGCCGCGCATCTTGCGCATGTCAACGCTTTTCTGACGGGTCCCAACGAGTGGGAGGCGCTGCCGACCTGGCCGGCTTGTCCCGGCGGGTGCAAGGTGGAGAGAAAGCCGCTGTATCTGCAGGCCGATCATGGACTGAGCTTCGATCCGCCGCAGTCGTCAGGCGGAAACGGGTACGACCAGTATGTGTCGAATCCGGCGACGCCGGTGCCGTATCGGATGCGGCCGGTACCACCTGCCGAGACGCGCACCTGGCCGGAATGGCTGGTCGGCGATCAGCGTTTTGCTTCGGCGCGATCCGACGTGGAGACCTACGAGACGCCAGTGCTGCAGGATGCAATACGGGTGAGCGGACGTCCGGAGGTACACCTTGTGGCATCGACGAGCGGCACCGATTCCGACTGGATCGTGAAGGTGATCGACGTCTATCCCCAGCAGGACCCGAAGGAGCCGGATATGGGCGGTTACGAATTATCCGTTTCGATGGATATCTTCCGGGGCCGCTATCGCGAGAGTTTCGCGCACCCTTCTGCGCTAAAGCCGAACCAGCC
>DASXFH010000134.1:0-7826 GCA_036489655.1 Acidobacteriaceae bacterium | reverse complement strand
ATCCACCATCGTCGACGCCTGGATCTGCGGAGCCGCACCGCCTTCCTTCCCATGGCTGAACACCTCGCCGCCAAACTCCACCCGATCACCCGGAAAGGTGTACTTCAGCAGGAATCCACCGTAGGGAAAATTGCGATAATCGGTCTGCGGCACGATCGTCTCGCCCGCTCCACCATCCAGCAGCCACGGCCCAATATTTTTCTGTAGCCAAAGCGGCAGCCGGTACCACACCTTCCCGATCCCCAGCCCCTTGTCGTAACTCCCGGTCGGAATCTCGAACATCGTGAAAGTACCGATCTGCGGCACAAACTTGCTCTCTTTTATGTAGGCGATCTTCGCCCCCAGCTCCATGTCCGTCATCCCGAACTCGGTCGGCCCCTGCCCCTCGTCCGCCGCCGCGTACGCTGGGTGATTCAGCGGCGCCGCCACCCCAAACGGCAGAATCGCGTGCAGCTGCACCCGCGGAATCGCGCCCCAGTTAAACTCGAACGCCGGCCCCACCGAGTCCACCTCTACCGGCGTCCCGTCCGTCGAGCCAAAAATGTAGAACTCGTAGTGGTGCAGATCCACCGGCACTGGATCGTCCGTCTGATAAGGCGGGCCCTGCCCCCACGCCGGCAGCGCCGCCAGCGCACATACCGCCGCAACCCACCAACGGATTTTCCCGCAGAGGCTGAAACGCATGGGCTGCATCGTAGCACCGCTGCCTGACTTTTCTATGAAGGAGTTTCGGCCCCCGCGCTGCCGCGATCTGGCTTGCGGCCTATTCCCTGTTGCCTATTGCCTGTTGCCTGCTCTCCCACCATCCACAGCATCCCGCCCGCCACGACCGCCACAAACGCCAGCGCCTGCCCAAACGTCACCGCCCCGCCCAGCAGCCGCTCGCCCGCCGTGTCGCCCCGCAGAAACTCCAGAAAGAAACGCCCCACTCCATATACGAACAGCCAGGTGCCCGCCAGCGCACCGGCCCGCGGTCTCCGCCGAATCATCGCCAGCAGCACCCCGAACAGCACCAGAGACAGTGCCGCGTCATACAGCTGCACCGGCTGCAGCTTCACCCGCATCGGCGTCTGATACCACAAATACGCCTCCACGTTCCGGTAGATCACGCCCCACGGCAGCCGCGTCCGCGTACCCCAGCCCTCTCCTCCGCAGAACGCCCCAATCCGGTTGATGGCAAACCCCAGCGCCGCTGCCGGAGCCAGCACGTCCGCGGTCCTCCGCAGCGGCAGCCCCTCCGCCAGCGCATACAGCAACGCGCCAACGCCGCCGACCGCCACTCCGCCCAGCGGAGCCCACACCCCGGGAATATTCGCCAGCCCCAGCAGCCAGAACGGCTCCGCCCGGAACGCCTGGAAATTCGTCGCCACCAGCAGCAGCCGCGCTCCGAACAGCGTCGCCAGGATCGCAATCAGCCCCAGATTCCAGATCTTGTCGTTGCGCAGCCCCAGCCACTGGGCCACCTGCACACTCACCGCCAGCGCCGCCAGCAACGCCGCCGCCGTGAACACGCCGTAGGTCGGAATCGCAAAATGTCCGAAATGGAAGAGGACGGGGAACACGTGCAGAGAAGGGAATTACGCCTGCAGCACCCTCAGGCACCCAGACGAATTAGAAAACCGGCCCGCTGGGCCGTGGGGCGATGCGCTGGTGAACCCGTCCTAAGACGGTGGGAACTCTCCGCGGCTCTTTAGGCATTCCGAACTGGCGGACACTGCACACCGAGCCGATTGTCGAGTCGAGCCCCCTGTTCGCATGAATGTAGGTTCATCCAGCGTTGACCGCCCTCACCTGCTTTGCAGGCCGGTCTCATGGTTGGATGCTAACGATACCCGGCCCCTCTTGGCAAGCCACCCCCGGGTCACCCGCCTGCCCCTTGAATCCGAAACAGAACAGTGCCCATTGTGGAACCCTAACCCTTTGCCCTTGAGGGCAGCGGGATAGCGCCCGGGAACAGCGCCCAATGCGTCGTTTCCGCTGACGAAGAATTCGCGCCAGACAAAAAGCTCTGATGCCTCCAATTTTCGCCTTCGCCGGTCTTTCTGCCAAAACATCGCGGCGATGAATGCATCGGCGATTACGCGCATTTCAGCAGAGATTCATGACGGGCTCACTTCGAGCCCGGAGGCACAATGCCGTTCATGCGCAGATACTCGACCATCTGCCCGTAGTGGTCGTATCCGTGAGCAGAAATAAAAGATGCGACAACCGACCGCGTGTGCAGACCGTCGACCCCGTCAATAGCCGTGTAGGCATTTTCGGCTGTAATCGTCGCGAGCGCCTTGTGCGCATAGGCGAAAGAATCCGCAACGGCCTTCAGGAGTCCCTCTTTCGCCGTCAGACTCTCGATGCTTTTCGGGTCAACCGGCATCTTCTCGCCGAGAATCTTCGAAGCAAAGTAGTAGTTCGCTGTCGTGACGTGCGATATTTCCTGCGCGAACGTGCGAACCCCGTTATACTTCGCGCCCTGCGAGGCCGCGAAGGTTGCAGGAGTGGGCGCAAAGCCGTATTTGTCCGCAGGCATTGCCTGCGCGACGCCCATAAACTCCTGCTCAAAGAGGTTGAGCAACTCCTCCTGCGCCTGCACGGGTGACATTTGGGTGCCAGCGGCCACCCTCGCGCTGGGAAGGCCCGTTTGCGCAGAACATCCCAGAGCACAGCCTCCCAGAATCAAAGCGGTGCAGACAGAGCGGAGACGCATGGATCACCTCATTGGCAAAAATTTCTCAACAGTCTAGCAGACGCCTGCGTTCGCGATGTCAGCAGTCATCGGGTGACTTCGGGCCAACGCACTCACCGGCACGTTTCCGACGACGTCGGCTCTCCCGGAGTTCCGCCATCCAGGACGGCTCCCCCACCCTCGTCCTCGATGCCGGCCTCGGCAACGATGGCCTCATCTGGAGCGCTGTCCAGCCCACCCTCTCCCATAGCACCCGGGTCTGCTCCTACGACCGTGCCGGTATGGGCTGGAGCGATCCCGCACCCGGCCCCCGCGACGCCGACGCCATCGTCTCCCAGCTCCACTCCCTGCTTCAGGACAGCCGCCCCCTTCGAAACAAGGCACGAAAGAGTGAAGCGGCATGGTCTCAGCCATGCCGCTTCAGTCGTCAAAAAATTCCCGTTTCAGCCCCGGAATCGGGCGTGAGGATGGGCGGCCGGGGCCCTGGTGAAATAACGTTTCGCCGGGGTGGCCTGAACGCGGATCCCGCGCTTCCCGCGATCCCACCCCCCGAAATCCGCTGTGCTCAGGGTAACTCCCGCAATGCCGGTGGTTCAGCATCAACGCCACCCCTGAAGCCTGTCATCCTGACGCTGCGGTTACGAAGCGGAAGGGTCCGCGGTTGCTTGTCTGCCTCTGTTCGCCGCAAAGCTTCCGTATTGACGGTGATTCGTCCAGAGTCAGCTGGAACCTGCCCGACAGTTCTTTGAATACGTCTATTCCAAAGATAAATCCCAGCAAACATCCGATTCCCACGATTAGATTCATCCCTATACCAAACCAGAAGAGAGGCGCTCCGTCTGATCGCCTCAGTGTACTGAATCTCAGGGGGACCTCTCCAGTAGACACACCCCTGATTGCGAACCAAATGAAGAATCCACCTGCCAGTAAACCGAGGAATCTGTCAGAGGAGGAAAGCAGTTTAACCGCAAGCACAGTTACCCTCCTTGGCTATGTTCTCCGTTGCCGTACATAGTATCAATCGCATCGCGGTTGGGTGGTCGGCCTTCCGAAAGATTGGAACCGAACGCCCAAGGGCCCAACCCCGAATCCCAAACCGCGCGCGCACGAACGCACGAATGCTCAGCTTCCCGAACCCCGAGCGTCCCCGAACCCCGCTTCCCAGCCAGGTTCACCCTACAGCAAGAAGCTAACTCCCTCGGCCGCGAAACCTCAATCAACTTGTTTTCCCGCCTCGCACCGCAAGTACCACCAAAAAAACCAATCTGAGACTGCTCCTCTCGGGCACCCGGAAACGCCCCGCGCCGGCCCCCCCGCCCCCTACCCGCCCCGCTACACTATCCCTTCCATGCTTCGCACCATCCAGACCACGCGCTATGTCCTCCCCCTGCGGGAAGGCGGCTCCCTGCCTGCCATCGTCGAAGCCGACGACTTCGGCCTCTACGTCGTCAAATTTCGCGGAGCCGGCCAGGGCATCCTCGCCCTCATCGCCGAGCTCATCGCCGGCGAAATCGCCCGCGCCCTCGGCCTCCGCGTCCCCGAGCTCGTCTTCGCCCAAATCGATCCCGCTCTCGGCCGCAACGAGCCCGACGCCGAAATCCGCCACCTCCTCAAAGCCAGCCCCGGCCTCAACCTCGCCCTCGACTACCTCCCCGGGTCCACCATGTTCGATCCCGCCGCGCGCGACACCGCACCCGCCGGCGAAGCCTCGCTCCTCGTCTGGTTCGACGCCTTCGTCCTCAACCCCGACCGCACCCCTCGCAACGCCAACCTGCTCGTCTGGCACCGCAACCTCTACCCCATCGACCACGGCGCCGCCCTCTTCTTCCACCACAACTGGCCCGCGACCCCCGGCATCCTCGAGCAAAAAGCCGCGTCGCCCTTCCCGGAAATTGCCCACCACATCCTCCTCCCCTGGGCCACCGAGATCGAGTCCGCCGCCGCCCTCGCCCACCAGCGCCTCACCCCCGACATCCTCGCCGCCATCGTCGAGCTGGTCCCCGAAGAATGGCTCGCCGCCGTCCCCGACGCGCCCGACCCCGCCCAGCGTCGCGCCGGTTACCTCGACTTCCTCACCCGCCGCCTCGCCGCTTCCTCCACCTTCGAACAGGAGGCGCTCCGTGCCCGCCTCGTTTGACTACGCCGTCCTCCGCATCGTCCCCCGCCCCGAGCGCGAGGAATTCATCAACGCCGCCGTCGTCGTCTTCTGCCTCGAAAAGCGCTACCTCGACGCCCGCGTCGCCCTCAACCCCGACCGCCTCCGCGCCCTCTGGCCCGATGCCGACACCGGCCTCATCCGCCAGCACCTCGACGCCATCCCCCGCATCTGCCAGGGCGACCCCTCTGCCGGACCCATCGCCCGCCTCTCCCAGCGCGAGCGCTTCCACTGGCTCACCTCGCCGCGCTCCACCATCCTCCAGCCCGGCCCCGTCCATACCGGTGTCTGCGATGAGACAGGCGACCTCCTCGACCGCCTCGCCAAACAATTCCTCTAATAAAACGAATGTCGTTCCGACCGAAGCGCCGGGAAGAAGCCCCTCCAGCGATGCACAATGACTGACCGGCGCGCAGCCGAGGAACCCCCGTAGCAAAACGTCAGGCACGCATCACCGCAACTCCCAGCGAGGAGGGACTCGGTGGCGCAGCCGCCGACAGGAATCTCAAGCGTTGTCCCCCCTGCTTCAACCCCTCGTTCGGATCCCTCGCCCCCCGGAATCGCCCTGTCCAGACTGCGCTCCCGAAGCCACCCCCGCGCGTATCATCTCCCCCATGGATTTCCTCTACACCCTGCTCCCCGCTCTGCTGCTGTCTCTGGGAATCCTCATCGCCGCCCTCTGCCTCCGCCGCATGCTGGCCCTCCGCAACCGGACCTACCCCACCGCCCGGAAGTTTTCCGAGCGTATCGTCCTCTTCGTGGTCGCGCTCATCTTCCTCGCCCTCGGTCTCTCCAGCGGCGTCAACGCCATCCTCCTCCATGGCGAGCGCTCTGCTATGCCCGGCCGCCTCGTCCCCGTCAACGGCCGCCGCATGCGCATCGAGTGCACCGGCTCCGGCTCTCCCACCCTCGTCCTCGACGCCGGCCTCGGCAACGATGGCCTTATCTGGAGCGCTGTCCAGCCCACTCTCTCCCATACCACCCGCGTCTGCTCCTACGACCGCGCCGGCATGGGCTGGAGCGATCCTGCACCCGGCCCCCGCGACGCCGACGCCATCGCCACCCAGCTCCACTCCCTGCTTCAGGCTGCCGGCGTCACCGGCCCCATCGTCCTCATGGGCCACTCCATCGCCGGCATCTACATCCGCGACTACGCCTCCCACTACCCCGACCAGGTCCAGGGCCTCATCTTTGTCGACGCCTCCACGCCCCTGCAGAACCGCGACCCCGCCTTCGTCCGCGAGTTCCACCGCGGTCCCTCCTGGCTGCAGAGGTCCCTCACCCAGTCCCTCTTCGTCCTCGGCTTGCCCCGATGGATGGGCGGCTGCAAAAACAACTTCCCCCAGCTCCCGCCCGCCCGCGCCCGCCTCCAGTCCGAGGAGCGCTGCCACCTCGTCGTCTCCTCGCCTTCCGGCGAGTTTGCCAGCTTCGACCGCTCCGGCGAAGAAACCCTCCACTCCGGCCCCTATGGAGACCTGCCCATCCTCATCCTCTCGTCGGACCCGGCCCGAGCCCTCGCCGACCATCAGCCCCAGGTCATCGTCAACACCTGGTCCCGCATGCAGGACAACCTGAAGAACCTCTCCGCCCGCAGCCGCCGGATCATCGCCCGCACCAGCGGACATTACATCCAGCTCCAGCGCCCCGACCTCATCGACCGCGAAGTCCCCCTCTTCATAGATCAAATCCGAGCCGCCGCCCCACCCCCACCCCAATACGCCACCACCACAACGGAATAGTGACCGCCGAACCCCGTCCTCCGGATCGCGGAACACCAGCCGACTTCCCGATACTGACCCGCCTGCAGGCGCGATTTCGCGATTGGGTGTAAAGCGAGAACTCTCCCGGCGGTGTGCGCATGAGCAGCAAACGCTGTCATCGCTTTGAAGCGTTGGACCGGCCCGCTCGCCTGGGGATTGCGCTCTTCGGCAATCGCGGAACCGCCTGAACGCCCGCCCAAAGCGTGGCGATCGTCTGCTCGACCACGAGTGCCGAGTCAGGGCGGTCGGGCAAGGCTCCCTGGATGACCATCAGCGTGGCGAGACCGAACATCGCGTACCACCAGGTGTGGGCCACCACCAGGTCATCCCTGCCCGGCAATCCTTCCTCCCTGGCAACGTCGAAAAAAAGCTGTACGAAGCGCTGGAACAGGGGCCGGCCGATGTCGTCGATATATTGTCCGGCACGCATGCCGTCGCGGTTCTCCGGACCGAAGAAGACGTTGCGGAACTGCTGCGGATGAGCCGTGCAGAACTGAATCAGGCCGCGGGAAGTCGCAAAGAGACGCTCTTTTCCGCGAGAATGCTGAGCCGCAATCGCGTCGAAATTCTGGATCAGCAGCCCGATCGTCTCCCGGCTCAGCTCCGCCAGGATGTGCCATTTGTCGGGGAAATGCTGATAGATCACGGCGTGCGTGTAGCCGATCTCCTGAGCGATCTCGCGCAGCGTCACCGCTTCGTAGCCGCGATCGGCGAACAACCGGCTGGCAGCCGCGAGGATCTCCCCCCGCAATTTCTCCTTGCGCTCGGCCCGGCGGCTGGGGGAGGGGGACGTCACTTCAACAGCGTAACCCTTTTTAGAGATCGTGGCGACCGTGAGTTGTTTTATAACCGGTGGTCGATAACCGACGATTAATTTGTAACCAATGGTTATTGCAAACCTCTAAAGATCAGGCTGCCCATTCTGGCTGAGCGGCCCAATACGAGGCACAAGGAGAAAACGAGCATGTATTTAGTCATGGGCATTACCGGTAACGTTGGAGGCGCCGCCGCGCGCCATCTGCTGAAGCAGGGCACACGGGTGCGGGCGCTGGTGCGCAATCGCGAGAAAGCGGCGAACTGGGCACACCAGGGCGTGGAGCTGGTGGATGGAGACTGGAACGATGCAGCAGCCATAGCGGCCGCGCTCAAAGGTGTTAAGGGCGCGTTCGTGATGTTGCCGGCTGTATGGGCGCCTTCGCCTGATTACAGAGAAGCAAAGGGCGTGGTCGCG
>DASXFH010000131.1:0-8120 GCA_036489655.1 Acidobacteriaceae bacterium | reverse complement strand
CAGCGGTGCATCGGCGGGTTGCACGCCGCAGCAGTCGCCGCATTGCAGCGTCGCCGCGGAACTGCAGTCTCCCATGGCCAACCCATCGCAGCAGGATCGGTGCCCTGAAGATGCCAGGCAGGCGAGCGCGGGCATGAACGCCCACAGCATCACCATCGCCGGCAACAGGAGCACGCCTTTTCTGCTCACACGCATACTATAAACGCACCGTGAACTGCCAGCATCGCATGCGCTGAGCCCGATCCGCTGTGATTTGAATCACACGCGGTCTCTCCGCAATCCTCTGTCACCCTGCTTCCTCTAAGCTGAGAGAGGAGGTTGTTCATGTCTTCGAGCCAGGCGCGTCAGCATGCATCGGGCGTCCCCAATTCTCTGCAGCCCGCGGAACCCAGTTACGCCGAACGTGTGCGCACCCTTCTCTCGACCGCTTCCACGGCAACGCTCTCGACCCTCTCGCGCCGCCATGCCGGATTCCCCTTCGGCTCACTGATGCCCTTTGCACTGGACGACGCCGGCCGGCCCCTCCTGCTCATCAGCAGCATGGCCGTCCACACGCAGAACCTCGGCTCCGATCCCCGCTGCAGTCTCTTCGTTGCACAGGAGAATGCCGAGGGCGATCCCCTCGGTGCTGCGCGCGCCACTCTTCCTGGTGCCTGCGAGCCCGTTCCGCCGCAGGACGTCGCCTCCGTTCGGGAAACCTACCTGTCCCGCCATGCCAACAGCCGCTACTGGGTCGATTTCTCCGATTTCAGCTTCTTTCGTCTCGAGCCCCTGGATATTTATTACGTCGGCGGTTTTGGCGTCATGGGCTGGGTCAACGCTGCCGAATTCCGGGCAGCCCGCCCCGACCCGCTCGCTGCCGCTGCGCCTGAAATCCTGGCTCACATGAATGCCGACCATGTCGACTCCATGATCCTGCTCGCCCGGACCCGTGCTCAGCTCAACGCCACCGATGCGTCCATGACCTCCGTCGACCGTCTCGGCTTCTGGCTGCGTCTGAAGACGGCCGAAGGCATGAAGGGCGCGCGCATCAACTTCTTTCACGAAGTATCGACCCCGCAGGAAACACGGCAGGTTCTGGTCGAGATGGTCCGCCAGGCACGGGGCGGAACTTCACTCTGATTCAGAGCCCGCCATCGACAAGAGCCGCACACCGCCCCCCTCCTCGCCACAATTCGGCTTCGGCGAGTGCCTTGGCGATGATGCGTGACCCACTCCACCTTGTCCGGCTTTGCGATCAGTACCCTGACCGGCAACCCGAGCCAATGAACGCGGCCGACGCCCCTGATCCGGACAGGATGCACGATATAATCCCCCCGTATCCTCTCTGATGCCCCAGCTTTCCTCATGGTTCGCGCGTGCGATTGCCGCGGTCCTGCTGCTCTCCGCGGCTCCCCTGAGTCTCAGCCAGCCGACGACAACCGCCACCGCGCCCATCGTCATCCAGGGCCTGGGCAAGGGAACCGCTCCTGTCAGCGGTCCCTGGCGATTCCACACTGGCGATAATCCCGCCTGGGCCGCGCCTGCCTTCGACGATTCCAGCTGGCAGCATGTCACCGCCGACCTCCCCTGGGGCCAACAGGGTTACGACCGCTATACCGGCTACGCCTGGTACCGCTGCCGCCTCACGCTCACCCCCGCTCCCGGTGTTGCTCCGCATTTCTCCCTGTTGCTGCAGCGCGTCGACGACGCCTACGAAATCTACTGGAATGGCCGGCTCATCGGCCGCAATGGCAAACTGGACCCCTACCGCATCTGGTACTACGCCGAGAAAGCGCAGACCTTCGCGCTCGGTCCAGGACAAACTGGCGTTCTCGCCTTCCGCGTCTGGAAAGCCCCTCTCTTCTCCGACGACTCCGGAGAGACCGGCGGTTTCGAGTCCGCTCCCCTCATCGGCAGCCCCGAAGCCATCCGCACCGTCAGGGCCGCGCTCGATTACCGCTGGCTGAGCGGCCGCCAGTTCCTTCTCGGCCAGAACCTCATCTACGCCCTCATTGCCCTGGTCTGCTTTCTCGCCTGGCTGCGCCACCGCAGCCAGTGGCTTCTGTTTTGGCTGATGGCCTTCACCGCGGCCCCCGTCATCCTTCTGCTGTTGTTGGGGATCGATCTTCACTGGCCCTACCTCGTCGTCATCGGCGCGGCCCAGCCTCTCTTTTCCATCCAGGACGAAATCGCCCTGTGGTTTCTGCTTCTCTGGCTGCTTCCTCTGCGCGAGAATCGCGGACTGTGCCGGCTCACCCGCATCCTTGCCTGGCTCAGTTTCACCAACGGCGTGCTGGACGGATTGCTGCTGGCCATCACCTGGGGCCCGCGCTGGATCGGCCCCGCGCAGGTCACCGACGGCGTGTCCGCCGCCATCGCTACCCTGCTCGATGCTTATCCCCTGGTCCTGATCGCCGCCGCCTTCCCGCTGCGCAGGCGCTTCGATTCCGCGCGCCGCCTGCTCGCCGCCCTGGCCTTCCTCTACGGCATGATTTCCGTGGTCCGCGATGCCCTCAAACAGGGGCGCCAGTTCACCAACTGGACCCTCGCCACAAGAATCGACGCGCCTCTGTTCACTCTCGGGGGCAGCGCCATCTCTCTGCACACCCTTGCCGGCACGCTCCTCCTCATGGCCCTCCTCTACGCCGTCACCAGCCGCCTGCGCGAAGAGCAGCACCACAAAGAAGCTCTGGAACGGGAAAAGATCGAACTCACCCACACCCGCGAGCAGATGCGTCACTTTGCCGAAAATGACGACCTTACCGGCCTCTCGAATCATCGCATCATTACCGAACGCCTGGCCGATGAAGTGGAGCGCTCGCGCCGCCAGCGGGCGCCGCTCAGCGTCATCCTCGCCGATATCGACTATTTCAAAAGCATCAACGACACCTTCGGCCATGTTGTCGGCGATCGTGTGCTCAAAGAAGTGGCCGCAATCTTCCGCCAGTCCGTCCGCAGCTACGACTCAGTGGGCCGCTACGGCGGCGAGGAATTCCTGATCATTCTTCCTGACTCCGACTTTGAAAGTGCCCGCAGCCGCGCCGAGCAGTTGCGCCGCGCCGTGCAGGCCGCGCACGTTATGGACGGCGAAACCATGGTGCAGGTGACCTCCAGCTTCGGCGTAGCCTCCGGCTTCCCGGGGAAAGACCAGGCGGAGGCGGTGATTCGAATCGCCGACGCCGCCCTTTACGAGGCCAAAAGAAACGGACGCAACCGCGTTGTCACCACCGCGATCAGCGCGCCCGCGGAAACCCTGTCGGCCCCCGGAAGCAGTCAAGCCCCCGCATAACGGCACGGCATCCCTGGCTTATGGGATCGTCCCGTCCAGAACCTGCGACTGCTCCGCAAATGCCTCCCTGGTTCCCCTGCGAATCTTTTGAGTGATGCCGGCCCACACCGGATTCATGCTGGAGGTATCCAGGTTCCCGGCCTTCATGGCCTCTTCATGCCCCCTGCACTTCTCCCGACCCTGCTTGTAAACCGGCAGCTCGTTCACCAGGCCGAAAGCGGCGGCAATCGCCACGCCCACGTCGTCCTTCAACTCCTCGGGTACGTTCGCGTAGACCTCGGGCTTATGCTCCTCGATCCACTGGAAGGCAATGGGCAGCACCACCTCATCGACCCAGCAGAGGTAATCCTGCAGGGAGTCCATGGCGGCAGCCCACGATGGGTGCAATTCCCCCTCCGTGCGTCTTTCCTCTTTTTTGCAGCACGGCATATAGATACACCCTCGTTTTTGGGGTGACATGAGCGTCTTCCTTTCATGAATGAGTTTTGGGCCGGTATTGCTATCTTCCGATAAGAGGCTCGCGAGTCCACCGCAATCCGCCGCTCGAATCCGTCGCCGGTAGCCTCTTGAGCAACAGAACGGCCTCGATCATCGAGGGACCGTGCTTGTCACACGTAAGCAAATGCGAAGAACAATTCGCCCATCTCACCGCTTCCGCAACCGCACCGACTCCCAGCTCCCATCCGAAGACCATCCGCCATCCACCGTCAGCGTGTGCCCGTTCACGAATCCGCTCTCCTGCTCATCCGCCAGAAACGCAATCGCCCGCGCCACATCGTCCGGAGTCGCGAACCGTCCCATCGGCACCCGCTGCGTAATATCGGCATCCGTATAGCTCCCGCCCGTCTGGTCTGCCGCATCCATCTCCGTCTTCACCCATCCCGGACAAACCGCGTTCACCCTCACCCCGCGCCCGCCCCACTCCGCCGCCAGCGTTCGTGTCAGCCCCACCAGCCCGTGCGTTGATGCGTTATACGCCGCGCGATCCGCGACCGCCACCAGCCCCGCAATCGACGCCACATTCACAATCGATCCGCTCCGCGCCTCCAGCATCCGCCTCCCAAACGCCTTCGCCAGCAGAAACGGCCCTACCAGATTCACCTCCAGCATCCGCCGATATTCAGCCGCGCTCGTCTCCTCCGCCGCCCGAATCAGGCTGATTCCCGCGTTGTTCACCAGCACATCCACCCGGCCCCACGCGCGCATCACCTCCTCGGCGAATCGCTCCACCTTACTTTCATCCGTCACATCGCCGGCAAACACCATCGCCTCGCCACCGCGCTGGCGGATCCCCTCTACCGTTTCCCTCGCCTCGCGCAGATCGATGACCGCCACCCGAAAATGCCTCTCCGCCAGTATCTCCGCGGTTCGCCGCCCAATCCCCTGCGCTCCACCCGTCACCACAGCGACGCGATCTCCCTGGTTCATCTCCGCCCCTCCTCATCTGTACTCCGGATCACTTCCCGCCCCGCAGCTTCCACAGCACCTGCCGCACCATCCCCATCCACTCACGTGCATCCGGTTCCGTCAGCGCCATATGCCGCACCAGCCGGCGAACCTTCTCTTCTCCCAGGGCACGCTCACCCTTGCGTGCGGCGTCGCTGCGCTCCAGCGCCTCCGCCAGCAACGCCACCAGCCGCTCCCGATCTCCCGCCGTCGCCGGGGGCGCCTCGATCGCCGGTCCCGGTCGCGCCTCTTCCTGCCGAATTGCCTCGTATAACACCACAGCCACCGCCTGTCCCAGGTTCATCGATGGCTGCTGCATCTCCGTCGGAATCCGCAGCACGCTCTGGCAATGGCTCAGCTCCTGGTTTGACAAGCCCCGCTTCTCCGACCCAAACAGCACCGCTACCCGCGCCCCGCTCCGCAGCTGCTGCCGGATCTCCGCAACGACCGCCTCCAGCCGCTGCAGCGGTTCCTCCGGCGTTCGTTGCCGCCCCTCTGCCGTCCCCACCACCAGCGTGCAATCCGCGACGGCCTCTGCAACCTGCTCCAACTCCTCCGCCGCCTGCAGCACCGGCTCAGCATCCACCGCCGAGCGCGCCTCACGAAACGCCTTCTCGTACGGCTCCACCACCCGCAGATGCCCGAACCCGAAGTTCGCCATCGCCCGCGCCGCTGCCCCAATGTTCAGCGGATTCCGCGTCCGCACCAGCACCACCCGCAGCCGATCGCGTTCCTCCGCCGTCAACCCCACGCTGCCTCCCGCCCATGCCTGCTCAGAATTCCGCGCCAACGTCTACTATAGGCAGGGCGGCCGGCCCATTCCCGCCCGCCTTCACGAAAGAGAAAAGAACCATGCCCGTCCGCACCATCATCGAGCCCTTCCGCATCAAGAGCGTCGAGCCCATTCGCTGGACCACCCGCCCCCAGCGCGAGCAGCTGCTCTCCGCCGCCCACTACAACATGTTTCTGCTCCCCGCCGACGACGTCCTCATCGACCTGCTCACTGACTCCGGTACCGGCGCCATGTCCACCCACCAGTGGGCCGCCATGATGGAAGGCGACGAGAGCTACGCCGGCAGCCGCAGCTTCGACCGCTTCCGCGATTCCATTCAGGACATCTTCAGTTACAAACACGTCATCCCCACCCATCAGGGCCGCGCCGCCGAGCGTATCCTGTTCGGCGTCTCCTGCAAAAAGGGTGACATCGTCCCGAACAACACCCACTTCGACACGACTCGCGCCAATGTCGAATTCACCGGCGCCGAAGCCGTCGACCTCCTCACCGCCGAAGGCCGCCAGCCCTCCGTTACCGCGCCCTTCAAGGGCAACATGGACGTTCCCGCCCTCGAAGCCCTCATCGCAAAGCATGGCCGCGAACGCATTCCATTAGTCATGCTCACGGTGACGAATAATTCCGGAGGCGGCCAGCCCGTCTCCATGGAAAACGTTCGCCAGGTCAGCGCCGTCTGCCGCCGCCACGGCATCCCGCTTTACTTCGACGCCTGCCGCTTCGCCGAAAACTCCTGGTTCATTAAGCTCCGCGAGCCCGGTTACTCTGGCAAAACGCCCAAAGAAATCGCCCAGGAGATGTTCCGCTACGGCGACGGCTGCACCATGTCCGCCAAAAAAGACGGCATGGCCAACATTGGCGGCTTTCTCTGCACCAACGACGACATCCTCGCCCAGCAGGAAAAAGACCTGCTCATCCTCACCGAAGGCTATCCCACTTATGGCGGCCTCGCCGGACGTGACCTCGAAGCCATCGCCGTCGGCGTGCAGGAAGCGCTTCGCGAAGACTATCTCCGCTACCGCATCGCCTCCACCGCCTACCTCGGCAACCACATCGCCGCGGCCGGAGTCCCCATCGTGCAGCCGCCCGGCGGCCACGCCATCTACCTCGACGCCCGCGCCTTCCTGCCGCATATTCCTCAGGATCAGTTTCCCGGCGTCGCCCTCGCCTGCGAACTCTATCTCGAAGGCGGAGTCCGCTCCGTTGAAATCGGCACCCTCATGTTCGCCGCCACCGCCCACATGGACCTCGTCCGACTCGCCATCCCCCGCCGCGTCTACACCCAAAGCCACATCGACTACCTGGTCGAAGTCATCCTCGAAGTCTGGAACAACCGCGACAAGATTCGCGGCATGCGCCTCACGTATGAAGCGCCCTTCCTGCGCCACTTCACCGCGCACCTCGAGCCCGTTTCCCCATCCGCCTCCTGACCGCACTTTCCTGTTTCGATTCCGTCGCAGCGACGATATGCTGAAGGCCACCGCCCGCTCGCCCCGCGGCCATTCTTGCCATGCCAGAGATTGCAACTGCCCCTCGAGAATCAGTGAACTCTCAGATTCGCCGTCTCAGGCCTCTGCTCGTTTGCCTCGCCTGCATGCTGGCACTCTTCACCGCCTGGACTCTCGCCATTGGGATCCGCTCCGGCGTCATCGCCCGCACCGATTTCCGCTCCATGTACTCGGCCGGCTATCTCGAGCGCACCCACCCCACTCAGCTCTACAGCCTCGATGCGCAGCAGCAGGTTCAAAATCGCCTCATCTCGAAAGGCGATTTCCCGCTCCCGTTTTTCCATCCCGGCTGTGAGGCGCTTCTCTTTGTCCCTTTCTCCCTGTTGCCCTATCCCGCCGCCTATGTCGCCTGCATCGCCTTCAACCTCGTCCTGATCGCCCTCTGCGTCCTGGCCGGCATGCGCGTCTTTGCTGCGTCGATCCCTTATCTGCAGCCTCGCCCCGGCCTGGTCGCACTCCTCTTCCTGCCCGTCTGGATCGCCGTCTTTCAGGGGCAGGATTCGATCGTCTTCTTCCTCCTCCTGGTCCTTGCCTGGAACCAGATCGACGACGATCGTCCCTTCCACGCCGGCCTCTCGCTCGGCCTCGCGATGTTCAAGTTCCAGATCGCCCTTCCTCTCGCCTGCTTCCTCGCGCTCCGCAAAGGTGGGCGTCTCGCGCAGGGATTCCTTCTCGGCACAGCAGGCATCGTCCTTCTTTCGTTCGCCGCCTCGCCGCAGTCTCCCTCAAGTCTTGTCCGTCTGCTTCACAATGCAGCACTGGCTCGCGGCAGTGCCAACGCCAGCCATCAGAGCTACATTTCCCCCACGCGCATGGCCAACTTCCGCGGTCTCCTCTTCGCACTCGCAGGCCGCCATCTCTCCGCGCACGCTCTCCTGATCTTCACCCTCGCCATATCCCTGCTCTTCCTCGCGTGCGTCGCAATTCTCCTGCGCCGCGTCAACAACGATCGCCTGGCGTTCTCGGCAGCGCTCATGGCCTGCCTCCTCACCAGCTACCACCTCTATCCCCACGACCTCACGCCGCTGCTCCTGCCCATCGTCGCCATCGCCGCCGCGCCCCTGCCATGGAAGCGCGTGCTCGCTCCCGCGCTCTGCCTCGCCCC
>DASXFH010000240.1:0-18040 GCA_036489655.1 Acidobacteriaceae bacterium | reverse complement strand
GCGCTGGGAGAGCAGGTTCGCGGAAAGCGCGTTCTGCTGGCACGGGCGGCGGTAGCCCGGGATGTGATTCCCGACGCTCTGCGCGAGCGCGGGGCCGTCCTGGACGTAGTCGATGCCTACAAAACCGTAGTGCCTGAGGATTCTGTAGCAGGCATTTGCACAATTTTTGGCTCGCCGGGCCGGATTCCCGACGCCGCCACCTTTACAAGCTCCTCGACAGTGACGAATTTCCTGCAGTTGCTGCGGGAAGCCGCCATTTCCCTGCCAATATCCATGCGCGCCATCTCGATTGGGCCCATCACCAGTCAGACCCTGCGCGATCATGGCTGGGAGCCGGCGGCCGAGGCCGATCCTCACGACCTGGATGGATTGATGGAGGCAATTCTGCGCGCTCTGCCGGGCACGACTTAACGCCTTACCGGTTGTGCGCTGTCGGGCTCGCGCCGGACTGCGCCGGAAGAGCAAAATGCCCGCCGCGCACCGATGCCAACTCCGGATCGGCTGTCTGCCCCGTCCGCGTCGGCAGTGGCTTGCCGCCCAGCCCATTGGGATTCGCAGGATCGGACCATACCGCGCCCACCTGCACCGGTTTCGGCGTCTGGGCGATCAGGAGGTTATGGTGCAGCATGCGCTGCTTGTCCACGTAGGCCTCGATCACCTGGGCGGCGAGGCGCCCGGCCAGTTTGCCGTGCTCGCCCGCCTCAAACAGGACGCAGACGGCGATGTCTGGATTGCGCCGAGGCGCGAAGCCGACGAACCAGGCATTGTCTTTCATGGAATGCGCATGCCCGAGCTTCGCCGCCAGCGCGTTGCTCATGGTCTGCGCGCTGCCTGTCTTCCCGGCGAAATCGATGCCTTCAAGATGCGCGCTGTTGTCGGTTCCCGTTGGCGTCGGCACCAGGGCCATGGCGTCAGTGATCGTCTCCCAGATTGCCGGGCTCTCCGGAATCGTCTTGTCTCCGGACCCCGGGTAGGTGTCCAGAATCATCTGGTGAAAGTTCGGCGACAGTTCATCGGGGAAGACCACGTGAGGACGCCTGAGAACGCCGCCCGACGCGATGCCGGCAATGGCTCGCACCATCTGGACCGGTGAGGCGGTCACCGCCCCCTGTCCGATGCCCACCGAGGTCACCTCTCCCGGGTACCACTTCTGATGGAAAAGACGCATCTTCCATTCCGGCGACGGCATGGTACCGGTAACTTCGTCCGGCAAATCGATCCCGGTCTTGTAGCCGATGCCCACCTGATGCGCCCAGTAAGCGATCTTCTCAATGCCCAGCCGCGCCGCCAGCGTGTAGAAAAACACGTCGCAGGACTGGTAAATCCCCCTGCTGATGTCCACTTCGCCGTGTCCCCCGTGCACCCAGCAGCGCTGGTAGGTGCCGAACAGGTTCACACCGCCGGAACAGTGCACGTGCATGTCCTCGGCAACCCCTTCTTCCAGGCCGGCCAGCGCCATGATGATCTTGAAGGTCGATCCCGGCGCCAGCTGCGCCTGGATGGCCTTGTTCATCAGCGGATGTTCAGGATCGGTGACGTACTGGCTCCACTCGTCGCGGGAGATGCGAACGGCAAATTCGTTGGGATCGAAGATCGGCCGGCTCACCATGGCCAGCACTTCTCCCGTGTGGGGATCGATGGCGATGATCGCGCCGTTGCGATCGCCCAGCGCGTTCTCGGCCGCCCGCTGAACATCGAGATCGATGGTCAGGCGCAGGCTTTGCCCGGGCTTGGCCGGCTCCGTGCCCAGCTTGCCCACCTCGCGGCCGTGGCTGTCCACGATGACGTCCTGGGAGCCGTCTACTCCGCGCAGGATGCCGTCATAGGCCGCTTCCACGCCCGATCTGCCCACCACGTCGCCCGGTTCATAAACGGCGTAGCGCGGATCGTCCAGCATCTCCTCGCTCACCTCGCCCACATAACCGATCAGGTGCGCCGCGAAGCCGTCCCGAGGATACAGGCGGCGCTGCTCCTGCACCGTATCCAGCTCGGGCAGCTCGTCCTTGTGCGCCTCAATGAACTCCTCTTCGTCCGGCGTGATGTCCTGTTTCAGCGGCAGCGGCTGGTATTTTGGCGCTGCGCGGTACTTCTTCAGGATGGCGTCGATCTGGTCGACGGTCATGTGCAGTCCGCGGGCAATCAGCGGCAGGTCGGGGACGATGTCATGGCCCTGCTCGCGGACCAGAAAGCACGAGACCGAGGGGTAGTTGTCGACGATCAGACGCCCTTCGCGGTCGAAGATCTTGCCCCGCGGCGCCAGAATCGGCACCTTGCGGATGCGGTTGGCCTCGGCCAGCGCATGGTAGCTCTGCCCGCTCACCACCTGCAGCCGCCACAACCCGAAAACCAGAATGCCGAGCACCACCGCAATCGCGTACTGAAACGCGGCCAGGCGCATCGAGGGCAATTTTTCGTCGCGGTTGAGCACGGTCAGATACAGCGCTTCCAGCCCGCTGCGTGCAAATCGGGCGATTCTTCTCCCTGAGGGGTGATATAAGAATAACGCGATTCGGCAAGCTGAACATCACTCGGTTGTTGTAGTTCCCCTGCGATAACACGGTGGTAACGGCGAAGGTGGGTTATGCCCCAGGGCAAAAAACAGGCGAAGAAAAGCGAGAGCGGCAAAAGCGAATTCCTCCCGCCGCGGCCCATCAGCCTGCGCACGCTGGGCGATTACCTCGACCTCTCGCCCGCCACCATCTCCCTGGTCCTCAACAATGCCCCCGGCGTGCGCTCCATTCCTCAGGAAACGCGGGACCGCGTGACCGCCGCAGCGAAGAAATTCGACTACCGGCCCAGTTTTTTCGCCCGCTCCCTGCGCCGCCGCCAGAGTTTCTCCATCGGCGTGCTCGTTCCCGAGCTCAGCGATGGCTATTCCGTCCTGGTGATGAACGGCATCGAGGAGGTCCTCATTGAGGAGGGCTACTTCTACCTCACCGCCAGCCACCGCCGCAAAGCCGACCTCATCGAGGAGTACCCGGGCCTGTTGATGGACCGGTCCGTCGAGGGCTTCATCGCCATCGATACCGCCCTGCAGCACAGCCTGCCGCTGCCGGTCGTGGCCGTTGCCGCCCACAAGCCGCTCCCGGGCGTCACTCGCATTATTCTGGACCATCAGCGCGCCGCCGATCTCTTGCTCCGGCACCTGGTTCAGCTGGGACACCGGCACATTGCCTTCATGCGCGGCCAGCCCTTCAGTTCGGACTCCGACAACCGCTGGAAGAGCCTGATGACCGTGGCCAAAGACCTGGGTCTGGAAATCCCGTCCGAGCTCGTTGTCCAGCTGCAGCTCAACATCTCTTCGCCGGAACTCGGCTATCCCGTGGTGCCGCAGCTGCTCTCCACCAAAAGGCCTTTCACGGCACTGGTGGCCTACAACGACATCTCCGCCATTGGCGCCATCCGCTCCCTGCGCGATCACGGCCTGCGCGTCCCGGAAGACGTTTCCGTGATGGGCTTCGATGACATCCAGGGAGCGTCCTACCATACACCCAGCCTCACCACCATCCGCCAGCCGCTGAACAGCATGGGCAATACCGCGGCGCGCATGCTGCTGCAGCGCATCCGCGGCGGCCCAAATCAGGATTATCCCGACCAGGTTCCCATCGTCCCTGAGCTCATCATTCGCGAGTCGACGCTTCCTCCCAATCCCGGCCGCCTGAAGAAGAAGTAGCCCCGCAGGGCCCCGGCACAGCGCATAGAATCGGTCTTTCCATGGCCCCCGAACGTGCCCCCTCTCCCCCGTTTCCCTGGCTTTGCTTTGGATTTGCGGTGTGCGGCATCGTCACCGTCCTGCCTGGACCGCTCCTGCCGGTGATGGCGGCGAGGTGGGGCCTGCGGGACGTCCAGTCCGGCGGTTTTTTTGCCGCCGAGTTCGCTGCTTCAACCGTGGGGGCGGTCTTTTCCCCGCACCGGCTGCGCCGCAATATGCCGGCGGGCTATGCGCTGATGGCCGCCGGGGTGTTTCTGCTGCTGGTCGCCAGCCAGTCCGCCCAGCCGGCCCTGGGGCATGCTCTCGCCCTGGCGGCTTTCGCCCTGATCGGCCTGGGCATTGGACTCTCCGTAACAGCCACCAACCTCTACGTCGGCCGCGCGGCCGATCAAGCGCGCCGCGGTGATCGGGCCCGACGCCTCTCGACTGTCAATCTCTGGTGGGGCATCGGCGCCGTCGTCTGTCCCTGGCTGATTGCCGCCACGGAAGGCGGAGGCTGGCTGCGTGTCTTCCTCGTTCTGACCGTCCTTGGATCAGCGCTGACGTTCTTCGGGCTCTCGCCTCAGCTCCGCGTCAGGGAAACGCCTTCCCTCATCCCCACGCGCGCTTCCCTGGCCCAGGACGCCCGGCTGCTCGCGTTTTTTGCGCTGTTGCTCTTCCTCTACGTGGGCGTGGAAAATACCGTTGGCGGCTGGATCACCACCTACGCCCACCGGTTCAGCGGCCTCAAACTGGCGACTGCCAGCCTTCTCGTCTCTCTCTTCTGGGTCGCGCTGCTGACCGGCCGCGCCCTGGGCTCGGCCGCCCTGCGCCGCCTCCCCGAACGCGCTGTTTTGCTGTTCAGTCTGGTCGTCGCTCTGGCCGCCGTCACCGTTCTGCTGCAGCCGCATTCAACGCGCGTCGTTCTCGTCGCGGTAGCCTTCGCCGGTGCCGGCTTTGGTCCGGTTTTCCCTCTGGGCGTCGCGCGCCTGCTCGCCCGCGTGAGCGATCACCGCAATACAGGATGGGTTTTCGCGATGTGCGCGAGCGGCGGAGCGGTCCTGCCCTGGCTCGCCGGCCTCATCTCCACGCGCACTGGATCTTTGCGCCTGGGCTTTGCTGTCGCAGTGGCTGCCGTTGCTGCAATTCTGGTCCTCGCCCTGCTGGAAAACGCGCTCCTGCGCCGCTCGCACTCAGCTGTGCGTGAGCCGGTCTGATCCGGCCCAGCCCGGCTATGGGCCACCGGCTACCGCCTACGGGCTACAGGCTCGTCTACAGCTTTTCGTAAAATTCGCAGGCCGAGCAGGAGATATACACGCCGCCCGGAATCCCGCGCTCGCGGTCCTTCACGCGCTTCACAATGCGCGTGGGCTTGGAGCACTTCGGGCAATCCGTGCTCTTGGTCGTGTCCATCATCTTCTTGCGGTCGGCGGTCTTGGCAATCTTAGCCATGCTGCTGCTCCTCTGGATTTCGTGGGCGCGCCGTCTCCGGGGCTTCACGGGTATCGCCTGATCTGTGCAGGGAGTTTCGGGAAGGGCGCCGGAACGCGCTCCTTCTGATTTTACACGAGATTCGGGCCTCTTCCCGAGCTTGCACTCGGCTCCGCCGCCCCCCGGCCCCCGCTCGTCACCTCACCCAAAGCCTCAGCGTGATTTAAGTCACTGCCCTGGTGGCCGCGCCCTCTCAGACTGGAACGTTGCCCAGGAGTCCGCCGATGAACACCCAGCTCGCCGAGCCCGCCCTCCCCGCTCAATCCCACCCGAAGAAGAAGCTCGTCCGACGCTCCGCTCCCGACCGGTCCCAGCGGACCCGCTGGCTCGTACAGGCCCTCTTCGTGGCCCTGAACGCCTGGATTGGCATCCAGTTCTTCCTCTGGGTCCGGTGGATCGAGCGGGGCGGTCAGGGACTCGCCGTGAGCCGCCCCGCCGGCGTGGAAGGCTGGCTGCCCATCGCCGGCCTGATGAACCTCAAGTACCTGGCCCTCACCGGGCACGTCGCGCCCATTCATCCGGCGGCGATGTTCCTCCTGATCGCCTTCCTGCTGATGAGCCTTCTGCTTAAGAAGGCCTTCTGCTCGTGGCTGTGCCCCGTTGGTACGCTCTCCGAAGTCCTCTGGAAGCTGGGCCGCCGGCTCTTCGGTCGAAACCTCACGCCGCCCCGGTGGCTGGATGTCTCACTCCGCAGCCTGAAGTACATCCTGCTGGCCTTCTTCCTCGGGGTCATCGGATACATGTCCGCCATGGCCCTGGCCGGCTTCATGATGACCCCCTACGGCCTCATCGCCGACGTCAAGATGCTGGACTTCTTCCGCACCCTGACCCTCACCGGCATCATTGTCCTCGGCGTTTTGGCAGGCCTCTCGATGCTCATCCGGAATTTCTGGTGCCGCTACCTCTGCCCTTACGGCGCGCTGATGGGTCTGGTCTCCCTGCTCAGCCCGACGAAGATCCGCCGCGACACGGAAGCCTGCATCGACTGCGGCAAGTGCAGCAAAGCCTGCCCCGCGCACCTCAAAGTCGATCAGCTTGTCCAGATCCGCTCCGTCGAGTGCAGCGCCTGCCTGGCCTGTGTCGCCTCCTGCCCGGTAGAGAACGCTCTGCAGTTCGCGCTGCCCCCCAGGAAGGCGCCCACGGCCGCCGAGCGCTGGACAGGCCGCGCACTCCGCCCCAGGACCATCGCCGCCATGATCGCGATCCTCTTCGTCGGCATGGTGCTCTTTGCCCGGATGACCGGCCACTGGCGCAGCCCCATCCCCAACGACATCTACCAGCGGCTGGTGCCCAACGCGGATTCGGTCACCCACCCCATGTAACCGGCCGCCGGCACACTCACACCCATCCACCGTCGATCACGCAGCTCTGGTTCGTGATCGCCAGGCTGTCGTCGGCCGCCAGAAACAACACCAGCCGCGCCACTTCCTCCGGCTCAATCAGCCGCTGGAGCGCCTGCGCCGCCAGAACCTCAGCCTGATACTCCGGAGTGAGCCACAGCCGCCGCTGCCGTTCGGTGGCAATCGCCCCCGGCAGAACGCAGTTCACGCGAATATTCCACCGGCCCACTTCGTGCGCCAGCGTGCGTGTCATCCCCACGATCCCCGCCTTCGCCGTCACATACACCGGCACGTTCGTCGAGGGAATCATCCACGCAATCGAGCTCATGCTGATAATCGATCCACGCCCCGCCCGCCGCATGCCGGGAATCACCGCCTGCGCCATGAAGAACTGCTGCTTCAGATTGATGGCCATCGTCCGGTCCCAGAACTCCGCAGTGACCTCTTCAACAGAGTGGCGCGTGTCGTTGCCCGCGTTGTTCACCAGCACATCGATGGCGTCGAACTCGCTGAGAATCCCCTCGACCGCCGCCTGCAGCGAGCCAATGTCCGTCAGATCGCAGCGAACAAAAACCGGAGCGTGCGGATTCCCGTCGGTGAGCCGAACCACCAGCCGCTCTGCCGCCTCAGTCTGGATGTCGAGGAAGACGACGCGCGCGCCCTGGGCGCTGAAGGCCGCGACGATGGCCTCGCCAATGCCGCTCGCGCCGCCGGTGACCACCACGACCCGGTCGCGCAGGCTGGGATAAGTCGCAAATTGGGAGCCCGTTGCCATGGCGTCTCGATGATAGCCGCACCGCCGAGCCGCGCTCTCATGATTTTCAATGCCGAACAGACCTGGAAAAGCAGATCGCTCCAAAAACGATTATGTTGGCAGGGGCGGCCGCATCCGGCCCCGGGGAGACGCGCACGTGAATCGACGGAATTTTCTGAAAGCTGCAGGAACGGCCACCGCAGAAACCCTCATCGCGACACGGTTGCACGCTCTGGCCGTGCCCCAGGAGGAACCCGCGGGACGCATCGCCGCCAACGATCACATCCAGATCGCCCTCATCGGCGCGGGCGGCCAGGGACAGTTCGACACGAAGACCGCCCTGCAGGTCCCCGGCGTCAAGCTGCTGGCCGTCGCCGACTGCTACGACGGACGCCTGGAGCACAGCAAGGAACTCTGGGGCGCCGACCTGTTTACCACCCGCAACTACTCTGAGATCCTCGACCGCAAAGACATTGACGCCGTCATCATCGGCACCCCCGACCACTGGCATATGCGCGCCTCAACGGACGCCATGAACGCAGGCAAGGACGTCTACTGCGAGAAGCCGATGATCCACCTCTACAGCGACGGCCCAAAGATCATCGAAACAGCGCGCCAGACGAAGCGCATCATCCAGATCGGCAGCCAGCGCGTCAGCAACATGCTCTATGTCAAGGCAAAGGAGCTGCTCGCCTCCGGCGCCATCGGCCAGCTCAACATGGTCGAGGCCCACTGGGACCGCAACTCCGCCATCGGCGCCTGGGATTACACCGTCCCTCTCGACGCCTCGACCGAAACCTGCGACTGGCCGCGCTTCCTGGGCACCGCGCCGAAGATTCCCTTCAACCCCGAACACTTCTTCCAATGGCGCAAGTGGAAGGCCTACGGCAGTGGCGTGGCCGGCGACCTCTTCGTGCACCTCTTCAGCGGCACGCACTTCATCACCGGCGCCAAAGGACCCACCCGCGCCATGGCCACCGGCGGCCTGCGCTTCTGGAAAGACGGCCGCAATGTGCCCGACGTCATGCTCGGCCTCTTCGACTATCCCGAAGGCTTCAACCTCGGGCTGCGCGTCAACTTCGTCAGTGGCGGTGAGGAGAACGAAGGCCTCACCTTCACCGGCTCCGAAGGCACCATGGAGATCGCCGGCAACAGTGTCAGCGTGAACCGCGTCCCGCGCTCCAAAGAGCCCGGCCTGATGATCGGCACCTTCACCAACGCGATGCAACAGAAGATCGAGAAGCAATACCGCGAGAAATATCCGGAAGTACACCCGGCTGGCCCGCCCGCCGAGGGCTTCGAGCGCTATGCAGCGCCCCACGACTACAGCGACAGTTACGACCACCTGAAGAATTTCTTCGCCGCGGTGCGCTCACGCCAGCCCGTCGTCGAGGACGCCGTCTTCGGCTTCCGCGCCGCCGGCGCCGCCCTGCTCTCGAACCTCAGCTACGACCAGGACAAAATCGTCCACTGGGACCCGGAGCAGATGAAGATCGTATGAAGCGAGCGTATAGCGATTAGCGTATAGCGATTAGCGTATAGATGGCCGGTGAGGACCCTGCTCCACCGGCGCGCCTGTACGCTGTCCGCTGCCCTTCAGGGCAGCTCCCGCACCCAGATATTCCTGAAGCTGATCGGCGCGCTCTTGTCCCCATGCGCCTGCAGCTTGATCGGCGCGCGATCGTACGCCTTGTAGAACGGTTTCCCGATGTACAGAGTCTGCCCCTGCAATGCGAAGTGATCGTCCACCAGCACGCCGTTGAAGAACACCGTGGCGTAGGCCGGCGTTTTCAGCGATCCATCCGCATTGAACCGCGGCGCGGTCCACACCACGTCGTAGCTCTCCCACTCCCCCGGCGGCCGCGCGGGATTCACCAGCGGAATCGACTGCTTGTACAAACTCCCCGCCATCCCGTTCACATACGTCGAGTTCTTATACGAATCGAGCACCTGCAGCTCGTACCCCGCATCGCCCGGCCCCATCGAAGCCAGAAAAACCCCGCTGTTCCCGCGCGCCTGGCTCGTGCCCGTAATGTCAGCCGGAATCCGGAACTCGATGTGCAGCTGGTAATCCTTGAATTTCCTCTTCGTCTCGATATTCCCCGTCGACTTGGCCACTGTGAGGATGCCGTCGTGCACCACCCACTTCGCCGGTGTGTGATCCTGCGCCGAAACCCACGCGTCCTCATTGCTGCCGTCGAAGAGGCGGATCGCGTCCGACGGCGGCGCGCTCGTCGTCGCTCCCGGCGTCACCACCGGAGGCACCGGCTTCCAAATCTCGGTCTCTTCCGGCTTCATGGTGGAGGCTTGCTGCGCGAGCAAAGGCGCAGCCAGGGCCAGTGCGGCAGCGACAGTAAAGAACCGAATGCGAGCGATATCCATGACGGGTCCAGGATACTCCAAACCGCCCTGGCTCAAACGTAACCCGCGCCGTTCACCCAACTTTGCGTTCGGCGACGACCCGAATGTCCTCCCAGACCATCCAGAACGGCTTCAGATCCGCTGCGCCATGCTTCGCATAGAATGCCCGAGCCGTGCCGTTGTCCGGCGCTACATTCACGCACACCCGAAGCGACTCTTGCTCGACAAACCACGAAGCCATCTCTGCCAGGAGCCGCCCCGCAATGCCGGACCCCTGCTGCTTCCGACTCACATTGATCCACTCCAGCTCGCCCTGGCATTCGTGCCGCGTCGTCCGATGCCCCGCCACCAGCCCAACGACCGCACCATCGATTTCCGCCACGAAAACCGCATGACCCGGCAGCGCCTGATGGGCGCCGACGTTGCCCACCAAATACGCTTCCAGGCGCGGCTCCCAATAGGCCTGCGTCTCCCAAACCTCTGCGCGAATCGCTGCCATCGCCGGCACGTCACGCGGCTGCGCTCGTCGGATCGTATCCGCAGTCACCGCGCCCTATATCCCCCGCCCCGCAGCACCCTGCCCGGCAGCTTCCCCGTCATCTTGCCCTCGGCAATCACCGGTACCCCGTTCACCAGCACCCACTCCATCCCCTGCGAAAGCTGGTTGGGATTCTGATATGTCGCCAGATCCCGCACCGTCACCGGGTCGAAGATCACCACATCCGCCGCCATCCCCTTCTTCAGCACCCCGCGATCGGTGAACCGCATCCGCTGCGCCGGCAGCGCCGTGAACTTCCGAATCGCATCCGGCAGCGTCAGCACATGCTCCTCGCGCACATACTTCCGCAGAATCCGCGGAAACGTCCCATACGCTCGCGGATGCGGATGCTCCTGTCCCAGCAACCCCTCCGGCGACGTCCCCTGCGAGTCGTTGTCAATCGAGACCCAGGGTTGCTTCAGCGCCAGTTCCACATCCGGCTCGCTCATGCCGAAGACGGCGACGTTGGTAAACGCATTGTCCCTGATCAAAAAGTCGCAGAGCGCGTCGATCGGATCCTCGTGCCACAGCGCCGCGACCTGCTTCAGTGTCTTGCCCTGCAGCGGCATCAGGTCCGGGTTCTGCACCACCGCAATCTCCACAGCTTCCGGTCCGGGAATCTCCTGCCACTCGTTATCCCAGTCGCCGTGCGGGTCCAGCATGTCGTGCCGAATCCGCGCTCGCGTCGCCGGATCCTTCAGCCGCCGGATCAGCGCAGCATCGCCCCCATCGTGCGCCCATGGCGGAATAAACGCCGAGAAGGTGTTGAACCACGCCGTGTAGGCATACGTGTTGGCGCTGATGTCCGCGCCCGACGCCCGCGCCGCATCAATCTGCGCGACAATCTGCGGCATCTTGCCCCAGTTGTTCTTCCCCGCCGTTTTCAGGTGCCAGATCTCCACCGGAATGTGCGCGTCGCGGCCAATCCGAATCGCCTCCGCAATCGCCGCCGGTTCCGCGTCCCCTTCGCTGCGGATGTGCGATGCATAAATCCCGCCGTACTGCCCCGCCACCTTCGCCAGCGCGATCAGTTCATCCGTCTTCGCGTACGGAGCCGGCGCATACTGCAGCGCCGTCGACACGCCCACCGCGCCATCCTGCATCGCCTGCCGAACCAGCGCTTCCATCTGCTCCAGCTGCTTGGGCGTCGGCTGCACATCGGCATCGCCCAGAACCATACGGCGGACGCTGGTCGCGCCCACGTAGCTGGCCAGGTTGATGCCCATCCCCTGCTTCTCAATCCGCGCAAAATACTGCCGAAACGTCCGCCAGTCAGGCGTGATCTTCAGATGCTCGTAGTCCGCTCGATCCGCCGCGATCATGCGATCGTTGAGCGGCGCCACCGAATCCCCCTCGCCCGTGACCTCCGTCGTGATCCCCTGATAGATCTTCGAAGGCAGCCGCGGATCCACCAGCATCGTCAGCTCTGACTGGCCAAGCATGTCGATGAACCCCGGAGCCACCACATCGCCATGCGCGTCAATCGTCCGCTTCCGCACCGCCGCCGACAGGTCGCCAATCGCCGCAATGTGCCCACCACGGATGCCGATATCCCCCGAATACCAGGGCGAGCCGGTCCCGTCGATAATGTGGCCGTTCGTGATGACAATGTCGAACCCGGCAGTCCCGCCCGCCTTCGCAGGATCGGGCCGAATGCCGCTCTGGGCGCTCGTCAAACTGACCCCAGCCACCAGCAGGCAGATAAGTGCGGTAAGGCGAATTGTGATTTTCATCGGATTCACGGAATTTCGCGCGAGATGCAGCGCGCCCGCCATGCTATCACGCGGTGTGTTTGAATCAGAATCATGGTGCCTTTGTGGAAGCCCGAAAGCTGGGAAGAACGACTGGCCGAACTGGAAGCGCGCTCCGGTGAGCAGAAGGAAGCGCCGCTGCGCCGTGACGTCCGTTCCCTCGGGCTGCTGCTGGGCCGCGTCCTGCGCGAACAGGTGGGCGAAGCTCTCTACGACAAAGTTGAGGAGCTCCGCCAGAGCGCCATCCGCCGCCGCGAAGCGCAGGCCCAGGGCCGCACCCGCGAGGCCGAAGACCGTATGCAGCTGGCGGTGCTCGCCATCAACGCCATGCCCGTCGAACAGGCCGACCAGCTCAGCCGCGCCTTCGCCTTCTATTTCGAGCTCATCAACCTGGCCGAGACCAACCACCGCAAGCGCCGCCGCCTCTCCCTGCAGATCACCGGCGCCACCCGCCGCGAAGCCCAGCGCGGTGAGCTGCGCGGCACCCTGCGCGCCATGCGCGAAGCCGGCATCTCCGCGGAGAAGGCCCTGACATGGCTGCGGCGCATCCTCGTCGTGCCCGTCTTCACCGCCCACCCCACCGAAATCGCCCGCCGCAGCGTGCTCATGAAGCGCCGCCGCATGGGCGAGTTCCTGGAGAAGCTCGATCGCATCCCCGTCCCCGACGAAGAGCTCTCTGCCCTCGAAGAGGCTCTGATCGCCGAAATCACCGCCCTCTGGCAAACCGATGAGGTCCGCAGCCGCCGCCCCGCCGTCGCCGACGAAGTACGCATGGGCCTCGACTACTACGACGTCTCCATCTTCGAGACACTGCCCCGCCTCTACGAAGAAGTGGCCGCCGCTCTGCGCAGCGAATACGGTGTCGAGCTCGAGCTCTCGGAACTGCCCCTGCTGCTCGCCTTTGGCTCCTGGATCGGAGGCGATCGCGACGGCAATCCCTTCGTCACCCCTGAAGTCACCCGCCAGGCCATTCTTGCGGCGCGCACCCGCCTGCTCGCGTTCTACGACGAGCGCCTGCAGCGCGCCATTGACCTGCTCACCGCCTCCGCTCAGCAGCTCCCTGTCAGCGAGGAACTGCAGAAGCGCCTGAAGGATTTCCAGGCCGAAGCCCGCATCAGCGCCGACGCCGTCTTCGGCACCCGCTTCGAATTTGAAACCTACCGCCGCTACCTCATCTTCGTGCGCGCCCGCATCCAGCGCACCGCGGCCCGCTCCCATCACGATCCCGAACTGCTCGAGTCGGAGCTGGGGAGCCTTTCGCCCTACTGCTCGGCGCAGGACTTCCTCGAAGACCTGCAGATTGTGCGCCGCAGCCTCGCCGCCAACAAAGGCCTTCGCCTCGCCGAAACGCTCATCGATCCGCTGCTCCTGATGGTGCGCACCTTCGGCCTCCACCTGCATACCCTGGACATCCGCCAGCATGCCCGCATCCACCGCAAGGCGCTCGAGGAAGCCTCGGCCTGGTGTGCGCAGAACGAGGCCACGGCTCCCGCTCCGCTCAGTCCCGAGACCCGCGACGTTCTGGAGACCTTTCGCGTCATCGCCGAGATCAAATCCAGCTGCAGCCCCGAAGCGATTCGCCAGTTCGTCGTCAGTGGCGCCTCCTCCGTTGACGACATCACCGCCGTCATCTGGCTGGCCCGCCTCGGCGGCGTCGAGGTCGCCGGCAGCGGTCCGGAAACCGGGCACGGTGCCCACTGCGCCGACCCCGGTCTGATGCCCGTCCCGCTTTTCGAGTCCATCGAAGACCTGCGCAACGCGCCCGCTATCTGCCGCACCCTCTGGCGCTCCCCCGGCTACGGTAAGCTGCTGGCCTCCTGGAACAATACCCAGGAAATCATGCTCGGCTACTCCGACTCCAATAAAGACGGTGGCATGATCACCAGCACCTGGGAGATCTTCCGCGCCCACCGCGCTCTGCATGAAGTCGCCCGCGAGTGCGGCATCCGTCTGCGCCTCTTCCACGGCCGCGGCGGCACCGTCGGACGCGGCGGTGGTCCCACCCATCGCGCCATTTATGCCCAGCCCATCGGCGCTTTCGAGGGACAGATCCGCATCACCGAGCAGGGCGAAGTCCTCAATTTCAAATATTCCGACGTGGTGCTGGCCGAGCGCACCCTGGAACTGATGATCGCCGCCTCCCTCGATGCCCTTGCCCGTCCCAACGCGCTGATCCCGGGCGAGCACTACTCCGGCGTGCTGCGCCCGGAGTGGGAGAGCGCCTTCGAGGAGCTGTCAGAGATCTCCTATCGCGTCTATCGGGACGGCATCCTCAACGATCCCGGCCTGCTGCAGTACTTCGAACTGGCCACCCCGGTTGGCGAACTGGAGCATGCCCGCATCGGTTCCCGTCCCTCGCGCCGCCGCGGCCAAATCAGTTTCGCCAACCTGCGCGCCATTCCCTGGGTCTTCGGATGGACGCAAAGCCGCCTCCTGGTCCCCGCCTGGTTCGGCGTCGGCACCGCCTTCGCGGAATTCCTGAAGCGCCCCACCGGCCTCGCACTGCTGCGCGAGATGATGGCCGAGTTCCCCCTCTTCATCGACATGGTCCGCAACGTTGAAATGGCCCTGGCCAAGGCCGACCTCGGCATTGCCTCCCTCTACGCCTCCCTCGTGCCCGACAGCGCCCTGCGCGAGCGCGTCTTCTCCATGCTCAAGGCCGAGTTCGAGCGCACTCGGGAGTCCATCCTCGCCGTCACCGGTCAACGCGATCTGCTGGACTCCAACCCTGTCCTCGCCCGCTCCATCTGGCTGCGCAATCCCTATGTCGACCCCATGAGCCTCATCCAGGTCGACCTGCTGCGCCGCAAGCGCGCCGGCGAAGATACCGACGAGGTCAACCGCGCTATCGCCGGAACCATCAGCGGCATCGCCGCCGGCCTGCGCAATACCGGCTGAGCCCCGCTGGCCACCCCGAACCGCTCCGCCCCCCTTGCCCGCTACCCGGTGTCCCATTTTGGAACAGCCGGTATTTCCCGTCCCATTTGCGAAACCTCGGTAAGAAAACTCGCATGGCCCTCCTCCCCTCCGGCAAATTTCCTCGATACCCTCAGCCAGAGAGGAAACGCATATGCAGCCGGGAAGCCAGCCTGACGACATTCACACGATCATGAGCCGATTCCACACCTGGACCGGAAAGAATCCCGGCAATGGCAACGGAAAGACCGTCGCTCCCGTACCGGGTGCCGTGCGTGAGATTCCTTATGAAGAGGCGATGCGCAATTTCCGCCAGAGGCAAAAGGCCCAAACGCGTCGCGCCAGCGCCTCGGCGGCGTCTTCGCCTGGAACCGCAGCTTCCCTTCCACCTGAGCCTGTCCCGGCGAACCCGCAGGGGGTCATCGCCGCCCCCACCGCACCGGCGCAGCCGGCCGAAGCCGCTCTTCCGCAGTCCTCCGCGGACACAACTGCCCAGTCGTCCGCCCTTGTTCCCCACCCACCCGCATGGATGACGAAGGTCCACACGCCGCCCAGCGGAAAAAACCCGGCAAAGAAGCAAAGCCGCCCATCAAAAAGCACCGCGCCCCAGCCGCTTGTTCACGAGGCACGCGTCCCGGCACAGCCCAGGGCAGTCCCGGCACAGCCCAGGGCAGCGCAGGCCCAGCCTAAGGCAGCCCTTACACAGCCGAAGACCATCCTGACCCAACCCAGGGCAGTCCTGGCCCAGCCCAGGGCAGCACAGCCCCGGCGCAAGGCCCCCGTGCAATCCAAAACGAAATCGCGTCGCGCATCCGCGCCGAAGAAGAGCACAGCCCTCGTCCTCCGGCCCCGCACCCCCGAGCCGAAAGAACCCGCTTTCAAAAATGTTCTGGCCAAAACGATCCGCAGCGCATCCTCGTCCGCACAAAGCACGCGCAGGACGGTCCCGGCGCCCGATCGCAATCGTCGGATCACCACTCGTTTCTCTGCCGCTGAACAGCGCCGGCTCGAGCGGGCTGCCTCTCAGGCCGGGCTGTCTGTCTCTGCCTGGCTGCGGCAATGTGCCCTGGGCACGGAAGTGGCTCCCAGCGCACCCTCCGCGCCAGCCAAAACAGAAGAGCGCCGGGCCGCCGCCTCCACGTTGTTCTCGGCTCCGGCTCCCTCTGGAGTCGGCAGCTGGCTTACGCTGCTGCGGCAGCGGTTCCTTTCCTCACCGGCACGGTTTTCCGAACGAGCCTGAAACCTCCGCCCGGTAACGCTCCGAGGGCTCAGGCGCCGGCCGTTGATCCCTTCGCCGTTGGCCCCTGCACCGCGGTCGACTTGTCATCCTCGAACGTCACCGACCAGTGCTGCCCGCCGGCGTCATATCGCACCGTGCGGTTGCCGTAATTCGACGAGTCCGACTGCTGCATCACGCCCAGCGCCATCGCCACCTGCAGCTCGTTCATCCCGTTGATCGGATGATGCTGGTCAATCGCCTGCCACACCTTCGCCGGCCAGAAGTTGTACATCTGGTGCGGGTCGTCGTAGTAGAAAATGTTGTCGCAGTAGTAGGTTGAGTCGCTCCCCTGAATCGTTCCGATGGCCGTGGCATACTCCTTCGCATCGCCCTTCATCGTAAACACGGCGAACGCCTGCTCATTGCCCCGCGGAACGCGCGTCGGCACACTCGCCGGCACCTTTTGGGTCACGATGTCTTTGATGTCCAGCTTCTCCACGCTGGGCAGCACGCCTGCCTTCTTCGCAAAATCCAC
This sequence comes from Acidobacteriaceae bacterium, assembly GCA_036489655.1. GTDB lineage: Bacteria > Acidobacteriota > Terriglobia > Terriglobales > Acidobacteriaceae > Palsa-343. Next base: position 1,444 of record DASXFH010000240.1, on the reverse strand, counting down.
GCGATGCCCGGCATACGGGTAGTAGTCCAGCTCGTAGCCCGTCTGGATCCAGACCGGTTTCCCCATCAGATCCTTCGCCGATTTCAGGTCGTCGATGAACAGCTTGCGCGGCTGCACCATCTGGTCCTGCGAAAGCGTGCCCTCCTGATACCTCGGCTGCGGCGCTGCGCTCGGCTCGCCGCGCTTGTGATGGATGTACAAAATGCCGACGCCAATGATGACGATCGGCGGCAGGACGACTGCAGCGATCTTTTGCCAGGTCTTCATAGCTCTACCGAATTCAGATGCTCCAGGCCGCAGAACGCAGCCGAAATTCGCCCCGGCGCGTCCTATGCCAGCGCCCGCCGCGCCAGATCCGCCAGCGCCAGCGTTAACAAATGCGAGTCATTCAGCGACGCCGGCCGACGGATCGTCGTCCCCAGCTTCTCCGCATGCTCCCGGAACCCGATGTCGATGTCGTACAAAATCTCCACGTGATCGCACAGGAATCCAATGGGCTGGATGATGAGCTGACGAACTCCCTCCTCGCGCAGAGCCGTCAGCGTGTCCTCCACGGTCGGCCCCAGCCATGGGCCGCCGGACATGCCCTGGCTCTGAAACGCGAAAAACCAGTCCCCCTCCGTCAGTCCCGCAATCCGCCCCGCCACCAGCCGCGCCGTCTCCTTCGCCTCCACCGGATACGGATCCGGTGGCTCCGGCGGTGTCCCCCCATCCGTTTGGGGCGCGGAAATCACCGTCCGGCACGGCACGCTGTGTGCCGTAAACAACACCGGTATCGGCCCACCCGTCTCCGCCGTCAGGTCGTCCCGCACCGCCCGCAGCCGCTCCGCAAACGCATCGGCCAGCAGCGGATGATCGGCCCAGTCATCGAGAAAACGCAGCGCCAGCGCGCCCTCCGCCGCCGCAAACACCGCCCGCCGATACAGCCCCACGCTGGTGCGCGAATTCTGCGGCGCCAGGCAAATCACAGCCGCCCGCGTCACGCCCTCCTCACGCATCCTGCGCACAACATCGGAAATATACGGCTTCCAGTTGCGCATCCCCACGTACACCGGCAGGCCCAGTTCCTCGGCCAGCAGCCGCCCTTGTTCCAGCGTGAGCTGCGTCAGCGGGCTTCCCCCGATCGCCGCAAACCGATGCTGCACTTCCTCCACCACAGCGTGCGGCACCGTGCGCCCGCCGGTCACCCGCGACAGATACTCCGGGATCTCCTCCACCGCATCGGCCGTCCCATGCGCCAGCAGCAGAACCGCATCAGACATCGTGTGCCCCCGCCTTGCCCGCCGGCGCCGTCCCCACATACTCGCGCACGAACTTCACCACTGCCTGCACATTCTCCACCGGAGTCCCCGGCACAATGCCGTGCCCCAGGTTGAAAATGTGCCCCGGTCGTCCTCCGGCCTGATCCAGAATCTGCCGTACGCGTTTCTGCAGCAGATCCTCA
>DASXFH010000237.1:0-4741 GCA_036489655.1 Acidobacteriaceae bacterium | reverse complement strand
GCGCGTCTGCTGAACTGGCTGCGCCGGAAATTTCACATGGATGACGAAATCGAAACGGCGAAGGACCAGATCCGCCGGCACGGCGGGGCCACGGTGTTCTGGGCGCGATACGTCTTCGGTCTGCGCACCATCACGGGGCCGGTGGCGGGGGCCCTGGGCATGGAGTGGAAGAAATTCCTGCTCTGGAACGCGCTTGGCGCGGTCACGTGGGTGAGCTCCATCGCGCTGACCGGGTACGCCTTCTCGCATGAATTCAATTCGCTGCTGAGTTATTTCGAGAAGGCCTCGTGGGTGATTTCAGCGGGGATTTTTGGGGTGGGCTACGTTCTTTGGCGGCGCAGAAAGGCGGGGGTTCAGGCAAAGATTCACGCAAAAGGAAGGGTGCAGGGGGACGGGCAGGACTCGGCGGGAGACTGAAATGCGGAAGCGGTTCCATTCTGAAACCAAGGGGCGCCCTGGTGCGGCTTTTCGCAGCGGCTCCACCTGATGGGGCGCGACTTCCTTCCGATTTCGAGAGAGAGAGATCGGAGGGCGATCGTGTTCCTTGGCGTCAGGGGTTGGCGAGCAGCGGTTTCGGTGAGTTTGGCGGGCGTGGTGTTCGGATTTGGAGCGCAGGCGCAAAAAGAGGAGCCGACGGCGAGCGGCACAGCACAGGTGGAGAGGCGCATCGCGGTGTCCGGGCATTCCCTGGTGGATCCGCAGGCCCCGCCGCATGCGACCGAGCCGGGAGCGCCGGCGGTGGTGGAGCGGGCCCCGTCGAAAACCGTCAACGAGGCGCTGGTGCCGATCCGGGTGTTTCCCGTGGGCGCAGTGAAACGGGGGGCGATGAAGGGGGCCTTTGAGGCCGATGGCGTGGGGATTCTGCCGTATGGGTTTGTGAAGGTGACGGCGGTGGAAGACAGCTCGGAACCGACGGGCGATGACTTTCCGCTGCCGGGATTCCTGTGCGACACAGGTCCGGACGGAGCGCCGGAGTTTCATTTGAAGGCGCGCAGCTCGCGCTTCGGAGTGAACTTCGAGTGGTACGACGAGAACACGAAGTGGACGATTACCGGCAAAGTGGAAGGCGACTTTGAAGGAAACTTCAACCGGTCGGACAACCGGAACCTTTCCAGCGTGCGGTCGAGCAATCCCTCGCTGCGGGTGGCGTGGGGACGGCTGGATTATACCTTCGACGGGAAGAACAGCTTTTCGGCGCTGTTTGGGCAGGACTGGACGCTGTTCGGATCGTCGACGCTGCCGAACCTGCTGGAGACGACCGGGCTGGGGATTGGGTTTGGGACGCTCTACGAGCGGGACCCGCAGATGCGGGCAGGCTTCACGCACCGCTTTACGGGAGGATGGTCGCTGGAGCCGGAGTTCGCGATCGACCTGCCGGGATCGGGGCTGACACCGAGCGCCGCGAATGTTTCCAGCCAGCTGGGCTATGGGGAGCGGCAGGGGCCGGACTCCAATCGCCCGGAGGTGCAGGCGCGGGTGGTGGCGCAGTGGCAGATGGATCACGCGAAGGGCGTGGCGCCGGCGCAGGTGATCGTGAGCGGGTTTGACGGCCGGCGGACGGCGATCGTGCAGGCAGCGGGGATTCCCCTGGCCTGGCATAGCGCGTTTCCGCAGGGGGTGAGCGCGAGCAGCCGCCAGGACGGCTGGGATGCGGAGTGGCAGCTGCCGACGCAGTGGTTCACGCTGGTGGGAAAGGTGTACGGCGGGAGCGATCTGCGGTGGTTTTTTGCCGGCCAGCTGTATTCCTTCTTCAACGACACGGCGGGGCTGAGCGATACGGCCAGGGTCGCCTCAGAGGACGGATCGTCGGATGTGGTTCTGGGGATGAACGCGAGCGGCGAAGCGGTCGTGGCTCCGGAGCGTCCGGTGCGTGCGGAGGGCGGTTTTGTGCAGCTGGGACTGCCGCTGTCGCGGATTTTCGGCGCGAATCCGGCAGGGCGCAACGCGGGATGGTCGCTGTACGGAACCTATGGCGAGGATCAGGCGCGGGCGCGGGATATCGAGCGTGCAGGCGGGACGCGGCACGCCAGCGACATGATGGCGGGCACGCTGAATTATCGGATGAACCGGTGGGTGTCGTTCTCGTACGAGGAGTCCCTGTACACGACGCACGCGAACCCGGAGCTGCCGCTTCCGCTGTTCCGCGGGGTGCGGTCGCGGGAGTGGAACGACGTGCGGGAAGAGGGAGGGCCGGTGTTCTTCTTCTAGACGAGGCCGCGGAGGCGGGCAATGAGCTCTTCGGGGTGAATGGGCTTGGGGAAGAGCTCGAAGTGGTAGCCCTTCTCCTCAGCCTTGCGCATGAGCTCGCTGGTGGCGGCCTGTCCGGAAAAAAGCAGGACGCGGGTCTGAGGAAATTCGCGGCGGAGGCGGACGCCGAGGTCGACGCCGGTCATGCGGGGCATGAGCACATCGCTGAGGACGATATCGGGCTGAAAGCTGCGGGCGACTTCCAGAGCGTCTTCGCCGCTGTTGGCTTCCCTGGCTTCGAAGCCGTGAACATTGAGGATGGCGGTGACGGTTTCGGCGATGAGGGGCTCGTCGTCGACAACGAGGACGCGCAGGCGGAGGCGGGCAGTATCGGGACCTTCGTACGTCGAGTTCCCGGACAGAGGAAGAACAGGCCCATCCAGGGGCAGGAAAACAATCGGGTCCAGCAAGCTCGGCCCTCCTGAAAACTACATCAACCGGGGTGGAGGGGTGTTGGACTTCTTTTGGGAGTCCGCGACCGCCACCATCGGCAGAAATATCCTAAACGCAGTTCCGTGATTTGTCGGTTCGATATTGCTCAGAACGCTGATGGTTCCGCCCCAGGACTCGACAAATTGACGGACAACCCAGAGGCCAAGACCCGTCCCGGCGCCGGCTTTTGTGGTGAAGAAGGGCTCGAAGAGGCGGGCGAGATTGGCAGAAGGAATGCCGGTGCCGGTGTCCTCGACGGTGGCGACGAGGCCCGGATTCTCAGTGGATGCGCGAACGGACAGGAGGAGGCGGCCGCCATCGCGCATGGCGTCGATGGCATTGGAGATGAGGTTGGAAAAGACCTGGTGGAGCTCGCCGCGAAGGGCGCGGACGGCGGGAACGACGGCGAAATCCTTTGCCACCTGGATGCCGGAGCCGCGCAGGCGGCTGTCGTAGACGGTGAGGACCTCTTCGAGAAGGGCGGGCATGTCGATCTGGGAGGGGACGGAGGTTTCGCGGTAGAAGCCCAGGGTATGGCGGGCGATGTGGGAGACGCGGGTGAGCTCTTTCTCGGCGGTGGAGAGGTATTCGCGGATCTTGTCCATATCGGCCCTGGAGGTGCGGGCGAGGTAGATGAGGTTGAGGACGGACTCGAGGGGATTGTTGATCTCGTGGGCGATAGTGGCGGCGAGGCGGCCGGTGGCGGCGAGCTTTTCCGAGAGCAGGAGCTTTTCCTGCTGAACGCGGCGCTCGGTGATGTCCTGAGCAAAGACAGAGAGGCCATCCGGCGCAGGATAGACGTTGGCGTGGAGCCAGTGGCCGGAGGGCGGATAGAAATCTTCGACTCGGACGACCTGTCCCGTCTCCATTGCCTGGCGGAACGCCTCGCCAAATTTGGTTTCAGCGAGCGCAGGGGCGACATCAAAAGCGGACTTACCCAGGATCTGCTCCACCGGTAACCCGCTGAGGGCGGCTGCCTGTTCATTGGAGTAGACGATGCGGAAGTCGCGATCGAGGAAGACGAAGCCCTCGGAGATGCTTTCGAGGATGGTGCGGTACTGACGCTCGGCGTTTTCGGCTTTGGTGCGCAACTGGTGCTCGCGGCGGGTGAGATCGGTGCGCAGCTGGTGCATGGCAATGTGGGAGCCGACGCGTGCGAGCAGTTCGCGGGCGGTAAAGGGCTTGACGAGGTAGTCGTCGGCGCCGGCTTCGAGGCCTTCGGATTCTGCTTCTTCGCCGGCGCGGGCGGAGAGCATGACGACGGGGATGGCGGCGGTGGCGGGATTGGCGCGGAGTGCTCGGAGGAGGGTGAACCCGTCCATGTCGGGCATCATGACGTCGGTGAGGACGAGGTCGGGCGGATGGTCGGCAGCGGCGCGCAGAGCCTGTTCACCGTCGGCAACGGCGGTGACGTGGTAGCGGCGGCCGAGAAGGCGCTCCACGTATTCGCGCATATCGCGGTTGTCGTCGGCGAGGAGGACATGGGCGCGGGGGGTGCCGGGGGCCTGGGGCGAGTCGAGGAGCAGGCCCAGATCCTCATTGGCGAGATCTTTGAGCAACTCCTCTTCGCCGGGCCGGCCGCCGGGGAGCCAGCGCAGGGCTTCCTGGACGTAGGGTGCGGCGCCGAGGGAGACTTCGGCGGCGTCGCCGGAGGAGGCGATGCGGTCCGGGGCGAGATGCGCGGTTCCGAAGGGGATGCGAATGCGGAAGGTGGTGCCCTGGCCCATGCGGCTGGCGACCGAGACGGTGCCGCCGTGCAGACGGACCAGCTCATCGACGAGAGCGAGGCCGATGCCGGTTCCCTCGTGGGTGCGGCCGGTGACGCCTTCGATGCGGTGGAAGCGCTCGAAGATGCGAGGCAGCTCGGACTCAGGAATGCCGGTGCCGGTATCGCGGATGGAGAGCTCGGCAGAGTCGCCGCTGGCGCTCAGCGTAACGGCGACGCCGCCATCGAGAGTGAACTTGAAGGCGTTGGAGAGGAGATTGAGGACGATCTTCTCCCACATGTCGATGTCAATGTAGACGGGGGCGGGAAGGGTTTCGCAGTCGATCTGGTAGGTGA
>DASXFH010000020.1:0-10690 GCA_036489655.1 Acidobacteriaceae bacterium | reverse complement strand
AAGGGCAAATGCAGGTCCCCGTTCGACTCGCTCGCTGATGCGAACTCGCTCAGGGCAGGCTATTCGACTCGCGGCTGAATTGATGTTGCGCGCAAATGCCGCGCGCAACGAATTCGGAAGGCTCGCTCAGGATGACAGATCTTTCTTAAGCGCGACCCTCTGTGCAGCCCGAAATTGCGTGAACCGTCCTCAGAAATTGAGGCCGACGCTGGGGTGGGAGCTGGAGCCCTGGATTTTGATGGGGACTTCGGTGCCGGCGCCGTTCTTGGCGAAGAAGGGGTCGACGGGCTTGAGGAGCCAGGATTTCCAACCGGTGACCATCTGGGAGACGTGCGCGTCGAGGCGGGCGTGGCCGGTGAAGTCAAGGTTCTGATCGGTGATGGAGTAGGTGCCCTGGAGGGCGACTTCCGCTCCGGGGACGCGGTAGTTGAGGGTGGGCAGGGTGATTTTGCCGCCGCCGAGGGTGAAGTCGCCGCGCATTTCCGATGCGACGTTGGCGGCGGTGGCAGCCTGGTCGTTGCCATTCTTCAGGGCGTCGCCTTCCTTGCCGGCTTTTTTCGGATGGCCCTGGCCGCGGAGGCTGAGCTCATCGACTTTGCTCTGGACTTTCGGGTTGGAGAAGTGGATGTCGAGGAGCTGGAAGCTGCCTTTGAGGCGGAGCTTCTTCGGGACGTCCTCGGGGCCGGGGGGCAGGTCGAACTGGGTGTGGAGGGTGACCTGGCCGTTCATGAGGGGCTGGGGATCTTTGTCGGCGAGGTAGAGAAGGTCTTCGATGTGGCCGGGGTCGACGGTGACGTCGAGGCGGATGTCGCGGCCCTGGACGTTGGGCATGCGGACGATTTCGCCTTTGGCAATGATGTGGGTATGGCGGAGCCAGGCGTCGACGGGCTGCAGCCAGGTGTCGCCGTTGGTGCCGTCGACGATGGCGTGGAATTTGGTGTTGAGCGGGAGGGTGTGGTTGGCGATGTCGAGGGAGAAGTCGGGGGTGGTGGTCTCGCCGTCGACGGAGATGTTGTCCAGCTGGCCCTTATAGGTGCCGTTGGAGGCAAGCATGCCGCCGATGCCTTTGATGGTGTTGAGGTCGGCGTGGCTGAAGGAGTAGGTGCCGCGGACGGCGGTATCGCCGGGGGAATCCGAATCGAAGGGGCCGAAGTCGCCGGAGGAGTCGATATTGCCGATGGGTTTGGGATTGATGAGGGTGGCGTGGAACTTCATGGGCTGACCGGCGGCGACGGACCTGAGGGTGAGCTTATGGATGACGAAGGTGAGCGGGACCTTATTCGGCTTGCCGTTTTCGAGGACGAGGGTGGTTTGATCGACATCGATCTGGACGACTTTAATCTTGATGCCGCTCTGGTCTCCACCGGTGTTGTGGAGGTGCGGCATGTTGCTGCGCTGGTCTTTGGGCGGGATACGGATGGAGAGGCCGCTGACCTGGACGTGGTGAACGAGGAGAGGAGTGCTGAGCAGCTGACGCCATCCGAGGACGCGGAAGGAAAAGCGATCGACGGCGATGAGGGGTTGGTCGCTCTGGAGGTGGTTGGGGTAGAGCTTGAGTCCTGAACCCGAGACCTGGAAGCCTTTGATGAGGGAGACCTGGAACTTGTCGAGCTGGACGCGGCTGTCAAAGCGGGTGCTGAGGGTCTGAATGACCTTGGCTTTGAGGATGGGGTTGGCGTGGTGGATGAGGATTTCGCCGGCGATGACGGCGGCGATGACGAGCACGGCGAGGATGGAGCTGACCCAGATGAGGATGCGGTGGAGCCTGCGCTTGTGGTGGGAGGAGGAAGAAGGGCTGGGTGAGGCGTCGTGCTGAACCGGGTTCGTCAATGGCTGACCTTTACGGGAACTTCGCTGCGGAAGAACGCCTTCGCAATCAGCTTCTGCCCGTGGTTTAGAGACGAAATCGGGCTGCCGGGCTGTACGACGTGGCGGCGAAATCCAGGTTTATGATGCAGGGACGGATTGGAAGCGCAGGAGATGAGCTGCATGTTGACAAGAGCCAGGGTGCGGGCGGCGGGGGTGGTGCTGGTAGCTGCAGCGATGGGGATTTCCGGGGGAGCGCAGCAGGCGGCGGCTTCGGGGAATGGGAAGGCGGCGCTCGAGCCGGCGGCGGTGCCGCAGATGGGGATCGACGCGTATATCCGGAACGCGTGGACGACGCTGACGCGGTCGATGACGGAGTGCACGACGCTGGTGGATACGAAGGTGAGGACGAAACCGGTGCTGTATCTGCCAAAGGATTTTGCGGAGCCGCCGGAGGTGGCGGCGCTGGGAACGAAGTGCGGCGTGGATGTGGAGCGGCTGCCGGTGAAGGTCGAGCGGCTGGGGCAGACGCTGGATCTGAAGCACGAGGGGCTGCTGTATCTGCCGCATCCTTATGTGGTGCCGGGCGGGCGGTTCAACGAGATGTACGGGTGGGACAGTTACTTCATCCTGCTGGGGCTGCTGGAAGACGGGCGGGTGGATCTGGCGCGGGGGATGGTGGAGAACTTCTTCTTTGAGATCGAGCACTACGGCGGGCTGCTGAATGCCAACCGGACGTATTATCTGACGCGGTCGCAGCCGCCGTTTCTGTCGTCGATGATTCGGGACATTTACGACGCGGAGGTGAAGCGGGGGCACAAGGCGGAGGCTCGGGCCTGGCTGGAGCGGGCGTATCCCTTTGCGGTGCGGGATCACTCGCTGTGGACGAGCGAGGCGCACCGGGCGGGGAAAACCGGGCTGGCAAGGTATTACGACTTTGGAGCGGGTCCGGTGCCGGAGATGGCGGACGACGATGCTTACTACCAGAACGTAATCCAGTGGCTGCTGGCTCATCCTGGACGGGGCGGTGAGTACCTGGCGAACGGGCCGGCGACGCTGGCGACGGCGGCAGATCGGGAAAAAGTGGAGGCGGTGAGCTGCAATCCGGAGGCGTCAGTGGTGTGCGCGCGGGCGCACGTGGGAACGCACTGGCTGACGAAGGATTTCTATAAGGGCGATCGGGCGATGCGGGCGTCGGGATTCGATCCGGCGTTCCGGTGGGGAGTGTTTGACGGGTCGACACATCACTATGCCCCGGTATGCCTGAATGCGCTGCTCTACAAATACGAGCGGGATCTGGCGTGGATGGCAGGGCAAGTGGGCAAGCAGGATGAAGCGAAGCGCTGGGAGGAGAAGGCGGCGGCGCGGCAGGCGGCGATGAACCAGTATCTGTGGAACGAGCAGAAGGGAATGTATTTCGATTACGACTTCGAGACGGGCAAGCAGTCGAGCTACAACTATCTGACAACGTTCTATCCGCTCTTCGGGGGTTCGGCGAGTGCGAAGCAGGCGAAGAGAGTGGAGGCGAACCTTGGGCTGTTTAACCATAAGGGCGGCCTGGCGATGAGCACGACGGATACGGGGGTGCAATGGGATTATCCGTACGGATGGGCACCGGCGACGTGGGTGGCTGTTGATGGGATGAAACAGGCTGGAGATATAAAGGATGCGGCGCTGGTATCGCAGGAATTCACGGCGACCATCCGTGATAATTTTGCGTGCGAGCACACAATTCGGGAGAAGTATGACGTGGTCACCGGTTCGGCAGAGGTTCAGGTGGCGACGGGCTATCGGCAGAATGTGATTGGATTCGGGTGGACGAACGCGGTTTTTCTTAAGATGAACAGCCTGCTGAAAAGCGCGGGAGTACCTGAGTCGAAGCCCGGACGGGTCCGTCCTGTGTGCGGAGCCGAGAAAGCCGGGGCGGTGAACTGAGGAAGCGCCAGGACCGAGCGATGAGGGACGTGACGCGAAGATCGGAAACGCAGCAGCGTGTGGTGGTGGGACTGGGCGAGCTGTTGTGGGACCTTCTGCCGGAGGGACGGCGGCTGGGGGGAGCGCCGGCGAATTTCGCGGTGATGGCGGGGCGGCTTGGGAATCGCGCGGTGGTGGCCAGCCGGATCGGCGCCGATGTGCTTGGCGAGGAGGCCCAGCGCGCGCTTGAGGCTTTGCCCGCTGACAACCGATTTCTGCAAAGCGACAGCGAATATGCGACCGGTACGGTGACGGTTTCGCTGGAGACCGGGGAACCGGAGTACACGATCCATGAGCCGGTAGCGTGGGACCGCCTGACGCTGACGCCGGAGTGGCGGGAGCTGGCGCGGACGGCCGATGCGGTGTGCTTTGGGACGCTGGCGCAGCGCGAGGAGACCTCGCAGGGAGCGATTCAGTCGTTTCTGGACGAGACGCGGCGGGAGTGCGTGCGGATTTTCGATGTAAATCTGCGTAAGCCGTTCTGGACGCCGGATGTGCTGCGGGACTCGCTGGGGCGGGCGACGATTCTGAAGCTGAATGTCCACGAGTTGCCGCATGTGCTGATCGGGACGGGCGCGTGTCCTCACCCGAGCCAGGCGGAGGATGACGAGGAGATGCTGCGCGGGGCGCGGCGGCTAATGGAGCGGTATCCGGTGGAGCTGGTGTGCGTGACGCTGGGCTCGCGGGGCAGTTTGCTGGTCACGCGTGGAAGCCATCATCGGCACCACGGAATGAAGGCGCGGGTGAAGGACACGGTGGGCGCGGGCGATGCGTTCACAGCCGCGCTGGCGCACTACTATCTGGAGGGCGCGCCGCTGGAGGTTCTGAACGAGGCGGGGAACCGGTGGGGAGCGTGGGTCGCGTCGCAGACGGGCGGGATGCCGCCGATGCGGGCGGAGACGCTGGCAGCGGTGAGCGAGGAGATCGGGGCCGGGCGGGGTTAGCTCCACCACAGAGGGCACAGAGAACACAGAGGTCCCGGTATCAGACTCCGGCTTTCAAGCTCCGGGTTTCAAGGCCCCGCTTTCTCGGTGACTGGATTGCCGTCCTGATCAGGAATTCCGAATCGAGAGCTTGACAGGGGCGTTGTGGGTGGTCTAGAGTACGTACCTACTGGTTGGTATGTTAATGGAAATGACGCAAAATCAACACGAATCGAAGACAAAGCTGCTGGACGCTGCTCTGCAGGTGATCCGGGAGAAGGGCTACCAGGCGACTCGGGTCGAGGATGTTTGCGAGGTGGCAGGACTGACCAAGGGGAGCTTTTTCTATCATTTCAAGACCAAGGAAGAGCTGGCGGTGGCGGCAGCCGAGCACTGGAGCGCGATGACAGGGGCGCTGTTCGCGGCGGCTCCGTACCAGGCGCTGCGAGATCCCCTGGAGAGGGTGCTGGCGTACATTGATTTCCGCAAATCGCTGTTGCGGGGGACGCTGCCGGAGTTCACCTGCCTGGTGGGGATGATGGTGCAGGAGGTGTACGCGACGCATCCGCAGGTGAGGGATGCGTGCGAGCAGAGCATCCGCGGGCATGTGGCGACGCTGGAGCCGGATATAGCAGCCGCGATGAAAAAGTACAACGTGCGGGGGAACTGGACGCCGAGGAGCCTGGCGCTGTACACGCAGGCGGTGATCCAGGGGGCGTTTGTTCTGGCGAAGGCACGGGGCGGGCCGGAGGTGGCGGAGACGATGATCGACCACCTGCGGCGGTATGTGGAGATGCTGTTTCACCGGGACGAGGATCGGGATCGGGGCCAGGGACTGGCGCAGGGCCAGGCACTTCAATCTCAGGAGGAGACACGATGAGCACAGCAGAGAAGCCGATGCAACTGACGCTGGAGCCGGAAATAGTACAGTGGCCGGAGACGCACTACGTCTTCGTCGAGAAGCAGGGGCCGTTCCAGACGATCGCACCGCAGGCCTGGACGGAGCTGCACACGCTGACCTCCGCAATTGCGGAGCAGAACACGATCACCGGCTACATCAGCCTGTACAAGATAGGGCCGCAGATCTACCGGGCGGGGGTCTCGGTGGCGGAGAAGCCGTCGCGACTGCCTGCGGGCGTGGCCTACGAGAAGTTTGCCGGCGGGAAGTACGCGCGGTTTGTGCTGCGGGGATCGTACGCGCAACTGGGACCGGCGACGGGGCGCGTGGTGGAAGCGGTGCGCGAGCGCGGTCTGCCGCTGCGCGACGACTGGCACATCGAGCACTACGTGAACGATCCGCGGGTGACGGCGGAGGACGAGCTGATCACGCACATTCTGTTCCCTGCCGCGTAACGAGCGCGGCGCGATCTTCATCCCCAGCCGAGGCGTGGGGCGAGAGCCGATCTGCGCCTTCAGGAGAAGTGTCATGACAAGTGCAACGTTGATCGATCGTGCGGCCGAAGCGAAGCAGGATCAGGCTGCGATTCTGGAGCTGATCGCCGGGATGGCGAAGGCCCGGTACGACAAAGATGCGAAGGCGATTGCGGATCCGTACACGGGGGATGCGGCGATTTTCAATCTGGCGCCGCCGCTGCGGCATACCGGCATCGACGTGGCGGAGACGCGGGCGTGGCTGAACACGTGGGAGGGTCCGATCACCATTGAGCCGCGGGATTTCGAGGTGAGGGTGGCGGGAAACACGGCGGTGGCGTGGGGATACATGCGGATGCAGGGGACGAAGATCGATCCGCCGGCGAAGCCGAATTTCTGGATGCGGGAGACGCTGGTGCTGGAGCGGCGCGGAGAGGCGTGGCGGATTGTGCACGAGCACACGTCGGTGCCGTTCTATATGGATGGGAGCACGCGGCCGGCGTTCGATCTGGAGCTGTAAGGGTTGTGTTTCCGGGAGCGGCGTCAGGGGGCGACAGACACCGACGACGATGCCGGTCCCATAGTACGAAAGGTAAACAGGAGAGGAACCACATAAGGAACTGCGCGCGATCCGACCAGCATCGGTTTAAAGCGCCAGTCCTGTGCGGCTTCCAGAGCGGCGCCCCGCTCCATCGGAGGACCGCTGACAGCAAAGGTTTTCTGGATTTTACCGGACTGATCCACGATCACTTCTACGGACACAGTTCCACTGATATGGGCAGCCATGGCGATCGGCGGAAAGGATGGCTTTTTTCGGAAAGTGATCAACGCCCCCGCATCCTGCGCCGAAACCTTGCGCAGCATATAGCGTGCGGCATCGTCATTCTCATCAAGAATGGCACCGTCGGAACCATCTTCATTCAACAAGACCAACCAGGAGCACTGCACCTGCTCATCGGGCAGTCGATACTGCACCGTAACACATGTGTTTTGGGACTCTGGGCAAGAAGCTGCGGGGCGTTTATCCATTGACCAGCTTCCACCACCGGACAGAGGCGTGTGCGTCTTCGGATCAAGTTCAAGGGGGTTAACGGCATAGTGTTTCAACACGACGCTGACCGCCTGCTCTCCCACTGAAGAGTGGATTTGTTGGGGCCGTCCGATGATGGGACTCGACATCAGACCTGAAAGGGCGAGCACAGATATCAACCTGAGCCTGGCAGTGCGTGTCATTAGAAAGGGCTCCCTGCGCGATTTGAGAACGGGGCGATTCTAACTGACGGTGAGCCGGAGTGCCGAGGAGCACACGTCGGTGCCGTTCTATATGGATGGGAGCACGCGGCCGGCGTTCGATCTGGAGCCTTAGGGCAGCGGGATCTCTACGCGAACAGATCCGGGCCGGGGCGCCAGTCGCCGTCGGCGGTTCCATAAGGGCTGGCGACGACGACGGTGTAGCCATCGGGGTCGCGCATCCAGCACTCCCAGTGGTTGGGGCCGCCGTTGCCATCGGCAGGATTGCGATGGCAAGGGAGCACGATCTGGACGCTCATGGCGGCGGCGCGCTCCATGATCGCATCGAAATCCTCCACTTCGAACCACAGCAGGACACCGTTTCCGTAGGGCCTGTCGGCGGGATTGCCGATGGGGCCGTGTTGGTGTTCGGTTTCAAAGCTGTGCAGTTGCAGAATGAGCGAGCCATCGCGGACCAGCTGCTCATATTGCCTGCCGCCGTGAACTCCGCGACAGCCGAGCAGGCGCTGATACCAGCGGCTGCTGGCTTCAACGTCGGTGACACAAATGAGAGGCTGAGGGCGCATGGCAGCCAGCGTAACAGATCGCGCAGACACTGATGTGCGGACGTATGCTGAGAGGGTATGCCGCATTTTTCAACAGCTCAGGAACGGCGGGCCCTTGGCCAGATGCGGCGGAAGCAGGTGCGCCGGCAGGATCACGCGCACTGGGACGCGAAGCTGCGGACGCACAATCCTCGGCGGCTGATCGAAGAGTCGATGCGGGGGCGGGTGCCGGGGCTCGTCGGGCTGAAGTACGAGCGGATGCTGGCCTCGCCGTTCGGGTTCTTTCGCGGCGCCGTGTCGGTGATGGCGGCGGACCTGGCTCTGCTTCCGCATACGGGCATTGTGACCCAGATTTGCGGCGACGCGCACGTACGCAACCTGGGCGCGTATGCGGCACCGGATGGGCGGCTGCTGTTCGACATTAATGATTTTGACGAGACGATCCAGGGGCCGTTTGAGTGGGATTTGAAGCGGCTGGCGGCGAGCCTGGTGCTGGCGGCGCGGGAGACCACCGGCGAAGGCGCCGGGACGAAAGCGGGACGCGAGGCAGTGCTGCGGTTTGTGGAGAGCTATCACAAGCTGGTGCAGACGCTGTCGCGGATGCCGGTGGTAGAGGTGGCGCGATTCCAGGTGCATCGCCTGCAGAGAATTTCGCCGGTGAGCCAGGCGCTGCTGAAGGCCGAGCGGACGACACCGCTGCATACGCTGGACGCCCTGACGGCGGCGACGAAAAAGGGACGATGCTTCCGGGAGGCGCCGCCGGTGTTGCGGCGGCTGAGTCCGGCGCAGGCGCGGCCGGTGCTGGCGGCGCTGAAGACCTATCGCGAGAACCTGCTGCCGGATCGGCAGCATTTTCTGGCGCAGTATCGGCCTGTGAATGTGGCGTTCAAGGTGGTGGGGACGGGGAGCGTGGGGCTGCGCGACTACCTGATGTATCTGGAGGGAAACGGTGAGCGCGATCCGCTGTTTCTGCAGGTGAAGGAGGAGCCCGGGCCGGCGTATGCGCCGTATCTGCCGGGGGCGATCGGCGGCGGATCGGGAGGCGGGGCGGGCCACCAGGGCAAGCGCGTGGCCGATGGGCAGAGAGCGATGCAGTTTGCGTCGGATCCATTTTTGGGGTGGACGACGATTGCGAATCGGGATTATCTGGTGCGGCAGCTGAACGATCATAAGGGATCGATTGCGATCGAGGATCTGCAGGGGCCGGGGCTGATCGATTACGCGCAGATGTGCGGGGAGCTGTTGGCGCGAGGGCATGCGCGATCGGGGGACGCGTGTCTGCTGGCGGGGTATCTGGGGAATGGCCAGAAATTCGGCGAGGCTCTTGCCGAATTTGCCGAAGCGTATGCGGACCAGACCGAGAAGGACTGGAAGGAGTTGAAGAAGAGCAGGGGATAGGGGCTACGGTTTACGGTTTACGGTTTACGGTTCAGAGCTGCGGAAAAGAGTGGCGATTCGCGCGGGGCCTTTGCTACACTCGCCGGGCCCGGCGCAGGGCTCCCCAGCCGATTGATTACGGGCCAATCCAACGAGGAGACGGTTTATGCACCCTGGGAATCAGGCTGAGGGGCCGTTGACCCCTGCCATCGTGTTTGACATGCTGCAGGCACACCAGCGCACCGCGGCTTTGAAAGCGGCCATCGACCTGGATCTGTTCACGGCGGTCGGCAATGGGCCGGGCGACGTGGCGTCGATTGCGCGGCACTGCCAGGCGTCGGAGCGGGGCATTCGCATCCTGTGCGATTTTCTGACGATTAACAGCGTGCTGGTGAAGGAAGACGGACGGTATCGGCACAGCCCCGTGAGCGCGCTGTTTCTGGATCCGCGGTCGCCGGCGTCGCTGGCTTCGATTGCGCAGTTCCTCGCGAATCCGGAGATGCGTGCGGTGTACGACAACCTGGCCGAGGTCGTCCGCCATGGAAGAACGAGCCTGCCGGGAGAAGGCACGGTGGAGCCGGAGAATCCGGTGTGGGTGCAGTTTGCAGAGACCATGGCTCCCATGATGGCGCCGATGGCCGGTCCGCTGGGGGCGGTGGTGCTGGAAGGGCACAACGGGCCGATGCACGTGCTGGACATCGCGGCGGGGCACGGGCTGTTCGGGATCGAGATCGCGAAGCAGAATCCGCAGGCGCGGGTGACGGGGCTGGACTGGGCGCCGGTGCTGCGGGTGGCGGTGGACAACGCGCGCAAAGCGGGCGTGCACGAGCGGTACAACATGCTGCCGGGGAGCGCGTTCGATGTAGACTTTGGCGGACCGTACGATGCGGTTCTGCTGACGAATTTTCTGCACCACTTCGACAAGCCAACCTGCGTGGGCCTGCTGAAGAAGGTGCGGGAATCGCTGAAGCCGGGCGGGCGGGTGGCGACGCTGGAGTTCGTGCCGAATGAGGACCGGGTGTCGCCGCCCATGCCGGCGGGATTCGCGATGACCATGCTGACGTCGACAACGGCGGGCGATGCATACACGCTGAGCGAGCTGTCGGGGATGTATGCGGATGCGGGGTTCTCGAAAACGAAGGCGCACGCGATTCCGATGAGCCCGCACACGGTGGTGACCGGACAGGCGTGATGCGAAAATCGAGGCATGAACGAACTGGCTCTCTGTTTCATCGGCGACAGCGCGCACACGCCTCCTTCGCACATTCTGGAAGCTGTGCCCGACGCAATGGCCCACGCGCATGTGCCGGGGGCGACGCATACGATCTATGAGGAACTGTGGCACGCGACGTACTGGCAGCAGGTGATGCTGGAGCGCGTCAAGAGCCTTGGGACACCGTCTCCGGAGCATAACGCCGCAAGCTTTCCGACTGTGGAGCAGAC
>DASXFH010000421.1:0-4757 GCA_036489655.1 Acidobacteriaceae bacterium | reverse complement strand
CCGGTGGAACTTCCTGTTCATCGCGGGCATGTGGTTCCAGGACCTGTTCAACTACGATTTCCGGCGGACGGAGCAGTGCATCATTCCGTACGCGACGCAGGAAGGCGAGATCAGCTTCTGCGCGTACAACACCGGGGTCGGATGGCGGAACATTATCGAGAAGATGCACATGACGTCCACGCTGACGAAGTGGTACGAGGAGCATGGGCGGCATGAGATCTTCGCGGGCGGCAAGAAGGTCGGCATGGAGTCGGCACAGCACACGCTGATCCTGAACCAGGAGCACGTGGATGCGGCGGCCAACAACACCTTCGAGAAGAGCGGCATCGCCAAGAATGCGCGCGAGGAGAAGATCCGCGCACGCGAGGCGAAGCTGAAGCAGGATGCCGAGAACGCGAAGATGGCCAAGCTGTATCGCGAGCACGTGCTGGGCGAGAAGCCGGTAGAGGGTCTGGTGTCGATCGACTCGATCGCTCCGGCTCCGAAGGCGAAGGCCGAGCCTGCGGGCGAACCTGTTATGGGAGATTAAGACAGCACACACCAATCTGCCTTGATCGAAACAAAGGCCACCCGGAAACGGGTGGCCTTTGTGCTGCTCTGCGACGGCTGTGACATGCGCCACGAGGTTCAGAGGGGACGGGCTCCTACAATCGGGGCAACAGCCATGAAACTTCGATCCTGCTTCCGGACTTTCGGCGTCACGGCCCTGCTTCTGCTGGCCGGGACGCTCTGCACTCGTGCCCTCGGCCAATTTTCCAATCCGGAGCCGGCGACGACAGTGGTGCACAATGCCAGGGCGCTGCGTCCGCCGGCAGGGGCGCGTGTGGCGATTGTGGAGTGGGAGGACCTGGAGTGTCCGGACTGCGCCCGGGCGAACCTGATTCTGCAGGAGGCGGCGGCGAAGTTCCACATCCCCTGGGTGCGGCATGATTTCCCGCTGCCCTTCCACCACTGGAGTTTCGCGGCGGCGGTGGATGCGCGCTGGTTCGATACAAAATCGAGAAAGCTGGGCGACGCGTTTCGGGATGCGGTGTTCGCGGCGCAGGCGACGATTCACTCCCAGGAGGAGTTGCGGGCCTTTGCGGAGAGGTTCGCCCGCGAGCATGGGCTGGCGCTGCCGTTTGCCGTCGATCCGCAGGGGCAGCTGGCGACCCTGGTGAAAGCGGACTATGCGCTGGGGCAGAGTGTCGGGATCGAGCACACGCCGACGATCTGGGTGGTGACGAACAAGACGAGCGGGACGCCGTTTGTGGAGGTCCTGGACCGGGGGCGGCTGTTTGGGATGATTGAGGCGGCGGAGAAGCGGTAGAGATCCAGGAGCTTTGACCAGAGGACGCAGAGCTCGCGGAGGGTAGTACGCGCCGATCCTCCTGGTACCGAATCTTCCGTATAGCCGGTGACTCGCCCCAAACCCGGCTGCACGCTTGTTCGGGCGCCGATGAGTGACTCGGCGATTTGGCACGAATCCAATTCGCGAGGCCACGATCCAGGGGTACTTTCAGTGAAGTTATTCGAAGCGCTCTTATGGCTGCCCGGAGGCTGGTCTCAGATGGCTTTTGGGCGGGTGCATCTGGACGGGCCAATGGTGAGCAAGCCTCAGACGAAATTGGTCAGGCACATCGATGTGGTCTTTGCGGGAGAGCATTCCCTCGTATCCATCGCGCAGCAGCGGTTCGGCCTCGGCCATCTTCTTCTGACCGGCGAGGCTCGCCCCGAGAACGCTTTCGGCGTTGTACTGCGGCCAATCGCCGGGGGACATTCTCTTCTGTAATTCCAGTGCTTCGCGCGCCAGAGGCTCCGCCTCTGCGTATTTCCCCTCGAGGGTGTACACCAGGGCCAGGTCGCCCATGGAGGTAACGGTCATCGGATTGTGATCGCCGAGGGAATGCCGCTGTGCAGCCAGCGCCTCGGCAATCGAGTTCTCGGCCAGCCGGTACTTGCCTTCGTGGATATAGAGGATTCCCTGCCCCCATTCCGAATACGTCGTCAGGCGATTACCGGACCCGAGCACACGACGCGCGTTCTCGATGGCCTGCGGGTACAGCGATTCGGCCTGCGCATACTTGCCTTCATCGGTATACAGTTCGGCGAGATTAGAGATGTCGTAGAGCGTGTGTGGATGGTCCCGGCCCAGCACGCGGCGATCGCTCGCCGACGTCTGCTGCATCAGAGGCTCCGCCTGGGCGAACTTCCCCTGCTCCTCAAAATCGCCCGCCAGAGTGTTCATCGCCTGGATCGTGGAGGGCGCATCCGGTCCTGCAGTTCTCCGGTAAACCTCGATCACTTGCTGCAGCAGGGGCTCGGCCTGGCTGAACTTGCCTTCGCTCATCCTGATCTCGGCAAGCGTGACCAGGTCGGACAGTGTCGTTCGATTCTCCGGGCCAAGGATGCGGCGTGCCCGTTCCAGCGCATCCTGATCGAGCGCCTCAGCATCCGCTTCTCGTCCGAGATTGTTGTAGATTTGCGCCAGATTGCTCATTTCGATAATGGTCTTCGGGCTGTCCGGCCCCAGCTGGTGCCGGTCGATATCAATAAGCTGGCGATGGATTTTTACCGCATCGGCAAATTTGCCCTCTTCCCCATAGTCGAGAGCCAGCGCGCTCAGGGCGGTAAGGGTGTCGCTGTCCTCCGGGCCGAAGAGCCGGAGTTCTGTATCCGCCACCGGGCGAAGGATGGACTCGGATTTGGCATATTTTCCTTCGCTGAAATAGAGCCAGGCCAGCCTGTCCAGCGCAGTCAGCGTCTGACGGTTGTCTTCGCCCAGCACTTTGCGATCGAGACTGGTCGCCTGCAGCAGCAGCGTTTCGCTCTCGGGATATTTTTCGTCGAGCGCGAGTGCGTAGCCCAGCTTGGTGAGCACCTGCAGGGTCTTTGGATTCTCCGGGCCGAGGCTGCGGCGATCCATCTCCAGGGCGGGCTCCAGCTGCTGACGGGCTACCGGATAGAGGTCCAGGCCGACATAGGCGTCCCCGATGGTCTCGCGAATTGCCGCCTCCACTGCGGGCTGCTGGGCGAAGCGGTGACCGATATTTTGTGCGGCCCGGTCCAGCACCGTCCGCACGGTGATGTTCGGATCGGGCTTTGCCTGGTTATACGTGCTGGCCTGTCCCAGCAGATCGTTCTGCAGAAAATCGTTGACCGCCCCGGCAATAGCCGTCTCCTGCTCGGCCTTTCGTTGGGACCGCCGCGCCTGCACTGCTTCCCAGGTGCTGACCACTACGCCAAGCACAAGAACAGCGAACACCGCGGCTATGCCGCCGACCAGCGCCTTGTGGCGTCGAGCAAATTTCCAGAGCTGATACGTGGTTGAAGCCGGCCTCGCGACGATCGGCTCATCGTGCAGATAGTGGCGGATGTCCGCCGCCAGCTCCGCCGCCGATCCGTATCGTCGCGTTTTGTCCTTCTCCAGAGCTTTGGCGACGATGGTCTCGATATCACCGCGGAATGTGCGATTGATGCTGCGAAGGGCGGTCGGCTCCTTCTCGCGAATGATCCGCACCGTTTCGTGAATCTGCTTTCCGATCGCATAGGGCGCCTTGCCGGCAAGCAGCTCGTAGAGAATCACGCCCAGCGTGTAGACATCGCTGCGGGTGTCCAGTTCGTCCGGATCGCCGGTGACCTGTTCGGGGCTCATGTAGGCGAGCGTCCCGATGATCTGTCCCATGCTGGTCTGGCGCGTCGCCAGGGTATCCGCGTCTGTGAGCCGAGCAATGCCGAAGTCGAGAATCTTCGGCTGGCCATCCTCCCCCACCAGGATGTTGGCCGGCTTGAGGTCGCGATGAATCAATCCCCTCTGGTGCGCGTGCTGCACCGCGTCGCAGACTCTCGCCGTCAGCTCGAGGCGCTGCCGGATACTGAGGCGATGCGCGTCGCACCAGGCGAGCAGAGTCCGGCCGCGGACCAGCTCCATCGCGATATAAGGCTGGCGTCCATAGGGCGTTTCGGCCGTACCCGCGTCGTAGATCTGCGCGATACCGGGGTGCTGCAGCCGTCCCAGCGCCTGGGTTTCGGTTTCGAAGCGGCGCAGCATCTGGGTGTCGGCATAGCCGGCACGGATGACTTTGAGGGCGACGGTGCGATGGGGAAAACCCTGCTCCGCTTCGTAGACAGCGCCCATACCTCCTTCGCCGAGCAGGCACACGATGCGATATCGTCCGACGACAGACGGCATCGGCGGCGCTTCGCCCGGGATTCTGTCGGAGGGCGGGGGCGTCACGACGGAATTCGCGCGGGCGTCGGACCGCGGATCCGGCCCCATTGTAGGAGCGTCAGAGTCCGGCACGCATGTAATCTCCTGGATCCACAAATTCGAGCGAGGGAAGGTAGAACGAGCATAGGGTTCCCGGGGCCCAGCGTCAACGAGGCCTGCGCCGCGTGGCTCTCAGTTGGCGAAATCAGGGCAACTCGCTCATCGACAGGTTCCGGGGCGAATGGCCGGCAATCCGGAAGTTTGGGCCATTGAAGGGGCGCGCGCCCAACGCCCGAGATCCTGTTGGCGGCTGCGCGACCGAATCCCCTCCGCTTCGGCATGCGAATGGTCCGGATGACAGCGCGGTTTGCGTCGGGATTCGCTGAGGGACGCGCATGACCTCCGTACCGTCCCACACCTCGATTCTTCTTGCATCAGCAAAAGACCCGCGCCAAACTACAGATGGAAAGCTCTGTCCGCTCGGTTGTCACGCCGAACGAACAGGGCTTTTGGCTTGTTGCACCAGGTCCCGGCCCAGGCCGGAATTGTCCTGCGCTCTTTGAGAATT
>DASXFH010000409.1:0-8205 GCA_036489655.1 Acidobacteriaceae bacterium | reverse complement strand
GCAGGTGTCGACGATCGCCGCGCGTTCTTCTTCAGACAAAGGCAGCGGCTTTGCGAGCGCTCGCAGGGCCTGGGCAAAACCGGCTATCTCCGGAGCGGTCTCTCCACGTCCCGCCATCGCGCCTAGCAGGGCCGCGAGCTCCATATCCGGGACCTGCCCGGCGAGGATACGCTGCATCAGCGTAGTGGCCTCGCCACGGTTCAAGGTCGCGCGATCCTCAACAATGCGGCGCAACTCCGTTCGGTTTGACATCGAAATCTGAGGCTATCAGGAGTGGAGCGCGGGACAAGATAGAAAAGCGCGGGACAAGATAGAAAAATGCCGCGGAGCACCTCAGAAGAATCTCCAGCAGCTGCACCCCCCCGCTTCGACGATGAGTTGGACTGGGAGCGTATTACTCAAGGACCGCCGCTGATAGCCTGAACAGTGACCTCTGGAGGATGTCATGAACGATGCTTCAAGGACGTCGTTGAATTTCGATCATTCGCTGGTGACAACCGCGTTTGACCTGCCCGGATACAAGCTGACGCGCAATCTTGGCGTGGTGCGTGGAATTGTCGTGCGCTCGCGATCACTCTTTGGGACAATCGGCGCCAGCCTGCAGACGCTGGCCGGCGGAGATATCACTCTCTTCACAAACATGTGCGAGAAGACGCGCTCCGATGCGTTCGAGCGAATGATTGCTCACGCCATCGAGATCGGCGCTAACGGCGTGATCGGTGTGCGTTACGACGCCAACGAAATTATGCAGGGGGTGGCGGAGGTGCTGGCCTATGGAACGGCCGTGGTGGTGGAACCGCTGTAACTCTCCGGTTGCGATTCCCCGGGCCGGCCAGGTCTCTGGCCGAAACCGGGGTGCCCCGCCCATCACAGGGAAAACGTAGCAGGCGCTTGGGCCTAAGCGGCGGCTTGCGCCGGGCTCAAAGTAGCGGAGCGAACCGGCGTGGACGTGGTGGCGTACTCGGAAGCCTTCCAGTCGCCGAGGCAACGGGAAAGCAGAGCGGCGGCACAGCGCTCACCGCACAGAACGATGACGTTGTCCTCGAGCGCCAGATTGGCGTCCCAGGGCAGGAACTTCACGTCGTGCGGCGAAGTTAGGGCAAGAATCCAGTGATTACTCGTCTTTTTCTGGACTCCGCACGTGCAGGTGAACAACGGGGTGGCTGCCATTTTTTCAGTCTCCTCACTGCGGTGCGCAGTTGTCGATGCTGAGTAAAGAAGCAACTGCCGTGCCATTTCCCCTCAGAGCTAACTAACAGATCTGCAAGGTTTAGCTTCAGCCAGGTAGATCGCTCAACGAGTGGAGGAGGAACTCCGAGGGAAATTCGTTTCCACCGTGTGCAACAAATTGCAACCTAAGTCGTACGATACCACACCGCACGGGTCAGGTTGCCGCCCCAGAGGTGGTACGGAAGTTTATCGCCGCTCGAGCCTTTCACGCGCCGGAAGCGACATGATCACGGGACGGTCGCCGGCAACTCGAGCTGCTCGCTGCCCTGGGCGTCGAGATGCGGCGTGAAGTGGGCGCGGCAGCGTGCTTCGTAAAGGCCAGTAGCGCCGACCACCACAAGCTCCTGCGACTGACCGAGACGCTGCGTGTGGATCGCGGCCTGGCCGCACACCATGCACACCGCAGAGAGCTTGGTAACCTTGTCGGCCAGTGCCATAAGGTTGGGAACCGGGCCGAACGGCTCGTTGGCAAAGGTAGTGTCGAGGCCGGCCAGGAGGACCCGCTTGCCGATCTCGACCAGCTCCAGAGCAAACGGGATAATGTCGGGCGAGAGAAACTGGACCTCGTCGATGCCGACCACCTCGATCTCATCGAGCTGCGGATAGAGGATGTCGCGGAGCTCCTCGACGGAGCCGATGGGCCGGGCCTCGTGTGTCAGCGACGAGTGTGAGGCGATCGCCGTGCGATGGTAGCGCAGGTCGATGTCGGGCTTGTAGCAGGCGACGCGCTGGCGGGCGATGCGCGCCCGCTTGAGGCGGCGGATCAGCTCCTCGCTCTTGCCGGAGAACATGGGGCCGGTGATGACTTCGAGCACGCCAGGAGTGGTCGCTTGCATGGTGGGGATAGGGTACGCGGAGGCGCGGTGGATTTGTGGCACGGACAGTAGAGGGTAGACAGTAGACAGTAGAAAAGGTGGCCAGGTAGCCGTCTCCTACTGTCTACTGTCTCTTGTCTACTGTCTCCAGACCCCAAGACGAGTATGCTGGCGGTGCTCTCTTTTTTAACGCGTTTGAATGAGGTGAAGACCATGCGGCGAGCGATGGTGATTGCGTGCGGAGTGGCATTCGCGACGGGTGCAGGTATATCGCTGGCGCAGCCGGTTCAGGCGAACGGCGTGCCGAAAGAGGTAAAGGTGAAGCTGGTGAACTCGGCCGGCCAGCCCGCCGGAACGGTCACCTTCAAACAGTCGAAGAAGGGCGTGAAGATGACCGTGAAGCTCGAAAACATTCCGTTTGGCGAGCACGGCGTGCATATTCACCAGAACCCGGTGTGCGATGTGCCAGACTTCCATGCGGCTGGCGGACACTTTAATCCGTCCGGAAAGCACCATGGATTCCAGAACCCGGAGGGGCACCATAACGGCGATCTGCCCGGCAATGTGTCTGTGGGCGAGGATCACACCGGCGAGGCCAGCTTTGTGCTCACGGATATCTCCATGGACCCGAACCTGCCGAACTCCATCTTCGCCAACGGAGGAACCAGTGTGGTCGTGCATGAGCACGCGGATGATGAAAAATCTGACCCGGCCGGCAATGCCGGCAACAGAATTGCCTGCGGCGTCGTAAAGCAATAGGCAGACAGTAGAGGGTAGACAGTGGACGGTGGAAAAGCGAGCGGAGCGGTTGCCTATCTCTACTGTCTACTGTCTTTTGTCTACTGTCTGGCCGTCTTTGACAGCGAAGGATAAGGGAACTTTCCGGGCTGGGATTGCGTAACAAACACCATGGCGGCGGCGACCATCCCGGCGATGCTTGAACGAAGCGCCCCTGCGGCCTGGCCGGCGCGAGTGGCACGGCGGGAGCAGGCAGTGAAACCGCTTCGCCGTGAGGCGCATACGGGACCATCGGCGGCCAAGGAGAGAGCTGTGAAGGAGCCGCGGCTCGCACCTGACGAGCCGAATTCGCCAGCTGGTTTGGAGCGGTCCACCATAGTGGCCGAGCAGGCTGCCCTGGCCGAGCTCGCAGCGCGCTGCCTGGCCGGCGATGCGGCCGCGTGGGAGAAGTTGGCCAAGACCCAGCATCGCAAGGTCTATGGGCTGTGCTATCGCTTTACCGGCTCGGCAACCGACGCCGAGGACCTGACCCAGGAGGTCTTCCTGAAGATGTACCGCAACCTGGCGAGCTTTGACCCGGCGCGCGGAGGATTTGGGACCTGGCTGACAACGCTGACCCGTAACCTGCTGGTGGATAACTACCGTCGCAGCAGAATGGACCGGGTGAGCGACTCGCTCGATGAGTCCATTGACGGCGAGGACGACGGGCCGAGCCGGCTGGACCGGCTGGCGGACTCAAGTCCCGGGCAGGAGCACCACGTCGCCGGGCTCGAGTTGCGGGCGCAGATCCAGCAGGCTTTGACGCAGGTTTCTCCGGAGCTCCGCGAGGCGGTTATCCTTCGCGATCTGGAGGATATGGATTACAAGGAGATTGCAGAGATTCTCCATGTCCCGCAGGGGACTGTGAAGAGCAGGATCAGCCGCGGGCGGAGCGAACTGGCCCGATTGCTGAAAGGCATGGAAGGGAAGGTGATGTAGCGTGACGAACTGGGGCAAATTCGACGAAAAAGAATTCGGCAGATCCGGCGAGACGGAAGCCATGCCCATTGATTGCGTGGTATGCGAGATGATGTGCCCGGATGCGGTCGACGGCACGCTTACGGAAGCCGAGCGCAGACTGTTTGATCGGCATGTAGCTGGATGCCCGTCCTGTGCGAAGGAGCTGGAAGAAGCTCATCGCGGAGCGGCCTGGCTGGGAGTGCTGAAGGGCCACACTCCGGAGCCTCCAGCGGCTCTGCTGGCCAAAATCCTCGCCGAGACCACCGGAACCGAAGACGCCGCGAATGCAATGCCGGAGTTTGTGAGGGCGCTCCCGGTGCAGGCGGTTGCTCCGGCATGGGCGCTGACCTCGATGGTGCGCAAGGTTGTGGATGTCTTCCGCATCGAGACGGCGCGGGCAACATTTCAGCCCCGGCTCGCGATGACAGCGGCGATGGCGTTCGTTTCGATTGCGCTGACGCTGAACCTGACGGGTGTGCGGCTGAAGAACCTGCGGGCGTCGGACTTTACGCCTTCAGGGTTGCGCCGCAATGTAGCTGACGCGAGTGCGGCCGCGGCGCGCAACTTCCAGAACATGCGTCTGGTGTATCAGGTGGAGTCTCGCGTGAGCGAGCTGCGTGGTGAGGGACCGCTGGCCCAGCATGAGGACGTGAGCTTTACTCCTCAGTCCGGCACGGCACAGCAGCCGGAGCAGCAGCCGGCGCCGGCTCCGAAACGGAAGGGCTTGTAGCAAGGGTTTTAGGTTCGAAGGCTGACGGGATTCCAGCAGTGCAATTTACGGACCCTGGAAGACAAGGGCCGCGAGAGAGGAGGGGTGAGCGATGATCGACGATACGGCTGGAGCAGGCGAGCGCAACCGAGCGCCTGAGAGTGGGCAGACAGACACGGGCGAGCGCGTGGCGTTCTGCCAGCAGTGCGGCAAGGGATTGACGGCCGAGACAGTGCGGCGCGCAGGGTCAGCCATATATTGCGAACCCTGCCTCGTAACGCGGCTGGAGGGTCAGAGTTCAGCAGGAGCAGGCCCCGCCGCCACAGGCCCAGCCGGCTGGACGCCCGTAAACGCGACGACGCAAACCACCGGGACACAGACCACTGGGACGCAAACCACTGGAGCGGCCGGTCAGCCCGCCGGAGGTCCTGCTCCCGTAAGCAATGAGCCGAGCCCCTGGCTGGCGGCCTTCCTGGGTCTCATTCCCGGCGTGGGCGCGATGTACAACGGCCAGTATGCGAAGGGCGTCGCGCACCTTGTGATTTTCGCAGTGCTGAGTTCGCTCTCTGACAACGTGAATGGCGTCTTTGGTCTGCTCGTAGCAGGCTGGATCTTCTACCAGGTCTTCGACGCGTACCACACCGCCAAGGCCCGGCGCGACGGCACGCCGCTGCCGAATCCCTTCGGTCTGAACGATATCGGCGACCGCATGGGGTTTGGAAAGAACTGGCCGGGAAGCGTATCGCGCCCCGTAACCTCGGCGACGACGGCTGGGTGGGCTACAGCCGCGGCGGGAGCCGGACCGGCAGCGCCGCCGCCGCAAGGCCCCAACTGGTCAGGCCCGAACTGGTCAGGTTATGTCCCGCCCACAAACTTCGGTGCCAATGCACCTCCACCGCCGCCCCCGCCGGAGCCAACGGCGTATGCGAGCGCGCCCTCCAGCGCCGGCTGGACGCAGACCCCTTACGCGAACACCTATGCTGGCGACCCATGGCACAGCCCGGCAGGCGCGCCCGTCCCTCCCCCGATGCCTCCCTTGCCGGCGCGACGCTTCCCCATTGGCGCCGCGTGGCTGATCGCCCTGGGGTTGATCTTCCTGCTGGCCAATCTGAATGGTTCATGGCGGATGGGCGGATCATGGGCTGTCGCGATCGTCCTGGCGGCCCTTGGCACTTTCATTCTCTTCCGGCGCGTGGAGATGGTTCGCGCATGGTCCAGAGTGGCCGGCGATGCAGATACCGAAGACTATGGCATGGCCTCGCGGCTGATGTGTCAAGTCCGCTGGCCTGTCATGCTGCTGGTGCTGGCGCTGCTGTTCGCTCTGCAGGCCGCGGGCATTCGCACCCTCGGCCAGACATGGGGCGTGCTGCTGATTGCCTTCGGTGCGCTGCTGATTCTGGAACGCACCATGGGACGAAACACCTGGTACCCGGCGACCGCACCCGGAAACGCAACCATTCCGCCGCCCCCTGCCCCGCGACCCGCCTCTACTCCGGGATCCGCCTCTACGGGACCCGCCTCTACGGGAAAGGATGGTCAGTAGCATGGCCAGCTATCCTCCACCGCCAGGGCAGCCCGGCGGCACGCCGCCCGGACCGGGCTACAGCCCAGGCTATGCTCCCGGGTCGGCCTATGACCGGCGCGCCTGGAAGGCGCAGCGGCGCGCGGCAAAGATCCAGGCCCGCTGGATGCGCGAGCAGTACCGCATGCAGCGGCGCAGCCTGAGACGAGGATCGATCGTCGGTCCGCTCGTGCTGCTGGCGCTGGGCGTCGTCTTTCTGCTCGAGCAGACCGGCCGGCTCTCCTGGCCATACAGCTTTGAGTGGTACGCGCGCTGGTGGCCCGCCGTGTTGATCGTCGCCGGCCTGATCCTGCTGCTGGAGTGGCTGTTCGATCAGCAGCACGCGGAGGAGACAGGCCGTCCGCATACCCCGCATGCGCTGAGCGGCGGCGCCGTGTTCCTGCTGATTCTGCTCGCGTTTGTAGGGCTCTCTGCTCGCTGGACCGACAGTGCCGCGAGCTGGCATGACCACATGCTGCTCGGCCATGATTTCGGCGGCCTCGACCGCGTCTTCGGCGAGGCGCACGAGTCGGACGACTCCCTGAATCAGGCGCTGCCGCAGGGCGGGATGCTCGTCGTCCATGACCCCTGGGGCGCCGTGACGGTCACGGGCACGAGTGACGACGGCCAGGTGCACGTCAGCGTGCACAAGCAGGTCTACGCCTGGCGCGACAGCGAAGCCGATAAGCGCGCCGGGCAACTGCAGCCCACCTTCTCCACGCAAGGCAACAACCTGATGCTGGATGTGCCGGCCGTAAGTCAGGGACAGGCCGACCTGACGATCGAGATGCCGCATGGTGCAGACGTCTCCGTCAGCTCCGACCATGGTGATGTGCGTGTGAGCGAGCTGCGCGGCAGTGTAACCATCGCCTCGCGCAAAGGCGATGTTGAGGTGACCGGCATCAACGGCTCCGTCCTCGCGCAGGTCAATAACGACGACTCGAGCATCTCGGCCAAGAGCGTGACAGGAGCGTTCACGCTGCAGGGCCGCGCCGGCGACATCTCGCTCGAGAATATCGACGGCGCCGTCATGCTGCAGGGCGACTTCTTCGGAACAACGGAGGCCCAGCAGATCAACGGCCCATTGCGCTTCGAGACCAGCCGCACGAAGTTCGCAACCGCCCGCGTCGATGGCGACCTGGAGATCGAGAGCGGCGATCTGCGTGGAAATCGCCTGCTGGGACCAGTGACCATCACGACCAGAAACCGCACCATCGAACTGGACGATGTGGCCGGCCCGTTAACCGTTTCGAACAGAAACGGAGCCATATCGGTGACGACGGCAACACCGTTGGGCCCGATCAACGTCACGAATCAACATGGGTCAGTAGACGTCGGATTGCCCGAGCACACCGGCTTCGTGCTGAACGCACAGACCAGGAACGGTGAGCTGGAGAATGACTTCGGTCTGGAGTCGCAGAGCCAGGATGAAAAGCATTGGCTCAGCGGCACCGTCGGTTCAGGCGGCCCGCAAGTCCGCTTGGAAACCAGCGATGGAGACGTTACTGTGCGGAAGAGCGTCGCAGTGCCGCTTCCGCCCACTCCTCCAGCACCACCCAAACTGACGATCTCCCCGCAAACCCCAGACCAGCCCACCCCTCCCGCCAAGCCGCGCCACGGCAAGACGGCGACCACCACGAGCAGCGACACACAGTAGCCTTCTTCATCGAGCCTGAAGCGCCGCTGCCGTTGCCGTTGCCGTTGTCGTTGCCCTTCCTTCTGTCATTCCCGAAGGGAATCTGCTGTTGCCGTTGCCGTTGCCGTTGCCGCTGTCGTTGCTGGTTGCCTTTCTTTCTGTCATTCCCGAAGGGAATCTGCTGTTGTCGTTGTCGTTGTCGTTGCTGTTGTCGTTGCTGTTGCCGCTGTCGTTGCTGTTGCCCTTCTTTCTGTCATTCCCGAAGGGAATCTGCTGTTGCTGTTGCTGTTGCTGTTGCTGTTGCCGTTGCCTTTCCTTCTGTCATCCCCGAATCGGGGTCCCGGCCAGCTTACTGGCTGGGGTGACAAGGGAACCTGCTTCTCCTCCCCCGCCCCACACTCCCGTCATCTCGACCGGAGGCTCGCAACGCGAGCCGGAGCGGAGAGACCCCTGTATTCCCGACCCCAAAATCACGCCTCCCAAAAACCTGTCAAGCCCCTGCAAAAGTGGAAAACAC
>DASXFH010000405.1:0-23235 GCA_036489655.1 Acidobacteriaceae bacterium | reverse complement strand
CGGCCCGTAATTATTCGAGCAGTTCGTCGTCAGCACCGGCAGTCCAAACGTGTGATGATACGCCCGCACCAGATGATCCGACGCTGCTTTCGACGCCGCGTAGGGACTGTTCGGCGCATAGGGTGTCGTCTCCGAAAAAGCGGGATCGTTCGGCCCCAGCGAGCCGTACACCTCGTCCGTCGAAACGTGCAGGAATCGGAAGGCGCGCTTCTCCGCGTCGTCCAGTCCCGTCCAGTAGCTCTTCACCCGCTCCAGCAGCGTGAAGGTTCCCTCCACGTTCGTGCGGATGAACGCATCCGGCGCCACAATCGACCGGTCCACATGACTCTCCGCCGCAAAATGGACCAGGGCGCGCGGCCGGTGCTCGCGCAGAACCGTGCCGATCAGCTCGGCATCGCAAATGTCCCCGTGGACCAGAAGATGCCGCGTATCGCGCTGGATCGAATCCAGATTCCTCGGGTTGCCGGCGTAGGTGAGGCGGTCGAGGTTCACCACCGGAGAGCCGACATGCTTCAACCACTGCAGAGCGAAGTTCGACCCGATAAACCCCGCTCCTCCCGTAATGAGAATTGTGTCATTCATGCGCTGGATTCGCTCGCCTGGAAAGCCTCGCCCATCATAAACGGTTGGCATTGCCTGCGCCGCCCGCTGCGGAACAAACGAGCCCCACCGGCCGCGACGATGGACAAGGCGGATGTGAAGATCTGATCTGCCCATCCTATCCCGCTCTTACCCCCGCGAACAGCCGCACCCGCTCATCTTCCATTCACGAAAGAATCATCGAAGTACTTCCAATGGGTCATTGTTCGCTACCCCGATCTCCCGGTAAAACCAGGGTGCGGGTGTAGTTTAATGGCAGAATCGAAGCCCTCCAGGCTTCGGGTAAGGGTTCGACTCCCTTCGCCCGCTCCACCTTCCGGTCGTTGACCCCGATTGCGGGGTGAACCGGGCGCTCGTGCTCAAAATCTGTTGGAGCCTTGACTGGCTTCGCAGCGCGACGAGGTCCGTCCTCAGACCGAGGTCGGACGACGGAGCCCTGCGTTCATGTCAACTGCCTCCGCACCGCGTGACAACCGCGCCCTTCCCGCCTCCGGGAAGCGCGAGCCTTCCGGTGAACGCGTTCCGGTACTGGACGGCATCCGCGGCGTCGCCATCCTCCTCGTCATGTTCTTTCACTTCTGGGAGAACGGAACCACCCGCTTCGGGCATCCCCTCTGGCTGCGCCTCTACGCATACGCCGCCGGCATGGGATGGAGCGGCGTGGATCTCTTCTTCGTCCTTTCCGGCTTCCTGATCACCGGCATTCTCTACGACGCGCGCACCAGCCGTCACTATTTCCGCGTCTTCTATGGCCGAAGAACGGTTCGCATCTTCCCGCTCTACTACGCTGCCCTGATCTTCTTCTTCGTGATCGTCCCCTTCCTGCTCGCGCATGTCCATCACGGTGTCTCGGCAGCCATGCGCGCCAGCATCCACACCAATCCCGCCGCAAAGCTCTTCGCATGGACGTATCTCATCAACTGGTACGAAGGTTTCCGGGGATGGGACGCCATTCCCCACCCCATCCAGCACTTCTGGTCCCTGGCCATCGAAGAACAGTTCTACCTGGTGTGGCCCTTCCTGGTTCTCAAGCTCTCGCGCCGCCGACTCATCGCCGTCTGCGCCGCCATCATGGCCCTCGCCTTTACGCTCAGGGGCATCTTCTTTGAGATTCATCTGCCCGTCGCTGCCTATACCTGGACCATCTGCCGTGCCGACTCACTCGCCTTTGGAGCCGTCGTCGCTCTCGCCTTCCGCCATCCCGATGACTGGAAGCTGCTGTTGAAATGGGCGCGCCGGCTCGCCCTGCCCGCCCTCTGCGCCATCATTGCCGTGCGCGTTTTCAATCCGGACTGTCTGGCTGGCCCTGGCGACGCCCCCAGCCTCTCCATGGACACGCTGGCCATCACCCTCAATGGGCTCTTCTTCGCCTGCTGCATCGCTATTGCGATGGGCTCTCCCATCGGCAGTCGGACCCGCCGGGCTCTGGGAACCCCTCTCCTCCGCTTTTTTGGCAAATACAGCTACTGTCTCTACGTCTGTCATCTGCCCATCATTGCCGTGCTGGCCAAGGCAGGATTCAGCAGCGATCAGATCGCTTTGCGGCTGCACACGAATGAATTCGTCGGGGCCCTCGTCATTAACGCGGTCGGTTTTACCACCTCACTTGCCGTCGCCCTCGCCAGTTGGCATCTCTATGAAAAACAATGGCTCAAGCTCAAGAACCTTCCCGCACTGCGCCGCAGGAACGCGCTCCCCGCGCAGGCGCCGGTTGCCCCCTGATTTCCTTCCTTTCCGCCTGGTGAGGAACCCTGCCAGCGATTTGTCTTCCCGACCCACAACGGCGTATCGTCGGTAGATGTTCGGGTGGCATCCTCTGCTTGCGGGAGGAGCCGCACTGGAGACATCATGAGCATGACGCAGCCCCGCACCAGCGACCCTGCGGCCAGCCGGCCGGTTCCGGTCACCTTCCAGTCATTACAGGAAAAGAAGCAGACGGGCCGCCCCCTCACGGCGCTCACCGCTTACGATTACGCCACAGCACGCCTGCTGGACGAGGCCGGCATCGACCTGATCCTCGTGGGCGACTCCCTTGCCCAGGTCGTCCTCGGCTACGAGAACACTCTGCCGGTCACGGTGGAGGAGATGCTCCACCACACCCGCGCCGTCCGCCGCGCCGTCCGCCGCGCCATCGTTGCCGCCGATATGCCGTGGGGCTCTTATCACCTCGACCTTAACGAAGGCGTGGCCAACGCCATCCGCTTTGTGAAAGAGGCAGGCGCCCAGGCAGTCAAAATCGAAGGCGGCGCCAGCCGCGCCGAACTCGTGGAACGCCTCACTTCCGCTGAAATCCCTGTCATCGGACACCTGGGCCTCACTCCGCAGTCGGTCCACAAAATGGGCGGCTATAAGGTGCAGGGGAAATCGATTGCCGCCATCAGCGCCCTGCTCCACGACGCGCATACCCTGGAAGCCGCCGGAGCCGTTCTGCTGGTCCTCGAAGGCATACCCCGGGAAGTCGCCGCCCGCATCACTGCCGAGGTCGCCATTCCCACCATCGGCATCGGCGCCGGCCCCGACTGCGACGGCCAGATTCTCGTCTTCCACGACCTCGTCAACCTCAGCTTCACCTCTCCGGCGAAGTTCGTCCGCCAGTATGGCGATGCGTCTGCCCTCTTCCGTTCCGCCGTTGACGACTACCGCCGCGACGTGGAGGAACGCGCTTTCCCCAGCGACGCCGAGAGCTACCACTTGTCGAAGGATGTGGCCTCAGCCCTCGAAGGGGACGCACTCCGCGACAAAGCCTGACACCCCTGGGATGCCCCAATGAACATTGTTCACACCCTCGCTGAAACGCGCGCGGCGGTTGCTGCTCTCCGCCGGCAGGGTCGCTCGCTGGGCCTGGTGCCCACCATGGGCGCGCTGCACGAGGGACACATCTCGCTCGTGCGCGCGGCCAAAGCTGCCTGTGATGCGGTCGCCGTCACGATCTTTGTGAACCCCACGCAGTTCGGCCCCAGCGAGGACTTCTCAAAATATCCCCGCACCTTCGAAGCCGATTGCCGGCTGCTCGAAGCCGAGAATGTTGACCTGCTCGTTGCCCCGGACACCGCTGAAATGTACCCTCCCGGCGCAACCACCTGGGTCGAAGTTGAAGAGATTCAGGATCGCCTCGATGGCGAGTCCCGCCCCGGCCATTTTCGCGGCGTCTCCACCATCGTCGCCAAGCTGTTCCACATCGTCGCACCGGACAAAGCCTTCTTCGGCCAGAAGGACGCCGCTCAGGTCGCCATCCTGCGACGCATGGTCCGCGACCTCCATTTCAATCTTGAGCTGGTCGTTTGCCCCATCGTGCGCGAGCCGGATGGGCTGGCTATGAGTTCCCGCAACCGCTATCTTTCCCCCGACGATCGCCGCCACGCCCTGGTCCTCAGCCGCGCCCTCCGCGCCGTCGAAGCTCAGGTCCGGGCCGGTGAACGAGACGCCGCTCGTCTGCTCGAAACGGGCCTGCGCATTCTCGCCGAAGAGCCGTCGGTTCGCGTGGACTACTTCCGCGTCGTCGATCCCGACACGCTCGAGGATCGCCCCCACGTCCGCGACGGTGCGCTGATCGCCGTCGCCGCATGGGTCGGCCCCGCGCGCCTTATCGATAATCTGCTGATTGCCCCGGTTTAACCCGCCTACTGCGCGGATCCCCCGCCCGGTGCCCCGGCGTGTTCGTGGTGTTCTTCCGGCGGCGGCACAAAGTGCTCCGGCATATGGTGCCCCCGATGACAGGTTCCGCAGGTCACGTGTTTATCCTCCGGCATCGCGTCCGGATCGTTGACCTTCACCATATATTCCTCATTGATCGTCCGCATCATGCGGATCATTAGCCGGGCCGTCGTCTTGTCCTGCTTTGCATCCGACGGAAAGTCCAGCTTATGGGTCTGCGGATTCATTGCGTGACAGAACCCGCACTTCACCCCAAGCGCACCGGCGTAGCCCCGCATGATCTGCCGCAGCTGCTCCGGAGCGATGTTCTTCGGCAGGACCTTGAGGTTGACCGGTTTCGGAAAAGGCCGGTGCGGATGGCTTTCGGCAGCCGACCCGGCACCCGTCTCCTGGAGGTTCGGCGCAGCGAAAACAGGCTGTGCGGCAAAGGCGAGGATCATAACTCCGGCGAACAGCAAACGGCTCTGCATGGGTTTGGATTCCTGGGAAACTGGGGTGACACTGCGGAACGGCGAAAGCCCGATGGCAAATGGTATCAATCCGACGCGGGAGTATCGATACGAGTTTCAGGATGACAAAGAATTCACTCGACGAGGGATCAGGCCGATCACCCCGAAACAAAGCGGTTTCCGGCCAGCGCAAACCGCAGCGGGCGATCGGCCGCTTTGCGAATCCCCACCCGCGGCAGGACAGCAATCTGGCCCGCGACAAAGCCGTCGTCCTCCACGTGGAGTCCCGAGTGGCGATCCGTGACGTCCACGCCGTTATGCAGGTCGCGGGTAATGCCCAGCGCCTGGCACAGCCGGCCCGGACCCGATGCCAGCAGGCGCGGATTCGCTCCCGGTTCCACTCCGCGCAGCCGCCCCATCGTGGCCAATCCTTCCAGAGGCTCCAGTGCGCGCAATAGCACGCTGCCGGCCTGATCCTCTGGCTCGCAGCTGATGTTCACGCAGTAGTGCATGCCATAAATGAAGTACACGTAAGCGAAGCCAGGCGGCCCGAAGAGCACCTCGTTGCGCCGGGTCTTGCCCGCGAAAGCGTGCGCCGCTTCGTCGCCCAGGCCGAAGTAGGCCTCGACTTCGACAATCCGCCCGCTCAGCCATTCCCCCTCGCAACGCCGCACCAGGATTTTGCCGAGCAGGCCCCGGGCCACCTGATCCGGCGGGTGAATGTAAAACGGGCGGGGGATCACAGGGCAGCGCGGCATTTATTTACGGGCGTGCTCCTTCAGCGCAGCCAGAACCTCCTCCGCATGCCCCTCCGGCTTCACTTTGGGGAAAATCTTCAGCAAACGCTGGTCGGGACCGATCAGAAATGTGGTCCGCTCAATCCCCATTACCTTCTTCCCGTACATATTCTTTTCCTTCAGGACACCAAACTGATTGCAAACCGTTTCGTCTACATCAGCAAGGAGGGTGTACGGCAGGTTGTACTTTTCGCGGAACTTCTTTTGCGCCAGTGGTGTGTCGCGCGAAATGCCCAGCACCACGGCGCCCGTGCTCTGGATCTTTTCAAACTGATCGCGAAAGCCGCAGGCCTCAATGGTGCACCCCGGCGTATCTGCCTTCGGATAGAAGAACAAAACCACGGGCTTGCCCGCAAAATCCTTCAGATGAATGGTATGCTCCCCTTCATCCTGGAGAGCAAAATCGGCGACTTTGTCGTTAATCTGCATATTTCCCTCGTTGACGATGCGTTTCCGGCTGTTGCCCGCATCATTATCATTGTTTCGTAGCAGTGAGGATTATGTCACGGGTTCGTTGCAGCAAGGTTGCAGTAGCGTTGTGCGGCATCATCGCGATCGGCGGCCTCTCCGCCCGTGCCCAATACCCCGACCGCGTTGATACTGGCGCCGCTGCCACCGGAAATCACCTCCGGGCCACCGCCGTGGTGGAATTTACCGGCGATCTCGCCCACATGAAGGCCAGCCGCCTCATTCCCATCGCTGTGTGGGACGGCATCCAGTTCCAGCCGGGAGGTCTTTACCTCGCACAACCCGCGCCCTTGGCAGTACTTCCCGGCACCCAGTACGAACTGGAAGTCAATGGCCAGCTCAGAGGCTACTTCAATATCGGGACCTCAGAGAGCCTCGCTGGTTTGTGGATCGGCGTCGGCCACTACCAGGCGCCAAAGGTTCTCACGGCGAAGCTGCAGCCGGCCAGGGTCATGCCTTATGTCGTCAGGGATGTCGACCCCGACAAGCCCCACTTCGCCCATCGCCCCGCTGACGATCAGCAACAGGCTCAGAAGGGCGCTCCCCCGGTCGATCCGGACCGCCCCACCCTCCACGAGCGTTCGCAGAGCGACGATGCTTCCAACGCAGGAACCAGCACCGAGGATGCCGATTCCGACCGCCCGACCTTCCGCCGTCAGGCCGAGGCGGCGCCGAGTGCTTCGGTGGCCGGAGCCGCACCGTCCGTAGATCCGGACCGGCCGCGCCTGGAATACGCTGCTCCGGAGGAACAGGAAAAACTCGATCGGCCCGACGCTCTCGCCGGCATGCCTGCCGAGATGAATCAGATTGTCGCCGTCTCCGATCCGAAGACCACCGACTCCGAATCCTGGGCATTCAGCTGGTCGAACCCCAACGACGCTGCCAAAATGAGGGCCGATCTGGAGACCGTAGCCGAGCAGGCCCTCGCGCCCCCTCCCGCAGCCGCGAAGACGCGCGCGGTATCTGAACGCCGTCACGCCCGCGCGAAGAAGCCCGTCGCTGCTCAGGCGCCCATGCTTGCCGACCAGGAGTTCAAGGTCTTCAGCCTGAGCTTCGGAGGCGGGGCCGCCATGGTGTTCTCCGCTCGCACCACGTCGGTTCCAGTCAAATACGCCACCATCATTGCCCAGCCCGATTTCTACGGGAACGCCCAGGTCCTGCTGAAATATGTAACCACCGATGCCGATCTGGACGTCTCCCCGCGGATGCGCCTCATCGATGCAGTCGACCCACGCGGCGACGGCCGCGCCGACCTGCTCTTCGAGCTGCTGGGGCGCAGCTATCGCCAGTTCGCGCTCTACGGCGTCTCGGGCGGCCAGGCGACCCGGGATTTCGTCACCCAGCCCAGCGCCAACTGATCGTTACAGTTTCGGGAGCTGGCCGGTATCCCAGCCGCCGCCCACAGCGCGAATGAGCTGCACGCTGGCTACGAACCGCCGCGCAGCAATGTCAGCCTGAGTACGCTCGTTGCTCAGCTGCGCGGTCTGTGCGGTCAGGACTTCAAGATACGTCGTCACCCCACCCTTGTAGCGGTTGGTGCTGATCCGCAGACTCCTCTGGGCGGCCGCGACCGCCGCCTGCTCCGTCACCGCCTCCTGACTCAGAATGCGCAAAGCTGCAAGATTGTCTTCCACATCCTGAAAAGCGGCCAGCACCGTCTGCCGATAGTTGGCCACTTGCTGTTCATAGGCATCGCGAGCCTGCTGCGTGATGGCGTGCCGCCGTCCGGCGTCGAACAACAGTTCCACCGCCGATGCCCCCAGCGACCACATCTCGCTGGGACCCTGAATCCATGTCCCCGCGCCCCCGCTCAGAAAGCCGCCCGTTCCTGTCAGCGATACGGCAGGATAATACGCCGCAATCGCGACGCCAATCTGCGCATTGGCCGCGTCCACCTGTCGCTCCGCCGCCGCGATGTCCGGACGCCGTTCCAGCATCTGCGACGGCACGCCCACGGGAACCTGCGGGATATGGCTGCCCAGCGGCATCGCCGGCAGGCTGAACAGGGAAGCGGGCACGCCGATGAGTGTCGCAATGGCATGTTCATACTGCGCGCGGGCCACCGCCACGTCGATGTCCTGAGCTCGGGTTGTTTCCAGTTGCGTCTGCGCCAGAGCTACATCCGATTCGGTGGCCACTCCGCCTTTGAACCGAATTTGAGTCAGCTGCAGATACGATTCGTAAGCCTGAACGCTGTTGTCGAGCAGTTCCTTCTGCGAATCGAGGCCACGCAGCTCGAAATAATCCGACGCCAGTTCCGCCCGAAGGCTCAGCTCCACGTTGGCCAGCAGCGCCGCGGAAGCCTGCGCACTGGCGCGCGTCGCCTCCACGGTGCGGCGCACCTGACCCCACAGGTCCGGCTCCCATTGCGCCTGCCCCGCGATGCTGAAGGTGTTGTACTGCTGCGGCGAAACACCGCGAATGGTATTGCCGGCGTTCGCCGAATTGCGCGTACGCCCGATCGAGGGACCGGCGGCCAGGGTCGGATAATACTGCGAACGCGCTACCGCGACCTGCTCCCGGGCCTGCAGATATTGCTCCATGGCAGCACGCAGCGTCTGGTTCGATACGGCGACCTTCCCTTCCAGCTGGTTGAGCTCCGGATCGCCGTACATCGTCCACCACTGTCCGCGCACAACACTGTCGCTCGGCTCCGTCTGCTTCCAGGTACCGTTCGGCGGATTCGGCGGGGGAACCGCATTCTCCTTCCAACCCGGCGCACTCGGCGCATTCGGCCGGTGATAGTTCGGGCCCACCGTGCATCCGGCCAGCAGCAGCAACAGAACCGAGGCAGCCACTCCTGTCGGGAGGAGGTGCCTCATCTGCCCCCCTCGGGAGCGTGTCCGCCCTCGCCTTCCTCCGGCACGCCCGGAATGCCGCCCTCGCGATTCGGCTGCACCACTCGCACAGTCTCTCCATCCACGATCGAATCAGGAGGACTCTCCACGACCAGGTCGTCCGGCTGCAGTCCTTCGCTCACCTGCACGACCTTCCCATCGTTCTGTCCGATCGTGACCGGCACCAGCTTCGCTTTGTTTCCGTTTACCACCGTGACCACGCGCAGTCCCTCCTGGCGGAACAACAGCGCGGAAACCGGCAGGATCAGCGTCTGCTTAACCACCTTCACGCGGAAATGAACCTCGGTGTAGGCGCCCGGCACCAGTGAACCTTCCGGATTGGGCACGTCCACTTCGACCAGCAGCGTACGGGAATTGGGATCGATGGCTTGCGCCGTCCGAACCACTTTGCCGTGAAACTCGCGGCCAGGAAATTCGTTGAGGGTCAGATACACAGCAGTACTCGGCGTGCAGTTCGGCGCATCCACCTGGGGCACGTTCACGTACACACGCATGATGTGCTCATCGTCCATGTGAAACATCTCATGCCCGCCCGAACTTCCTGCCCCCGCATTAATCAGCGTCCCCAGATCCACGTCGCGCGCCGTGATCACGCCGTTGAAGGGGGCGTAGATCTTCTCGAATCCGACCATCTGCTCCAGTCGGTCGACATTGGCCTGGGCGGATCGCACCTGAGTATTCGTCGAGGCCTGCTGGGTCACGAAGTTCTCTGTGTCCTGTTTGGTCACCGCGTTCTGGGCCAGCAGATCCGTGTACCGCTGCGCCTGCTGCTTGGCGTAGCGCGCGGTCGCTTCCGCCGTCATCAGATCGGCCTTCGCCTGCGCGAGCTGCTGGTCGACCTCCGGGCTGGCGATCGTGGCCAGCAACTGGCCCCTGCGCACATGCGCGCCGATATCGAAATACCACTTCTCCAGATAACCGTCTGTCCGCGCGTAGATCGGCGAATCCACATACGCGAACATATTCCCCGGCAGGACGATTTCCTGGTTCGGCTCGCCCAGCTGGGGCTTCTCCACCACCACGTCGGCCAGGGCCAGTTCGTCTGTCCGCGCCGCCAGGGCCTTTTGCGCGCGCATGCGAGGCACGATCCCGGCCACTGCCGCCACCACGGCGATCGCCACCAGCACCGCCAGCAGGATCAGCGCCCCACGCCCTGTCAGCGCCCGACGCTCCCCCGTCCGCTCTTGATTTCGCTCGCTTTCTCTCATGCTTCGCTCCTCGCCATGGCGTAGCGTCCGTGCCGCTTCGCTTCGCGCTCTTTGCGCTTCCGTTCCAGGCGCGCATGCATCACGCTGAACACGGTGGGTACGAAAAACAGCGTCGAAACTGTGGCGAACAGCAACCCGCCGATCACCGCGCGCCCCAGCGGGGCATTTTGCTCGCCGCCCGAGCCCAGGCCCAGCGACATGGGCACCATGCCGATAATCATGGCCAACGCTGTCATCAGCACCGGCCGGAATCGCACGTATCCGGCATTCAGCGCCGACTGCGGCGCGTCTCCCACGGTCACCTCCAGCTGCTCCCGGGCGAAGCTGACCACAAGAATCGAGTTGGATGTTGCCACGCCCATGCACATGATCGCCCCGGTCAGCGCCGGAACGCTGAGCCGCGTATGCGTCAGGAACAGGAACCATACAATGCCGGAAACCGCCGCCGGCAATGCCGTCACGATGATGAATGGGTCGAGCCACGACTGGAAGTTGATCACGATCAGCAGATAAACCAGCACGATCGAGCCCAGCAGCCCCAGCAGCAGCCCTCTGAAGGCCGTGGTCATCGTCACAACCTGGCCGCGGATCACCAGCCGCGATCCCCGCGGCAGATGCGCCTTCTCCTGGTCCACGATTTTTTCGATCTTCCTGCTCACGCTGGCCAGGTCCGTGCCCGTCACATTGCCGTAAATATCCAGCACCGGGGCGATGTTGTAATGCGTCACCATCCCCATCTCTTCGCCCACATTCACTGACGCAACATTGCCCAGAATCTGGATCGGCTGTCCGCCCACCGGTCCTGCGCTGCCGGGCGCCAGCCCCGCCCCATACGAAGCGCTGTTCGCCGGCACCCCTCCTGCCCCGCTGCCCGCGGTCACAGGGATGTTTTTCAGGTCCTGCATTGTGTCCAGGTTGTATTGCTGCGACTGCGCCACAATGTCGTACTCAACTCCGTTACGGGGATCAAGATAGAACGTGGGAGAGGTCTGAAAGCTGCCGCTGCTGGCCACCAGCAGGCTCTGCGCCACATCCCGCTCCTGCAGATTCGTGCTCTCCGCGAGGCTGCGATTCACATCGATCGTCAGTTTCGGATTGTCGAACGGCTGCTGGACGCGCAGGCCGGACGTTCCCGGCACATATTTGATTTCGTTCAGCAGGCGATTTGCGACCAGCCGGTTCCCTTCCAGGTTCGGCCCCACAATCTGGACGTCGATCGGCGAAGGCAGGCCAAAGTTCAGAATCTGCGTCACCATATCCACGGGCAGCGTGAAAAACTCCACCCCGGGAAACTTTCTCGGCAATTCCTCCCGCAACTTCGCGATGTATTCGTCGGTCGGCCGATGGTGCTCGGTCAGGGAAACCTGGATATCGGCATCTGCGGGGCCAATCGGGGCCGAGTTCGAGTACGTTGTATTGATCCCCGAATACGGAAGTCCGATGTTATCGATGATGGTCATCAGCTCCTTCTTCGGAATCGCCTGCCGGATCGTGTTGTCGATGCGGTCGCACAGCGCCGCCATGTCCTCGATGCGCGTCCCCGTCCGCGCCCGCACGTGCAGCTTGAACTGCCCGCTGTCCACCGACGGAAAGAAATCCTCTCCCAGAAACGGGTACAGAACCGCCGCCGATCCCATGGTGAAGACAAAAAACAGGACCATGAACAACACGGCATGCTGGATGCACAGCTCCAGAATGCTGCGGTAGCCGCTGCGGATCCCTTCGAAGCGATGTTCGAAGGCCAGCAGAAAAAGTGTGAACGGATTTCGGCTCTGCAGCTTCCGGTCGCCCTCCTCGGGATCGTGCTCGTGCAGCAGATACCGCGCCATCGTCGGCACCACCGTGCGCGACAGCAGATACGACGCCAGCATGGCAAACACCACCGCTTCAGCCAGCGGCACAAACAGATACCGTGCCACGCCCCCCAGAAAGAACATGGGCACGAACACGATACAGATGGAAATCGTGGCCACCAGCGCCGGCACCGCAATCTGCGCCGCGCCGTCCAGGATCGCCTGCTCGATCGCCTTGCCCTGCTCCAGGTTGCGGTTGATGTTCTCGATCTCCACCGTCGCATCGTCCACCAGGATGCCGACCGCCAGCGCCAGGCCGCCCAGCGTCATGATGTTGATCGTCTCGCCCAGTGCCCGCAGCACCAGCAGCGAGGTTAGAATCGAGAGCGGGATCGACACCGCGATGATCAGCGTGCTGCGCCAGCTGCCCAGAAAAACCAAAATCATCAGCGCCGTCAGGCACGCCGCGATAATCGCTTCGTGGACCACTCCGTCAATTGACGCCTTTACGAAAATCGACTGGTCCGACAGCGGCGTGATCTTCAGCTGCGGCGGCAGTTGAGATCTCAGCGACGCGACTCTGGCCAGCACTCCCTTGATGATGTCCAGCGTTGAAGCGTTCCCCGTCTTGATGACCGACAGCAACGACGCCCGCTGCCCGTCCACGCGTACGATGTTCGTCTGCGGCGGAGATCCGAACTCCACATGAGCCACATCGCGGATGTAGACCATCGCCCCGTTGACCTGGCGAATGGGCAGATTGTTCAGTTCCGCAATCGTCTCGGGCGCCGCGTTCGTCTCCAGCTGGTATTCAAACGGACCTACCTTCATCGTCCCCGAAGGCAGAATCAGATTCTGCGCGGCGATCGTATTCACCACATCCGCCGGAGAAAGCCCCTTCGCCTGCAGCGCCGGCACGTTGAGATCCACCTGCACCTGCCGCTGCCTGCCGCCATAGGGATAGGGAACGCCGGCCCCCGGAACCGTCACCAGCTGCGTGCGGATGAAGTTCAGGCCGTAGTCATTCAGCTGCGCTTCCGTCAGCCCCTGTCCGGAGAGTCCCAGCTGAATAATCGGCACGCTCGATGCGTTGTACTGGATGATCAGGGGGGGCGTCGTGCCCTGCGGCAACTGATGGATCTGCGTCTGCGCGATGGCTGTCACCTGCGCCACCGCGCTGCCGATGTTCACCCCCGGCTGGAAATAGATCTTGATGATCGAGCGGCCGTTCACCGACATCGACTCGATATGCTCGATGTCGTTCACCGTGGTCGTCAGCGACCGCTCGCTCAGCGTCACGATGCGGCTCGCCATCTGCTGGGGCGAAAAACCCGTGTACTGCCAGATCATCGCCACCACGGGAATATCGATATTCGGGAAGATGTCCACCGGCATGGTCAAAATGGCCAGCGGACCCAGGATCATCAGCAGCAGCGCCAGCACGGCGAAGGTATACGGCCGTCGCAGCGCGAGGCGGACTATCCACATAGCGCGTCAGTTTCTCCTGCGGTTCGCCGCCCGTCTGACGGCCGGATCGCTTTCGTGCCCATGATTGGATTCCAGGAAATGTTAATAGCAGAGACACAAATGCGGTTCTCTACAGTATCCATCCTCGGCCTGTCTGGGAGGAATCGTGCCGGATTGCGGCTTACGACTTGGAAGACGGTTTTGCCGTCAAAAAAGTCTTCGGGAACACCGGCTCAATCCTGTTTAAGCAGATGTTCGCGCCGTCCCCTGCGATTCACTTTCACTCGCTTTAGCCGTCTCCTAGAGGTTCAGCTTCTTGAAGATACGGCCGGGGATGCTGCGCACCACCAGCATAATCATCCCCCAAAACGGCGGCGCATACGCAACGTCCCTGCGCCGGTCGATTGCCCTCAAAATGTACTGCGCCACCACTGCGGGCTGCGCGAACAGCGCATTCTTCGCCAGATGTGCCGTCATCGGCGTGGCCACAAATCCTGGCTTGATCGTCAGCACCTGCACCCCGGCCCGGTCGATCCGATTCCTTACCCCGTCCAGAAATACGTTTAGTCCGCCCTTTGAAGCGCCATAGACGTAGTTGCTCTTTCGCCCCCGATCGCCCGCAACCGAAGAGATCACTGCAATCGTCCCCCGGCGCTCCGCTTCAAAATAGTTCGCCAGCCACGTCACCAGCGATACCGCCGAAAGAAAATTCGTCCGCAGCACTGCCTCCGCCGCCGAGTAATCCTGCTCCGACTGCGCCTGATTGCCGAGCACTCCATGCGCTATAAGAGCGACGTCGATCCCGCCCAGAGCGGCCACCGCCCCCGACAGCAGCGCCGGATGCCCCACCGTATCGTCCAGATCGGCAACCTGCCCGCTCACCCTCTCCGCCCCACGGGTCAGCAAATCGGCGGAAACCGCATCCAGTCTGGCCGCATTCCGCGCCACCAGAAAAAAGCTCGCCCCCCGCTCGGCCATCAATCGCAGCGTGGCCTCCGCAATCGCCGATGTCGCGCCCAGCGCCAGAACCCGGCGCGGCTCCTCCCGAGCCTTAGCCATCGAGCGGCCTCCGTCCCGTCACCCTCTGCCAGAAGGCCGAGTCGAATCCCGGATCCACATAATGCGCGAACTCCTGCCATTGCGGGTAAAACGCCTGGAACTGCTCCGCTGTCATCCGCGCGTCTTTCGCCGAATACATCCGACCGCCGTGCTCCAGAGTGATCTTCGCGAGCCGTTCCACAAGATCGAAAGTCACTTCCCGCCTGATGGGGAAATCCAGCGCCAGCATCACTCCTGGCTTCGGAAACGACATCGTCCCCACCGACGGCACCTCGCCGAAAAACTTGATCACCGCCAGAAACGATGCCAGCCCCGATCGGGTGATGGCCTTCAGGATCTCGATCATGCCTTCCCGGCCGCTCGCAAAGGGAATCACATTCTGGAACTGCAGCAGACCCTGCCGCCCGTACATTCGGTTCCAGTGCTGCACCGCGTCCAGGGGATAGAAGAACGGCTCGTAATCGATCAGCGCGGTCTTCTGATCGCCGATCTGCTTGTGAAAATAAACGCTGTTGAATGCCGCCATCGACCAGCGGTTCAGCGCAATGGCCGGCAGCTCCATCGGAAAGGTCAGCTTCGGCGCCCGGCTCTTCGACAGCCGCCCCGGCTCCTGCGCGTGATCCCCCTGCATAAAAATACCCCGGGCAAAGTTGCGCCCCGTGGACACGCAGTCGATCCAGGCCA
This sequence comes from Acidobacteriaceae bacterium, assembly GCA_036489655.1. Taxonomy (GTDB): domain Bacteria; phylum Acidobacteriota; class Terriglobia; order Terriglobales; family Acidobacteriaceae; genus Palsa-343. The sequence continues at coordinate 8,198 of DASXFH010000405.1, read as the reverse complement.
CCGTGTATTCACTCATCGCCGCCTGCGACAGCGCAAAAAACTCGTCGATGCCATGAAATTTCTCGCCCCGGTACTGAATCTTCCGCGACACGATCGGCCGCAGACGAATCTCCGCCCACGTCATCAGCCCCGTCAGCCCCATCCCCCCGATCGTCGCTGCGAACCATTCCGGATTCTCCACCGGGCTGCACACGAACCGGGTCCCGTCCGATCGCACCAGCTCAAAGCGCAGCACGTGCCGGCCAAAAGAGCCGGCCACGTGGTGGTTCTTACCGTGAATGTCGTTGGCGATCGCCCCGCCCACGGTCACGTACTTCGTCCCCGGCGTCACCGGCAAAAAGAAGCCCCGCGGCACAGCAAAGTCGAGAATCTGCTGGAGCGACGCGCCCGTCTCGCAGCGCAGCACGCCCGTCGCCGCGTCGAAGTGCAGCAGCCGGTCCATACCGGAGGTCTGCAGCAGCGTGCCGTGGTCCAGCAGACACACGTCGCCGTAGCTCCGCCCGAGCCCCACCGGCAACACTTTCGACGCCGGCGCCTGCGGCAGCGGAAAATCCGTGGTCCAGTGCAGCGGAACCACATCGGCCTGCATTTTTGGATAGCGGCCCCAGGATTCAAACTGCGGAGCCCGATTGGAAGTCGTAGCGGAACTGCCCATGAGATCTCACTTCCTGCTGCTAAAAAACGGCCAGGGCTGCAATCGCGGCCACCGCCACTCCGGTCAGCAGGCTCATGCGGTCGGTCAGCGCGAAAATCACCGGATCTTCGTTCAGTTCCCCCCGCGAAGCCAGCAGCCACATGCGGCTCAGCCACAGGATCATCAGCGGTGTGATCAGCCACAGCCGGTTCGCGTGCTGATACAGGGCTGTGATCTCATGCGCACCGATATAAAACGAAAACACCACCACCGCCGCATACGCGCTGGCCGTACCAAAACTCCGCATCTGCTCGATGTCCACCAGCAGATACCCGCGCCCGTTGGCCAGCGTCTGCCCCCGCGCCCGCGTGTTCTGCAGCTCGCTGAAGCGCTTCACCATTGCCAGGCTCAGAAACAGAAACAGCGCAAACGCCCCCAGCCAGGGGGAAATCGACACCCGCGTCGCTGCCGAGCCCGCCAGCAGTCGCAGCGTGTACAGCCCCGACAGCAGAATTACATCCACCAGCACCACCCGCTTGAAATACAGCGAGTAGGACAACGTCGTCGCCAGATAAATCAGCAGCCAGCCCAAAAACGCCCACGGCAGCAGAACCGCAAGAGCCAGCGCCCCGGCCAGCAATCCCGCGCTCAGCGCGACCCCGGCCTTTACCGAAAGGTCCCCGGCTGCAAACGGACGCAGTCGCTTTGCCGGGTGCCGCCGGTCCGCCTCCACATCCAGCAGATCGTTGGCAATGTAAGTCGCCGAGGCACAGAGACTGAAACTGAGGAAACCCAGAATCGCCTGCGCCAGAATATTCGCTCGCAGGGTGTGCGCCAGCACCATCGGCGCAAAGATCAGCACATTCTTCGTCCACTGGTGCAGCCGAATTGCCTTTCGGATCGCCCGCACCGGCCGCGTCCGCTCCTGGAACTCCCGCTCCACCGCAATGCCCCGCAAACGCAGGCGCGCCCGTAATCCCGCCGTGGGATTCGCCAGCATCGCGGTGCCTGCATGCTGCAGCAGCGGCACATCCGGCAATCCGTTGCCGATGTAGTCGTATCCCTCGTCGCCGAAGGTCTGCCGCAGCCCCTCCAGCTTGTTCCCCGCTGTCAGGTTCGTCTGCCCGTCGCTGGCCAGCACGCCGTCGAAAATCGCCAGGTATTCAGCGATCCGCTCCGCCACCTGCCGATCTGCGCCTGTCGCCAGATACAGCCGCCGCCCCTCGCCGCGTTCGCTTTCCAGGTATTCCACCAGCGCGCGGTTGTATGGCAGGTGGCGGACGTCCAGCGAGACGCGCCTCCCAACTTCTGCTTTAAAGGCCGCCTTGCCGCGCATCAGCCATAGTGGAAGCCGGCACATCGCCAGGGGCTGGCTGCGCGCCAGCACCAGCAGCGAATCCGTCAGCGTGTCGCTCTTGACCAGCGTCCCGTCCAGATCCACGCATAACGGTCGCCGTGACACTCCGGATGTCGGCGGCTGCGGTATCACCTGGCTCAAGGAAGCTTCTCCCATCTTTCCGGGTGCGGGACTCCGGCTGCAGGATTGAGGAATCGCTCGCCCCAGGCCCTCAAACAGCCCGGCTACGCTCCCTTCCGGACAAGAACGTTCGCGGAAATTCAGCGCAAGTATAGCATCGGAAGTCTGCGCTCCTGCCTTCGGGTATCCTCGCCGATACGTCCCCTGCGTGGCCGACCCGAGTGCTTCCCCGCGCCCCTCCGCCCGAGCCCCTACTGCACCAGGCTCTTCTCCAGAAGGGCTTCGCCGGACTCCGCTTTCTTCTCCGCGCGGCGCTCCGGAAAATACGCGTTGATCACGTACTGCTCCAGCATTCGCTGCGTGTTGAAGAAGGATCCGTTCAGTGCAATCGTCGAGCGCATCACCCGCCGCCACTGCCCCTGATCCTTGTAGAACATGGGCAGAATCACCTGCTCCAGGTGATCGTAGAGCGATTCGGCTTCACCGGCTTCGTCGTCGTGATCGTCGATCGCCCACCCCGTCACGCCTTCGATCCAGCCCTCAATCCACCACCCGTCCAGCACGCTCAGGCTGGGGATTCCGTTCAGTGCCGCCTTCATGCCGCTCGTCCCCGATGCTTCATAAGGCCGCCGCGGCGTATTCAGCCAAAGATCCACGCCCCCGGTCAGCAGCGCCCCCAGCTTCCACGCGTAGTTCTCGAGGTACACGATCTGCAGGTCACTTTCCCGCAGCTCGTGCGAAAGCTCAATGACCCGGCGGATCTTGGCCTTGCCGGGTTCGTCCGCGGGATGCGCTTTGCCCGCGTACACAATCTGCATTCCGCCCTGTTGCTCGGCAATGCGGCGAAGGCGTTCAGGATCGGTGAACAGGAAATCGGCGCGTTTGTATGTCGCCGCCCGGCGCGCAAATCCGACGGTAAAGATGTCGGGCCGCAGTTCCACCCCGGCGCGCTCGCGCACCAGATTCAGCAGCTGCTGCTTCGATGCCGCATGCGCTTCGACAATCTCGTTTTCCGGAATGTCGATCGCGTAGCGCAGGGTCACGTTGTCCTGGCGCCAGCGCGGCAGATGCCTGTCGAAAACTCCCTGCACCGACTGCGCCGTCCACGTCCCCGCATGCACCCCGTTTGTAATCGCGTCAATCGTGTAGTCCGGGAACATCTGCCGCGATACCTTGCCGTGCTGCATCGCCACCCCGTTCACGAAACGCGAGAAGCGCAGCGCCACATATGTCACGTTCAGCAAGCCGTCGTGGAAGCAGCCAAACCGCTCCAGCATTCCCGCGCGCTCCGCACCCAGGATGCGATACGCCTGCTCTCCGGAAAACCGATCGTGCCCGGCCGGAACCGGCGTGTGCGTGGTGAACACGCAGTGGCGGCGCACCGCCTCCACGTCGGCCTCCGTCGCCGTCTGCAGCCCGGCGCCATGCAGTTCCTGTTCCAGAACGGGAATCGTAAGCAGCGCCGCATGACCTTCGTTCATGTGATAGACCGTCGGCTCGTATTCCAGCGCTCGCAGCATGCGCGCTCCGCCGATCCCCAGAATCGCCTCCTGGCGCAGACGGTAATCGGCATCCCCGCCATACAGCGTGTCGGTGAGCGTTCGATCCCGGGCATCGTTCTGCTCCAGGTCCGTATCCAGAAAATAGATCGGAATGCGGTGGCCGGTCACCCCCTCCATCTCATACCGCCACGCGCGGACCGCCACCGGACGGCCTTCAATCGTCACCGTGACGATCGGATCTTCCGCCGCCAGCACCTCTTCCGGCTTCCACGGTTGCGGCTCTTCTGTCTGGATGCCGCTGGCGTCCAGATGCTGCTCGAAATAGCCCTTGCGATGCGCCAGCGTTACCGCGGCCAGGTGCAGCCCCATATCCGCCGCAGCCCGCAGGGTGTCGCCGGCCAGCACGCCCAGACCGCCGCTGTATGTCGGAAACTCCGGAACAACGGCGATCTCCATCGAGAAGTAGGCGACCATGCCGCCCTCGCCTGGTTCCTCCGGGGAAGAAAACTGCGAACGAGTAATAAAGCGCATTGTGAAAACGTGTTCTCCGGCCCAGCCCGGGCGCCTCAACAGAATAAGACAACTTCTGCCGCTGCGCTGCCCGCCTGCGCGTCCCTGTGATTGTTACATCGGCGCCGAATTCGACGGTATGACCCTTCTGTGGAATCCTTTCACCGGATGAAGGTTCGCTCCGCTTTTATGGCCGCTCGTCCCCCGAAGGCCCGTAAATTGCCGGAACCTTGCTGCCCATCGGCCGCAAATACGTCGTCAGCTGCCCGCGATGATGAATCGCATCAAAGAAAATCATCCACAAAAATTCGCCGACCGGCTGCTCGGAAACCATCTTCCCCTGGTAGTAGAACTGCGCCTTCCGCTCCCAGCCAGTTTCACCATACGCGTCCACGAAATCCGTGAGCTCGCCGTACCGGGCCTCGAACATCGAGAGCATCTTGTCCAGCGGCGGAGCCGGCTCCGTCTTCCATTCCGTGCGTCCCTCCTTCAGCGCCTCCAGCCCCGCGCCCAGCTCTGACGTGAGCGTCCACACCAGCTGCTCGGCCGAAGGCGACCGATCGTGCGGCTTGTACTGCATCTTGTCCTCCGGCAGCGCCCGCAGCACCTTCAGGAATACCGGCTGCTCGATCCGCCGCCGGGTCAGGTAAAACTCCCTCAACGTCATACTTCCTCCTCTTCAACAGCGTAGGCCCCGGCCGACGCATGGCACTGGTAGATCTCCGCAACAATGCCCGTCGCCGCCCGATACTGCTCGCCCAGCCGCGCGGCAAACTCCCCGGCCTTCTCCGCCTCGACCAGATTCACCGTACATCCACCAAAGCCGCCTCCGGTAAGTCGCGCTCCAATCAGTCCAGGCAGGCGGTTCGCCGCCTCCACCATAATATCCGCCTCTTCACAGCTCGCTTCGAAGTCGTCACGGTAGCTGGCATGGGCCGCCGCCATCAGATTGCCCAGCTTTCTCAGATTACCCGCCTCCAGCGCATCAGCTGCTGCCACCGTCCGCAGGTTCTCCGTCACCACATGCCGGCTGCGCCGCCGAACATTCTCCGGCATCTCATCGCCCCATTGCTCCAGATCCTGGATCGTTGCGTCGCGCAGCAGCTGAATCTGGGGCCGATGCCGGCGCAGAATCGCCGTCCCTTCTTCCACTTCCGCCCGACGCGTCGTGTACTCCCCGCCCGCAATCGAGTGCTTCACCATCGTGTTGGCGATGACCAGACTCACCTGCTTCGGAATCGGCGCCAACCGGTACTCCAGCGACCGGCAATCCAGCAGCAGCGCGTGATCTTCCGCCCCGTTGCAGGCGATGAACTGATCCATGATCCCGCACGACGCCCCCACATATACGTTCTCCGCACGCTGGCACAGCTTCGCGATCTCCTCGCGTGCCGGCGCCGGCCTGCTCGCCCGGCTCAATCCCGCCAGCGCCGTCGCGACCTCAATCGACGCCGACGAGCTCAGCCCCGCCCCCAGCGGCACGTCTCCCTCGATGCTCAGACTGCACGGTCCCACCGCATAACCCGCCTGGCGCAGGATATAAACCACCCCCAGCGGATACGCCGACCACTCTCCGTTCCCCTTCCCCGGCAGTGCCTCCAGAGGGTGGCTTACCTCTTCCTGGAAGTTCTCTGACCACACGACGATTCGCCCGTCATCTCTGGGTGAAATTCCCACCAGCGTGCCGAAATCAATCGCCGCCGGCATCACGAATCCACCCGCATAGTCCGTGTGCTCGCCAATCAGGTTCACCCGCCCAGGCGCAAGAAATACTGCCGGCTCCGCGCCAAACCGCTCCGCATGGATTTGCCTCAGCCTCTGACCATCCGGCATCGGGGCCTCTTTCTCCGCAGTCGCCCAGCTTTTGCTACCCACAGACTCCATCCGCAATGGCCCAGTGTATCCGTTTGCATTCTTTCGTGCGGACCGTTTTCCAAAAGGACCCGGATTTAGCCCTCGGCAGCGCGCCGGATCCGTTCCCCGATCTCTTCCACCCAATCCAGATGCTCCGGCTTCATCAGTACCGAGCGCATTGCCGTTACCCTGCTGTCCGGCCCGCTGTCTTGCCACCCCGCTCCGGGGAAAACCCGCGCCGGCAACTGTGCCAGCGCCAGATGCAGTCCCCCCTCCGCCGCTCGCTCAAATACCTGCTGCGCCCGCCGCGACGATTCCTCCAGCGTCTTCGCCCTCACGGCCCAAACCACGATATCCAGTTCCGGCTCCGGCCCCGCCACAAACCGCCCATCCTCCCTCAAAATTCGATGCAGCCGCAGCGCCGCCTCACGGCCCTGCTCCAGTCCCCGCGCGAACTCGCCGTCCCGCACCAGCGGCAGCAGTCGCTCGGTCGTCCACAGAGCCACCGCCGAGGCCCCGGCCCGCGAGCACTCCAGGCTGATCTCCCCCAAATGCAATTCATGCGACGTGAAGTACGTGTACGGCGATTCGTGTTTGTACCATCTCCCCATCCCCGGATCCCGAAACAGCACGCATCCGCACCCATACGGCTGCAGCCCATGCTTATGCGGATCGATCACCACCGAATCCGCCTGCCCCATCCGCTCGAACGCCGCCTGCGCCTCCTTCCCCAGTGTCGACGCAAGCCGAAAATACCCTCCATACGCCGCGTCCACATGCACCCGGAACCCATACTTCTTCCGCAACTCCAGAATTCCGCCCAGCGGATCCACCGCGCCCACCGCCGTCGTTCCCAAAGTCGCCACCACCGTCCCGACTCCGCCACCTCGCACGGCCCCTTCCAGAGCCTTCATGTCCATCCGCCCCTGCGCATCCGTCGCCACCGCGGCGAATGGCAGCTGCAGCACGCCGCTGATCCGCCCGTGCGTGTAGTGCGCCTGCTCCGACGCCACGACCGTCTTTCCGGGAGCCATCCGGCCCGCCACCCACAGGGCCTCGAGATTCGCGAATGTCCCGCCGCTGGTCAGGTGACCGAGGTACTCCGTCCACCCCACCATCTCCGCGATCTCCCGCACCGCCTCTACTTCCATCCGCGAGCTCGCCCGCCCGCCATCCAGCGCATGGTTATTCGGATTCAGCATCATCGCCAGCGCGTATGCCGCACGCGCCGCCGGATGCGGCGGCTTCAGCATCTGTCCCGCATACAGCGGATGGAAGTAGGGATAGTTGTCGCCCAGACGCTCGGCAGCCTCCTCCAGAACGGCGCCGGCTCGCTCCATCGCCGGCGGCGCCAGCCGAGGATCCGGCAAACCCGCAAATTCCTCTTCGAGCCGCCTCAGCGCGACGGCCAGCAAATCAAGTGAAGGATCGGTCATCGTGAGCCAGAATACCCCGCCGGCGGGTTCCCACCGCCGCCCCGCTCGTGTCGCAATCGAGCCAGCGCGACAGGCGCAACAGAGCCGGCCCGCGCGTCAACCAGCCCTTCCCCCGGTCACGGGATCTTCACGGATTCCCTGGGCGATTCTGCTACACTGACTTAGCGTTAGAAGAACCGGGCCAGTGCAGTCTTTCGCCTCGCCCAACCAAGCAGCAAGCAGAGTCTGCTCGTTCGCTCCGATTCACTCCAGCGCAATTCAATTTCAGGAAATCGCACCAAATGGAACAAGGTACCGTGAAGTGGTTTAACGACGCGAAGGGCTATGGCTTCATCTCGCGCCAGAACGGCGAAGATGTCTTCGTGCACTACTCTGCCATTACCGCCAATGGCTTTAAGAGTCTGCAGGAAGGTCAGGCCGTGCAGTTCAACGTCGTGAAGGGGCCCAAAGGCTGGCAGGCAGCGGACGTGCAGCCTCTGTAAAGACGCAACCAGTTCAAAAAATTCACACAAGGGCGAGCTTCCGGCTCGCCCTTTGTCATTCGGGCGACCACTCTGGTCCAGTCCCCATTCCCCATTCCCCTGTGCCCTGACATGCCGCCCGTAACCTGCTCATGACCATCGTTCCTTGAGATTGCCCCTTCCTGTCCCCCACACTGGCTTCGTGCTGCTGAAGTTCCGGCTCAACCTCATGGAATCCGCGGTGAACGCCCTGGTCTGCTCGGCCGAGCGGCGCGCTGGCCTGCCCGAACACCTCTCCACCGGTCAGCGCGGCGAGCGTGCCGC
>DASXFH010000373.1:0-10682 GCA_036489655.1 Acidobacteriaceae bacterium | reverse complement strand
GACAGCACTCTCTGCCGCTGCAGCGCCGCTCGTCGATACGCCATCGGATGCTTCCCCGTCGTCAGCCCCGTCCCTGCATAGTCCGCCACCAGGCGCTCCTCGGCGGTCATCGCCCGCAGCGGCGACACCTCCGGCGGATCGGCCAGCAACGCCCCTGAATGCGTCAGCAGCGGACCCTCCGGCTTGCCCGCGCGCTCCACCTGCCACAGCGCATCGCGCCGATGCCCAATGCCGGCCACATGATTCAGCGTGCCGATATTCGCCAGCAACGCAATTTCCTTGCGATTTAGTTCCGGCACGCGCAGCGCCAGCTCATCCACCGAACGGAAAGAACCGTGCTGCCGCCGCGCCGCAGCAATCGCCTCGCCCGCCTGCTGCCGCAGCCCTCGCGCGTAGCCCAGCCCCAGCCGCAGAACCAGCGTTCCATCCGATTCATGCTCCACTGTGCACGCCCACTCCGAGACCTGCACGTCAATGGGCCGCACCCGCAGTCCGTGCCGCTGCGCATCCTTCACCAGCACCGCCGGCGAGTAGAAACCCATCGGCTGATTGTTGAGAATCGCACAGGTGAACGCCGCCAGATACTTCACCTTGAAGTACGCCGACGCATACGCCAGCAGCGCAAAGCTGGCCGCGTGCGACTCGGGGAACCCATACAGCGCAAACGAGCTGATCGCCTGCACGATCTCATCCTGCGTCTGCGGAGCGATGTTGTTCTGCGTCATCCCGCTCCGCAGTTTCACCTCCAGGTCCTTCATCCGCTGCCACGACCGCCGCATGCCAACCGCGCGCCGCAGCTCCTCGGCTTCGGCTCCGCTGAAATTCGCCACCGTCATGGCGATCCGCAGCAACTGCTCCTGGAACAGCGGCACCCCCAGCGTCCGCCGCAGCACCGGTTCCAGCGAGGGATGCGGATACGTCACCTCTTCTTTCTTCTGCCGCCGCCGCATGTAGGGGTGCATCATCTTGCCCACGATCGGCCCAGGCCGGATAATCGCCACCTGCACCACCAGATCGTAAAACTGCTCAGGATGATTGCGCGGCAGCGACGCCATCTGCGCGCGGCTCTCAATCTGGAACATCCCCACCGTGTCCGCCTTCTGCAGCACCTCATAGACACCGGCATCCTGCGGAAGATTCGCCAAATCCACCGGCTCTCCATAATGCTCGGGAATCAGCTCCATGCAGTCCTTGATCACCGCCATCATGCCCAGCCCCAGCAGGTCCACCTTGACGATCCCCAGATCGGCGCAGTCCTCCTTATCCCACTGCACCACCGTGCGGCCCGGCATCGACGCGCGCTCCAGCGGGACGACGTGGTTGAGCTGTCCCTGGCAAATCACCATCCCGCCCGAGTGTTGCCCGAGATGCCGCGGCAGATCCTGCAGGCGCACACACAGCTCCAGATACTTCGCGATCCTCGGATGCTGCACGTCAAAGCCGGCGTGATGAAACGAATTGGCCATCGTGTCGTTTTCCCCGCGCCACTCCCACTGGCTCACCAGGCTCGTCAGCCGCCCCAGCGACTCCGCATCGAACCCCATGGCCTTGCCCACCTCGCGTGCCGCCGACTTGCCGCGATACGTGATCACATTTGCCGTCATCGCTGCGCCCAGCTCGCCATAGCGCTGGTACACATACTGGATCGCCTGCTCGCGCTTCTCCTCCGACGGCAGATCCAGATCGATGTCCGGCCACTCGCCGCGGTTCTCGTTCAGGAAGCGTTCGAAGAGCAACTCCATGCCCACCGGATCGATGGCCGTGATCTCCAGCGCGTAACACACCGCGGAATTCGCCGCGCTGCCCCGCCCCTGGATCAGAATCCCGTTCCGCTTGCAGTACTGCACGATGTCCCACACGATCAGGAAGTATCCGGCGAACCCCAGCTTCGCGATCAGCGCCAGCTCATGTTCCACCTGCTTTTTTGCCCGCTCCTGCAGATCGGGTTTCATCCGCCCATAGCGCAGCCGCACCCCCTCGTCCACCCGCTTGCGCAGGAAGCTGTCCATCGTCTCGCCGTCCGGCACGGGATAATGCGGGAACTCGTATCCCAGATCGCACAGCTCGAACGGCAGCCGCTGCGCAATTTCTCGCGTCGTCTCGATCGCCCCCGGAATATCGCGGAACAGAGTGGTCATCTCCGCCGCTCGGCGCAGGTAGAGATGGTTGTTCCGCGACAGCAATCGCCCCGCATGATCCAGATCGACGTGGTTCCGAATCGCCGTGAACACGTCGAGAACTTCCCGATCTCCCGGATTCGCATACCGCACGCCGTTGGTCGCCACCACCGGCAGCCGCAGCGAGCGCGCAATCCGTAATGCCGCCTGGTTGCGGGCTTCTTCTTCACGCTCCTGGTGCCGCTGCAGCTCGATGTAGACGTTCTCCGGCCCGAAGAGCCGCGTCAGCTCTTCCACCACCGCGCGTCCCGCCGCTTCCCCGCCCCGCGCCAGGGCTGCCGCCAGCGGGCCTTCTTCGCCACCCGTCATACAGATCAGTCCACCGGCAAACTGCGTCAGATCGTCGCACGTGGCCGATCCTTCGGCCTTCGTCGTCTCCCGCATCTTGAACTGCGTAATCAGCTGGCACAGGTTCTGGTACCCCGCACGCGACGTACACAGCAACGGCAACCGCGCGGGCTCGTTCAGGAACTGATGTGGCAACCATGCAGGCGGCGTCAGACGCGAGCCAAACGCCGATGTCGCCACTTCCACACCCACATGCGCCTTCATTCCATTGAGCTGCGCGCTGGAGTGGAAGCGCGCGGCTCCATAGAAGCCGTTGCGATCCAGCAACGCCATCGATGGCATCTCCAGCTCCACTGCGCGCTCAATCAGATCCTCCGGCTGTGAAGCGCCCTCAAGGAACGAGAACGCGCTGGCCGCGTGCAACTCGATGTACTGCGGCGTGCTAGTCATACAGCTCCTCTATGCGCCAGTCCCCCATCGCCGCCGGCCGCAGCGGATTCCGCGCCAGCGCGCAGCAAATCGTCGCGTCGTCGGCTTCGCACCGCGCCACCACATCCCACTTCTCCACCGACCAGCACTCCACGCCCCACCAGTTGCCGGAAAAGAACCACGGCCCCCAGGCGCGCTCCACTCCATAGCGCTTCCCGCGAAACACAAACGAGACCGGCTTGCGCTCGCGCAGTATCACCGTCACCGGCTCTGGCGGACGCAGCCGCCGCCGCGCCGATCGAGCCTGCGCCTGCGGAACGGGAGCCTCTGCCGTCTTCTCCGGAATCACAAATGGTTCCATCCGAAACGACTCTGGCTGATGTGTGTCCTCAAGCACCGCCCGCCCCACACGCCCATCGCCCACCACGGCGCGCAGGCGTGCCAGCGTCACGTCCAGCCGATCCGGCTCCGGCAGCTCCGGTGTGAACAGCCCCATCTGCGTTTTGCTGGTGCTGCCCGGCTCGGCTTTCAGCTTCACCGCCACAATGGCCGCCGGTGGCGGATGCCCCTCGAGATCGAGGTGCAGCAGCCGCAGCCACAACCGCCGATCATTCCCCGGCAGCGCCGGACGCACGGTCCTTATGTGCACGCCGCCACCATCCAGCGCCAGCTCCGCCGTCACCGATGCCAGCGCCAGCAGGTTCGCCGCCGCCCGCGCAATCAGATGATCCAGCAGCACGCCCAGCACAAAAAGCAGCGAGTCCAGGAGCTCGACGGGTGCCTCCAGTTCCATCTGCTCTTCCAAAGCCAGCATCGGTTCCGCAGGAACGAGCAGATGCGGCGCTTCGCCGCGCGCCAGTTGCCGCAGCCGCCGCCCCTCCTGCCCCAGTCGCGCAATCAGCTCCTTCTCCGGCAGCACACCCAGATCGCCCAGCCTGGCGATGCCCCACCGTGTCAGCGTCTCCGCCTGCTCCGGCGTCAGCGGCAGCACCGTCAGCGGCAGCGGCGCCAGCATCGCCGCTTCCTGGCTTGCAGGGATCACGGCCACGCGCACCGGCAGGTTCCGCGCCAGGCAAACCGCCGCCTGCAGATTGCAGCTCACCACTGCTGCCGCCCGCAGACCCAGCGTTGCCACGCTCTGCAGCAGCCGTTTCGCCAGCGTTTCCGGGGAACCGAACAGCCTCTCCGTCCCGGCAATGTCGAGCACTCCGCAGAAGCATCCCTCTTCGCTTCGATCTTCCACGCGCGGCGAAAAACGCCCCGCCGCCTGCAGCAGCGCCGCACGAGCGCTGGCCTCCTCGGCCCGAGCCCGCGGCAGCAATGCCACCGTCGGAAACACCTCCATCTCCGCCCGCGTCATGCCTGCCTCCACGCCCAGCGCATGCGCGCGCGCGTTCTTCGAGCAGACCCACTGCCGCGGCGCCTCTCCCTCCAGAACCGCCACCGGCCTCTCCCGCAGCTCCGGACGAAGGCGTACCATCGCCTGCGCGGGAAACTCCCGCAGATACACGCACGCGTACAGTTCACCCGGCCGATTCATCGCGATCCTCCGCCGCTGGCCCGATCAGCCCAGCTGGTGCGGCTCTGCCAGAGGATCGTTTGCCCAGAGTTGCCACGTGGCGTTCGCCCCGTCGGATCGCTCTGCGGCGGCTTGCGCGTAAACTCCGTCACCGGCGCAAAGCGCTCGCGCGCCGTCTCCACGCAGAACTCCGCTCCGCTTAGGACCGTCCCACCCTCATCCCGAACCTCACTCGGCTGCAGCCGCAGCACCACTCCCGCGCTCGACTTCGTACACGTCTGCTGCGTCAGCAGAACCACGCTGGCCTGCGTTCGCTCCGCCGCCGCGCGATACCGGAACCATGTCGCCAGCGGCACCCGCAGCGCAAACTCCGGCGCAATCGATCCCATGTCCAGCACGATGGCGCTGAAGCCCCCCGCCTGCAGCAGCAGATCCGTCGCCCGCAGCGCCTGATCCAGCCGCGACCACGGCTTCCTCGGAGGCTTTTTCTTTTGTGTCTCCTGAACCGGCACCAGAGAAATCGCGTTCACCGTCTCCTGGTTCTTCCGCCGCACCGTCCGTTGCGGCTCCGCGCACCGAGGCTCAAACGACACCTCCGGCTCCTCGTGTCCGGCACGCGTCGGACATTTGTCCGACGCCGCAGCCTCCGCCCGCAACGAAATTCCTGGCCCCGTCTCCGCCAACCCGCCGCACCGCACCCATAACAGCCGCGCCAGATCCACCCCACTCGTCGCGGCGCTCTCAGGATCGAGCGTGTCCGACACATCCACCCACGCGCACACCCGCCCCGCCTGTGTCAGACACGCCAAAAATGCCAGCGCCAGCGTCGTCCGACCCGAGCACTCCGGCCCAGCCAACTCCGTAATCGCCGCCAGTGGCAGACCGCCCCCCAGCGCAGCATCCAGCGCCGAAACCCCCGTCGCCTCCAGCGGACGAATCACCCGCGGTGCAGGCGTCAGCGCCGACGGAATCCGGTCGGCAAGGGCAGCTTCAATCTGGAGGCGGAGCAGATGGGCCGAAGACATCACAACCTCGTCTTCGCTTTATTTTCGCCCATGCCGACCCTCCCCGCAATGGGCTGAAATCCACAGGGGCGCCGCTCCCTAACCCCTGTCCCCTAAACCCTTGCGGTGCGATAGCATCGCTCCAGTGCTCACCCTCGAAACCCCGGTGCAGTTCGTCAAAGGCATCGGCCCGGCCATTGCCAGCTCACTGGCAGAAAAGAACATCGCGACCGTCGAGGACCTGCTCCTCCACCTTCCCTTCCGCTACGAAGATCGCCTCAACCCCCGCGACCTCCGCGAGCTGAAACCCGGGGAAACCGCCAGCATCATTGGCGAGGTTCGCGGCGCGGCCCTGCTGCGCACCAAACGCATGCCCATCTTTGAAATGACCGTCGGACAGGGGCTCTCCTCCATCAAGTGCATGTGGTTCCACGGCACCTGGCTCGAAGGCCGATTCCACACCGGCCAAACCGTCGCCCTCTACGGGAAAGTCGAAGCTTCTCGTTCCGGCCGCGGCTTCAAAATGATGCAGCCGCAGTTTGAGATCATCCCTGACGGCTCGTCTGACGACCTCGATCGCCTCCTCGAAGTCGGCCGCATCACGCCGGTTTATGAATCCCTCGGCGGCACCCGCCTCGCCTCGCGCTGGATTCGCCGCACCCTCTGGAACCTCCTCGCCGAGCTCAAAGGCTGTTTTCCCGAAACACTCCCACAGTCGCTCCTCGACCGCCTGCAGTTGCCCAGCCGCGAAGCTGCTCTGCGCGAGGTCCACTTCCCGCTCGCCGGCACACCGATGGCGCAGCTGCAGTCTGCCGCCACGCCCGCGCATCGGCGACTGATCTTCGAAGAGCTCTTCTACCTCGAGCTCGGCCTCGAGGTGAAGCGCCGCCGTTTTCAGGAGAAGATCGGCATCGCCTTTGAGACATCGGACAAGGTCCGCTCCGCGATCCGCGAGATCCTGCCCTTTCATCCCACTGCAGCGCAGAAAAACGCGCTTGGCGAGATCGCGTCAGACATGCGTCGTCCGACTCCGATGCGTCGCCTGCTGCAGGGCGACGTCGGATCGGGCAAAACCATCGTCGCGCTGCAGGCCATGCTCATCGCCATCGAAAATGGTCACCAGGCCGCGCTCATGGCGCCCACCGAAATCCTGGCCACGCAGCATTACCTCTCCGCGCGCCGCATCCTCGAGAAATCCCCCAAGCACTACCGCATCACGCTGCTCACCGGTTCGCTGGATGAGGACGCAAAGCGGCTGGCGCGACGGCGCATTGTCCAGGGCGAAACCGACCTCGTCATTGGCACTCATGCCCTCATCGAGGAGAAGGTGGAGTTCGCCAACCTCGGCCTCGTCGTCGTCGACGAGCAGCATCGTTTCGGCGTCCTGCAGCGCTTTCGCCTGATGAAGAAAGACAACGCCGAGCCCGACGTCCTGGTCATGACCGCCACGCCGATTCCGCGGACGCTCGCTCTCTCGCTCTACGGCGATCTGGACCTCAGCGTCCTCGATGAGCTGCCGCCAGGACGAACGCCAATCGTCACGCGCCAGGTGTCCGACGAGCGGTCCGACGAGGTCTGGACATTTGTCCGACAGCAGGTGACCAAAGGTCATCAGGCGTACGTCGTCTATCCAGTCATCGAAGGACCGAAGGACGATCAGCCGGAACTGGACTTCGCGCTGCCCGACGAAGCTCCGGAAGAGAAGCCGGCGAAGAAGAGCAAAAAGCCAAAGACAGAAGCGCTCTTCCCCAAACTTCCCCTCAAGTCCGCCACCGACATGTACGAGCGGTTGCGAACCCAGGAGCTTGGCGGTCTGCGCGTCGGACTTCTGCACGGACGCCTCGACGCCGATGAGAAGGACGTCGTGATGCGGCGTTTCCAGCGCGGCGAGATCGACGTGCTCATCTCGACGACGGTCATCGAAGTCGGCGTCGATGTGCCGAACGCGACCGTGATGGTCATCGAGCATGCCGAGCGCTTCGGGCTGGCCCAGCTCCACCAGTTAAGAGGCCGCGTCGGACGCGGCGCATCGAAGTCGTACTGCATCCTGATGACCGGCGGAAAAGTCTCACCCAACGCCGAAGAGCGGCTCGACGCCATGGTCCGCACTCAGGACGGATTCGAGCTGGCTGAGCTGGATCTGGAGCTGCGCGGACCGGGCGAGTTTTTCGGGACGCGGCAGGCTGGACTGCCGGATTTCCGGGTCGCCAGTCTGGTTCGGGATCGGAAGCTGCTGGAACTGGCCAAGGTGGAATCGGCTCGATTCGTGGCGAAGGCCGAAGACGAAGCGACCGAGCAGGAGCGAGCGCGGATTCGAGCGCGACTGCAGGGACTTTGGCAGCGAAAATACGGTCTGGCCGAAGCCGGATGAGAGAAGCAGAGTCTAGGGTTTGGAGATCGCAGTTGAGGACGATTTCGAGAAGGGCGCATGGCTAAGGACAATGCAGCGATTGTGCGGCGGTTTGTGGATGAGGTTATTACGCGGGGAGAGATCGATCGGGCCGGGGAGTTCGCCTGGGAGGATGTGGTGGAGCAGGTGCGCTGCCCGAGCAGGGTCCGGGGCCGGAGGGGCTGAAGGACATTCTGCGGGCGATGCGGGCAGGTTTCCCGGACATTGTGTTTGCGATTAAGGAGCAGATCAGCGAGGGCGACAAGGGATTATTTCTGCGAGACCAGGGGCTGGAACTCGGGGTGGGTGGCCAGAATGTGTTGGGCGATGGGGCAAAGAATGTCGACTTTGAGGCTGTGGTCCCTGGCGTACTGGAAGGCGGTAGTGACGAGTTCCACGGCGAGGCCGCGGCCGCGCAGCTCTTTGGAGACCTCGGTGTGGAGGAGGGTCAGCCAGCCCTTGTCATCGGTTTCGAATTCAAGGTAGCTGGTCTGGCCGTTATGGACGAGCTCGAAGCGGCTGCGGGTGACTTCTGAGGGGTTGGGCATGAGGACGTCTCCCTGGGATTCATCATAGCGGGGTGACTGACATGGTGTGCGCCGTTCGTTCCGCTACATCGGCTGCGCGACACGACTGACGCGGTACCCGGTTACGAAACCAAACCGGCAGCGATCATGCCGGCGATCTCCCAGAAGTCATGCCCTGCCACGAGAGCGCAGGGGTGCTCCTTTCAGGGACAGCAACAGGCGGCAATACGCGTGAGCAGGAACCAAACATAGTAAAAGGAGGATCATGAGACCTTCGTGGAGCCGACGGGATTTTCTGAGGGGCGCAGCGGGAACGGCGGGGGCGCTGGCAGCGTCGCGGGCACGGGCCTTGTCGCTGGTGGGCGATGCATCCGCAGCGGTGAAGGCCAGTGCGGCCGGTCAGCGAGGAAGCGAGGCGAACACACCCTTTGCAGGGCGGTTTCTGACGCACATCTCCATTGTGCGGGTGAACCAGATTGAGGTCTCCGTTAACCGGTCGATTGGGCAGGATGAGGCTCCGCTGAACAGTCCTGCGCACATCCGCTCGCGGCGCGAAGCGTTTGCGCGGGGATGTCCTGGCGGAAGGATGACGTGGGCGATCAGCTGGCTGGCTCTGCAGGATACGCGGCGCGAGTATCAGGAGGCGCGGAAGCTGCTGGCTTCGTATCACGACCGGTATGGCGACGAGATCACCTTTATTCCCGGCGGCTATTTCGCGCCGATGTACAACACGCGCGAGCAGAATCGGGTGACGATCCACCAGGCGCTGGGGAAGGTGTCGGCGATGGTGGGCGCCGGATATCGGCCGCAATCGCTGATTGCCGGTTTTATGGATGCGGAGAACCAGCGGCTGCTGGCTCAGGATGAGGGCATCCACGTCTGCCAGGGACAGATCTGGAGCCAGCACAACGTCGATAACGGCGACGGAGATGGCGGCATCTGCTATCCGTACTATCCCAGCCGTCAGCACTATCTGAAGCCGGCGCAGGGGCCGGCGGATTTTATCGACTGCGTGTGCCTGGATGGGTGGACGTGCGATTTTCTTTCGGCGCGGCGCAATGGCTTTGAGGGTGGATTCAACAGCCGCATGGGCGTTGGACCTATTGAGACGGTCCAGGATCTCGGGGTCGCGGAAGGGCGCCACGAGATGATGGCGACGACCGCGATGCATTTCGACCAGGGGCACGCGCTGAACGGATTTGGCTTTGTCACCGCGATCTGGGAGACGTCGCTGGGGCACGATGAGGATCTGGCGTGGTGGCTCGAGGCGGTTCGCGAGCGCTGGCCGGATACGCAGGTGATGACCGAGGGGGAATTTGGTCTCGAATGGCGGCGTCATTACCGCAACAATGACCGAATCAATTACCGGTTCGACGCGAAGGGCACAGGCGCGCCAGGTTCGGAGAAGGATCTGGAGATTCGCTGGTACATGAACCAGGAGTTTCGGCTGGCGTTGCTGCGCAACTGGGAGAAGGACAGTCCCTGGATGGCGATTGACTTCACGCGATACGATCTTCCGGCTCACGAGCCGCAGAAACCGCAGCGGGAGTGGAGCCTGATGAACGTGCTGAATGAGAAAGGCACGCGTCCACAGGACAAGCCGAAGCGGATTTCGCAGCTTCCGGAAGAGGATCAGCGGATGATTTTTGGGAGGTATCCGGAGCTGAGAGGCGGGGTGTGAAGTCCCTGTCCTGTCCGCTTCCGTTCTGCGCGCAAAAAAATATTCGCGTTTTGTGTATGTGTGGCAAATACGGTACTTACGCAGGCGCTCTGGCTATGTGTGACAAACAGGCTACTTAGCGGAGCCTTCTCCTGCATGTTGGGACGCGTGAGGGATTTCGCGCTTCCGAAAAAATCTACCTTCTGTGCAAGGTGTGTCAAAACACAGGATTTGCAGAAATGCTATTGGGCTAAGTGCCTGAAGCGAGGTCACTTCGCAGGAGCCTTCATGAGCAGGTGCCGCCAATAAAGGACTTGCGGGCCGGACGGGCGGCGGTTCGCGCTTCCGGCCGATGCCTGGTGCGGGCGCATGGGCCGATGGGGCCGGGGCTCGGGTGGTACATCGTCGATGTCAAAGAGCGGCGGGCACAGCCTGGGCTGGCCCCTTTTCGAGTCAGGAAGGAAAAAGCTCTGTTCGCGGGTGGCGGGACAGAGCTTTCCCTTCTTTTCCAGTGTGGGGTGTGGCGGGATGGAAGGCAAGGGGAATCGGGGGGCCCGCACGGTACGGGAGTACCGTGCGGGCAGCCGGCAGGCTGTCGCCGGCAGCCTGTAGCGGAACAGTACGAAGGTAACGGGCGACTCGGCTGCGGTCCTGCGGACCTGCGCCGAGGGCCTGCGGCAGCAAGGAGA
>DASXFH010000360.1:0-8884 GCA_036489655.1 Acidobacteriaceae bacterium | reverse complement strand
GGCCCCCACTTCCGGGTGCCCCATCCTTGTCTCCTCGTGCCTTCCGAGGAGACAGGGTGGGAAGCCGACCCTCTCACCCTGCCCCTTTTGAACCCGGTCGCAGTCTCCACACCCTACACTGGAACCCATGCCTAAACACCGTGAGGCCGTCTACGGCAAAGGCCATCTCCACCTCATCGCCTGCACCTGCTTCCGCAACCAGCCCAAACTCGGGGAAGAGAAGCATCGCAACGTTTTCCTGCGCCTCCTCGAAGAGCTGCGCGTCAAGTTTCGCTTCGCCATCGCCGGCTATGTCGTCATGCCCGACCATTTCCGTCTGCTCATGCGCGAGCCCGAAATCGATACCGCCGCCAATGCCGTCGAAATGCTCCAGGCTCGCTACCGCCGCCGCTATAACAGCTCGGCCCGGTCCGATGAGCAGGTCTGGGAAAGCCGCTTCGCCGACACCCACATCGTGGGAGCCGATGCCATCGCGGCCACCCTCGCCTCCATGCACCAGGAACCGGTGAAGGCCGGCCTCGCCCCCACTCCCGAAGACTGGCTCTGGAGCAGCGCTCGAGCCCACTCCGGTCTCCCCGAAGGCGTGGTCACGGTCGAACGCATTCCCCCCGCAACGCCCTGACCCCGGGTGCCCCATCCTTCTCGCCCGGTTTTGGCGAGAGGGTGGGAGGCCGAAACCGCCCACAAGACGCCGCTTTACGCGCTGCTCATCGCCTGCATAAATGTCGCCGCCCGCTATGGCGAACCCGAACTCTCCTGTTCTCAGGCTACCAAAGCAGCCCCGTCTTGCCGCAAGCCCGCGTCTTCCCTCATCATCGTGCGAATTACACCGCCATTCACAGGACGGAGCTCAATCATGTCAGCAGTCGATAGCAGGTTTCGCCAGCAGTTTTTCCATGGAACCCGTGCCGATCTCGCCCACGGAGATCTCATCGGGGTTGGCTATGCCTCCAACTTCGGCGACGGAAAGCCGCTCTCCTGGGTTTATTGCACCGGCACGCTCGATGCCGCCATCTGGGGCGCTGAACTGGCCGCCGGCGATGGGCCGGCGAGGATTTATCTGGTCGAGCCGACCGGCCTCATTGTCGATGACCCCAACCTGACCGACAAAAAGTTTCCCGGAAATCCAACCCTCTCCTACCGCTCCCGCGATCCCCTTCGTGTCGTTGGAGAGGTGATGAAGTGGAAGGGACACCCCACCGAGCAGCTGCAACAGATGAAGAGCAACGTCGAACGCGTCAGAACCGATGGCGCCAAAATCATCGACTGAGCGTGTCGGCTCTCCCCCTCGCGAGTTCGAGCCTTGTGCCGGCACCTGTACGTCCGGCTTTTATGGCATGTCTGTAACCGACGGCGAGCTCTGCCACCGGCTACCGGCCGATTCACTCACCCCGCCAGCTGGCACGCCACCGAAACCGTGCACTGGAACCCCTCAAACCGGTAAGCCCGGTTGATCCGGATCGCCGCCTTCCGGCTGAACAGCTCGTACCTCTGCCCCACCACCACCGTCGGCGTCGACAGCAGGCACTTCGAGGCCAGCACCGGGTCGTACCCCTTCCACGCCCCCGCCACCATATTGCCCATCTCCCCCATCGCGTCCCGCGTCGTCGCGTCCACCTCCTCCGGTCCCACTCCCGTCATCAGCTCCGCCACCCGCATCCCCGCGCGCGCCTCACTCTGCAGCACCAGCGACCCGGTCATTGCCCCGGCCAGTCCAATTAGCGCGGCAATCGTCTCCCGATCCCCCCAGTCCGGCAGTTCCGCCCGTCCGCACTCCACCCCCAGCATCGTGCCAAATACCTCCTGCATGGCCCGATCGAGAAACCGCTCCAGTTCCGCCGCCACCTCCGGCGTGCCCACCAATCCTGTCATCGCAACCTCATTGTCCCCTTCTGATCCCGGTCCGCTCCGTTCCCGCGAACTCTCCCCCCGTCAGGCGCTCCAATCGCCATACTCCCCTCTTCGGCAATCCTGTTCCCAGCATGAAATCAGCCGCACGAACCATCCCGGTTGTCACCGTGAGAAGGCGCAGGCGGCGGGAAAAAAAGAGTTGTCACCCCAAGAAGGCGCAGACGCCGGCAAAGAAAGAGTTGTCATCCTGAGCAAAGCGAAGGACCCTGTGTTCCTCCCCCGTGCGACATCCGCGCTTCGCACCCCCGGCACAACGGCTGTCATCCTGAGCAGGCGCCGGCGGCAAAAAGGGAGAGTTGTCACCCCGAAAAGGCGCAGGCGCCGGCAAAGAAAAAGAGTTGTCATCCTGAGCAAAGCGAAGGACCCTGTGTTCCTCCCCGCGAAGCCTCCCCGCCCAAACCAGCTGCGGACCCCCGCCCCTCATTACCCCCATACCCTCCCATCCTCCGATTTCCCTTGCCGCTGCTCTTCCCCCGCCCTGCGCTGGAAATGGAAAGCTCTGTCCCGCCCTCGCCCCGGCAGAGCTTTTCCGCTGTTGGCTCCGGGTTCTTTCTATACGCTATCCGCTGAGCCTTACCGCGCAACCGCCCTAAAATCAGCGGTTTGCCGCATGCTGCAGGGAGCCTCCGGCAACCCGCCCGGAATCAGCAGCTTGCGCAAACCCCAAACCGGGGGGCCGCTTGCTATACCGTAGAAAGGGAATTCGAGGAATCGACCATGCGCGCAATCGTCAAGGCTCGCTCTGAGCGCGGCCTCTGGCTGGAAGATGTTCCTGAACCTGAATATGGCATTAACGATGTCCTGATCCGCGTGCGCCGCACCGGCATCTGCGGCACCGACGTCCATATCTACCAGTGGGACGAGTGGGCGCAGCAGACCATCCCGGTCCCCATGGTCATCGGTCACGAGTTCGTTGGAGAAATCGCCGCGGTCGGCTCCAACGTCTCCGACTTCCGCGTCGGCGACCTCGTCTCCGGCGAAGGCCACGTTACCTGCGGACGATGCCGCAACTGCCTCGCCGGTCGACGCCACCTCTGCGCCCATACCTCCGGAGTCGGCGTCAATCGCCCAGGCGCCTTTGCCGAATTCATCGCCCTGCCCATGACCAACATCTGGCGCCACCACTCCGGAGTCCCCGAAGAAATCGCCGCCATCTTCGACCCCTTCGGCAACGCCGTCCACACCGCTCTCGCCTTTCCCGTTCTCGGCGAAGACGTCCTCATCTCCGGCGCCGGCCCCATCGGCCTCATGGCCATCCCCATCGTTCGCCATGCCGGCGCGCGCTATATCGCCGTCACCGACCTGAACCCCTTCCGCCTTGACCTCGCCCGCAAAATGGGCGCCACCCTCGCGGTCGATCCCCGCAAAACCCCGGTCGCCGACCTCCAGAAACAGCTCGGCATGCAGGAAGGCTTCGACGTCGGCCTTGAAATGTCGGGCAGCCCAGCCGGCTTCACCGAGATGATCGACAACATGGCCCATGGCGGACGCATTGCCGTCCTCGGCCTCCCCGCCAAACCCATGGAGACCGACTGGCGCAAGATCATCTTCAACATGCTCACCGTGCGCGGCATCTATGGCCGCGAGATGTATGAGACCTGGTACAAGATGTCGGTCCTCATCACCTCCGGCGTCGACATCTCTCCGGTCATCACCCACCGCTTCAGCTACAAGGACTTCGAAAAAGGCTTCCACGCCATGATCGGCGGCGAGTGCGGCAAGGTCATCCTCGACTGGACGACGATTTAAGCCCAGTCCTATTCCCTATTCCCTATTGCCTGCACCACAAACGCCTTCGCCCTGGCGACCGCCTCAGCCGGATCGTCTCCCCTGATCAGCCGGCACAGCAGCGCCGTCGAAAACGCGCAGCCGGTCCCATGCGTCCCGTGCCGTCCCCGCGCCTCGACCCGCTGCCCTGGAAACCACCGTTCCTCCCCTTCCGCAGTCCGGAGAAAGTCGTCCGGCGGTTCCAGATGCCCGCCCGTTACGACCACGTTCAGGCCCGGAGCCAGCGCGGCGATCCGGTTCGCCGCTCGCGGCAACTCCTCCCGCCCCGGAGTCGCTTCGCCCAGCAGCACCCCCGCCTCGTCGACGTTCGGCGTCACCCATCCCACCACCGGCAGCAGTTCCTCCACCAGCCGTCGGACCCCCGCTGCCTCCAGCAGCTCCGCCCCCGAACTGGACCGAAACACAGGATCCAGCACCACCCTCTGCCGGGGAACTCCCGCCTCCCGCAGCCATCCGGCCACCACGCCGACCAGGTCGCTGCTCCCCAGCATCCCGATCTTCACCCCCCCAATCCCGGATACTCCAAAGGCATCCGCCAGGCACTTCAGGGTGTCCCCCAAAAACCCCGGCTCGACCGGAGCCACCCTTTTCACCCCCTGGGTTGACTGGACGGTTAGCGCCGTCAGTGCGGTTACGCCAAAAACTCCATGCGCCGCCATCACTTGCAGGTCGCGGGTGGCGCCCGCGCCGCCGGTCGGGTCAAGGCCGGCTATCGTCAGCGCTAATGGCTCTCGCGCTAACTGCTTGACATCATGGGACTTCAGTAGCAGAGTCAACTTCAATTCCCGTTCCGGGCAGCGCACCACCCATCTTCCCCCATCGTACTTGCAGGCCTTCTCTTCCGGCGCAGCCCAAATGCAGCCCCGGGAGTCGAGGCGGGGAGTTTTCCTGGCAGCTGAATGGCCCCTTTCCGACTATCACAAATCATGCTGCTGCGCAAGCATTTGATCGAAATAAATATTGCAGATTGTTTGACTTACGAGATGCAGGTTCCTACAATTTCAGGAGGAGGATCATGCACGCTATCCGACGATCCGATATCGCCAAACGTCCTCGCCGCTGGTTCACTTTAGCCGGCGCAGTTGTCGCCATGTTTGTGGGCATCGCCGGTGCCCGGGCCGCTTCGCCCGCCGATCATCTGACAGCCCCCGAAGTCGCCATCCATCACCACCACTGGTATGAGTTTGGCGTCGCGTCCTGGTATGGCAAGTTCTTCCAGGGCAAGACCACCGCCAGCGGCGTTCCCTACGACGAAAACGCGCTCACCTGTGCCCACCGTACCCTGCCTCTGGGCTCGGTTCTCCGGGTGACCAACCTTCGCAACCATCGCTCGGTGGTCGTCACGGTGAACGACCGCGGCCCGGTCCCCGAAAACCGCATCATCGACCTTTCTCATGCCGCCGCCCAGGCTCTTGGATTCAGCGAGCGCGGCCTGGCCCCGGTCAAAGTCGAGTTGCTCGCCCCCGGTTCCCAGTTGGCTCAGCTGCAGTCGCCCGCGGACCTGCCTCCGGCGCGCTGATGCGCGCATAAGCCCCCCAGCCTGCATAAGCCTGGCCTCGAATCCCCCTCATCCAGGATCACACCTCTGTTGCGCGGCCACGTCTGCGCAGCAGGGGAGTGCCGGCCGCAGCGTCTCCGGGAGAATCTACCGCTCTGCCTGGCTGATCCCTTCGCTCTCCGCCAGCTTCTCGACCAGAAAGTAAGCCTCCACTGCCCGTCCCAGTGACGCCCGGTCCAGCACCGGAGTCCGATCCTCGTAGCGAGCCGCCCAGCACACCTGGTTCACCAGATCCCTCGGCTGGCATCCCCGCAGCTCCTGGCCGATGCTTCGAATCGCGTGCGCCAGTTCCCGGATCACGCTGTCGTCCACACGTAGTTCCCGGTCCCGCGCTACCCGCCGGAAGATCGAGCAGAACTGATCCTCCGTCGCCGCATCCACCCGGATCTTTGTCTGCATCCGGCGCAGAAAGGCCGCGTCCACCAGCTCCGACGGGTCCATGTTGGTCGCAAAAACCACCAGCATCTCGAACGGAACCTCAATCTTCCGCCCGCCCACCAGGGTCAAAAAGTCGATCCCGCGGTCCAGCGGCACCACCCAGCGGTTCAGCAGCTCTTCGGGACGCACCCGCTGCCGCCCGAAGTCATCCACGATCAGCACTCCGTTATTCGCCTTCATCTGGACCGGCCCGCTGTAATACCTGGCATTGGCGTTGAACTGCAGATCCAGCATGTCGATGGTCAGCTCGCCGCCCACCAGCACCGACGGCCGCCGGCACCGCACCCAGCGCGCATCGCAGGTATCCGCCCCCGGGCTCTCCACTTTCTTGTGGATGATGGGGTCGTAGAGGACGATGATTTGCCCATCCACTTCGATCGCGTAGGGCACCCAGACTTCGTCCTCGGCCAGAACCCGCGACATGGTCTCGGCGATCGCCGTCTTGCCCACCCCCGCCGGCCCGTGCACGAAAATCGTCGACCCGGAATTCAGGGCGGTCCCAATCTGTCCCAGAATCCGCGCGTCGATCACCATGTTGTCGAACGCCCGCTCCACATCCGGCTTGCGGATGTTCAGCTTGCGCACGCTCTGCTTGTGCACCTGCGCCACGTAGCTCGCCAGCGAAACCGGTACCGCTCCGGTGTACTGGCATTGCGACAGCAGTTCCATGGCCCGTGCCCGCGCCTGCGCCGTCAGCGCGACGGTCGGCACATTACCCACCATGCCCGTCACCTGGCAGAGCTGCTCGGTCCGCATCCACGCCACCAGCTCGTCAGCCACGGGCTGGCTTACGTGCAGATGCCGCGCCAGGTCCCGCGTGGAGAGCGCGCCGCACATGTACATCATCTTCAGCGCCAGCTCGTCGACCACAGCTCGCCGGATGCCCAGCTCCGCCGTCGATCGCGGCCGGTACTCCGGTCCGTGAAAAACGCCCTCGCCCCCCGCCTCATCGGGCTGCGTGACCTCCGGCTCCGTCACCAGCAGCGGCAAACCGCCCGCGGTGTCGATGGTTTCGCCGGTGCTTGCCGGAGTCGAGCGATCCGAAAAGTAATTAACCGTCCGAATCGTATCCAGCCGCGATTCGATGGCGGATTTGGCAGCACTCAAGGCAACGTCCCCTCTTCTTTTCTTCGGCACTCCGCGTGTTTTCGTTCAATCGTTCGGGCAGGCTCGGATTCCGTCTGCCTTCTGTCCGCGGATTTTGCCCCTGCAACCGCCTTGGCTCAGCGGCTCTCTGTCCATCCAGCAATTCGATTGAGCCTGGAAACCCTGGCGCGAGACGCTAGTGTGGCCCGGTCGCTCCGTTCATGGAACTTTCGCCGTCCGCAACACGCCTGGGACGGAACCGTCTCTGCTTCAGCATTCGCGCGGGGTAGCAGAACGGTCAATAGAGCGAAAGTGTCATTACCAGAAGACGCAACCTCCGTGCGGTGCCCCCAGTAATCCTGGAGGCAGCTGGGAGCCTGGAGCCTGGAGTGCGATGTGCCCGCTCCCCCCTCACAGCTCCTCGCTCCCAGCTCCTCCCTCCTACCTCCCAGCTCCCGGCTCCCAGCTCCCAGCTCCCCCCTGTACCCTGTCTCTAATGGATTCCCGCCTGATTGTCGCCCTCGATCTGCCCTCCGCCGAACCCGCCCTGGCCCTCGCCGATCGCCTCCACCAGCACGTGCGCTGGCTCAAGGTCGGCCTCGAGCTCTACTGCTCTGAAGGGCCGGCTCTCGTCCGCGAGCTGCGCCACCGCGGCTTCTCCGTGTTTCTCGATCTCAAGCTGCACGACATTCCCAATACCGTCGCCGCCGCCGTCCGCTCCGCCGCCGCCACCGGCGCCCAGCTCCTCACCCTCCACGCCGCGGGAGGCCCCGCCATGCTCCGTGCCGCCTCCGACGCCGCCGCGTCCCTGCCCAACCCGCCGCAGCTTCTCGCCGTTACCGTCCTCACCTCCATGGACCAGGCCCAGCTCGCCGCCATCGGCGTCACCGCGTCGCCCGCCGAGCAGGTTCAGCGCCTCGCCGCTGTTGCCGCCGACTCGGGCATCAGCGGCCTGGTCTCTTCCGCCGAAGAAGTCGCGACCCTCCGCACCTCGTATCCTCAGGCCACTCTCGTCATTCCCGGCATTCGTCCTGCCGGAGCCGCCATCGGCGACCAGAAGCGTGTCGCCACGCCCGCAGCCGCGCTCGCTGCCGGAGCCAGCTTTCTCGTGATCGGCCGCCCCATTATCCAGGCAGCGGATCCCGTCGCCGCCACCCAGGCAATTCTTGCGGAGATGGCTTCGGTTCCGGCCCGAAGCTGAAAACGCGCGATCATAGAAACATGGCCGCGCCACCTCAGACCGTCGTTGAACCGTGCCCATCCGGCCCAGCGTCTTCTTCCTCCTCTCCGGAATCCCCGGCCGCCGTTTACCGCCGCTGCCTTGCCGGCAACCATCAGCGCCTCGCCCGCGAGCAGCGCCGCCACGTCCTTCTCGGCACGGCCAAAGTTGTCGATTTTCTGTTCGCCATCGTCCTGGCCGTGTTCACGCTCACCGCGCGGTCACATGCCCTGCTGCTGCTCATTCCCATCGCGATCTTCGTCGCTCTCCTCATCGTTCACGAGCGCGTCCTGCGCCACCTTGAGAAGTCGCGACGCATCGCCGACTTTTACGCCCGCGGACTGGCCCGCCTCGATGACCAGTGGGCCGGCACCGGCGAGGCGGGCGAGCGCTTTCTTTCTGCCGACCACCCCTACGCCCGCGATCTGGACCTCTTCGGCGCCGGCGGCCTCTTCGAGTTGCTCTGCACGGCCCGCACGCGCGCCGGCGAATCGACCCTCGCGGAGTGGCTCCTGCACCCTGCTCCGCCGGAAACCGTTCTCGCCCGGCAGGCGGCCGTCGCCGATCTCCGCTCCCGCCTTCCTCTGCGCGAGCAGCTCTTCGCCGCCGGAGAGACGGTACGCCTCGGCGTCCATCCCGATGCGCTCACCGACTGGGGCGAGACCGCGCCCACCTTCCGCTCACCCTGGCTGGCGCCGGCCCTCGGCATCCTGGGCCTTGCCTGGACAGGCATCGCCGCCACTTGGATTCTCCATGGCATCGGCCTCGTCACCCAGGGCTACAGCTACGATGTCCTGGTCTCCGGGCCGCTCTGGTGGAGCTTTCTCCTCGCCTCGCTGGTGAACTACGGCATCGGCCGTACCCTCAAAACCCGCGTGGACAAG
>DASXFH010000285.1:0-16372 GCA_036489655.1 Acidobacteriaceae bacterium | reverse complement strand
CTCCAGCCACCGGATGCCAAAGCTGCCCGTCTGCCCATAGCGGGCAGCCGTGATGGGATAGCCCAGCAGGAAACTCGCCAGAGGGGATCCGCCGTCTCCCGTGGCCAGGTCCTCGGTAAACAGCTGGTCAAATCCCAGATCCCCGCGGGCATTTTGCGTTTGATAGAAACCGTTCAGCCGGCGGCGAATGTCAACGCCTGTTTTCACAGTGTGCGAACCGCGCGTATACGTGAACGAATCGATGTACTGGTAGTTATTCTCATGAAGAATCTCGGGGAACCAGTCCTGGTTTCCGAGATAGCTCAGTCCTGAGATCTGGATGCTGGGCAACCCGCCGGTGGCGATCGCGTTGGTCGAGGAAAAGATGCCGGGAATCCCCACCTGGCCGGAAATATCCTGATTGGCGAAGAATGGAATCGCCTGCACCACATACCGCATGTAGCCCACTTTGAACTCATTCACCTTATTGGCGGCGAATGTGTGGACATCACTGATCCCCGCAGCGCGGGCCAGATCGCTGATATGGCCCGAGAAACTGCCGCCGCCCGCCAGACCGGGGAACGGGTCCGGCTGCGTGACATTCACGTTGCCAAAGCTGAACGTCACAAAGGTGCTGTCCCGGCTGGTGAGCTGATGGTCCACTCGGATATCAAAGGAGTCCTGACTGTTCACCGTGGCCGGGTTCGACAGATAGTTGTTGGAATCTCCGGGAAGATTCGGCGCCGGATAGAGCGCAGCTACGTTCAAAGCCGCCGTATCCAAAGAGCCCGTCGGAATGACGTTTCCCGTAAATGGGGCTCGCTCGTTGGTGGCCGGGTTGTACACCGACGGATCGAAGATCTGGCCCACATCGTATCCGTCGGATGACAGGGTGCCGGTCAGCAGGTCGGAAAAATTGCCCTTGCGCTCGGAGAGCGATGGAACGGTGCTGATGTCCGTTTGCGACTGATTGATCCGCGTGCCCTGATAATCAACGAAGAAAAACGTTCGGTTCCGCAGGATGGGTCCGCCCAGGGTTCCCCCAAACTGATTCTGTTTGAATGGCGGAATGGCCGTGTTCCCGCTGTCGAAGTAGTTTTTGGCGTCGAACGCGGAGTTGCGAATGAACTCAAATGCATCTCCGTGAAACTGGTTCGTTCCGGATTTCAGCGCGACGTTGACAACCGCCCCCCCTTTGCCGATATCGGCCGCGAAGTTGTTGGTCTGCATTTTGAACTCGCTGATCGCATCCACCGAGGGCTCGATGATTTCAAAGCCGATCTGCTGTTCATTGTTGTCGAAGCCATTGAGGAGGTAATTGTTGTTGGTGGCGGTCAGCCCGTTGGCCTGGATCGATCCGTTGCCGCGCTCGTTCTCAGGAATGCCGCCCTGCTGCACCGCGCCCGAGGGGCCCTGGTTCACTCCCGGCGTCAGATAGGAAAGCTGGATGAAGTCGCGCCCGTTCAGCGGCAGCGATTCGATCGATTCGCCGGCGATCACCTGGCCGACCGACGAAGTCTCAGATTCGAGCAGAGGCTCGGCCGCTGTCACATTCACGACCTGGCTGACTGCGCCCACCACCATCGCAATATTCAAAGTGATGATTTGGTTCACGTTCAGCTGAAATGGAGTTTGCACCGCCTTCTGGAACCCCTCATGAACGACCGTCGCCGTATACGTCCCAGGCTGGAGGTGGGTCACCGTGAATTCTCCGTCCCCATTCGTGGTCGTTTCCCTGCGGATACTCGTTCCCGTATTGACGACCGACACGCTCGCTCCAGAGATGACCGCGCCGGAGGCGTCGTGGATCGTGCCGACGACCTCGCCCGATTCCACCTGGGCGAACATCGTTACAGGCGTGAGCATCGCGACAGTCAGGATGGCACTGGAGAGGCGCAACACACGGGGAATGGCTGCGGTGAGCTCTTGGAGTGTGAGTCGCATGAGAGGTTCCTCCTTCAGGGCGGGTGAGCGTTAGTGATATATGTGCATGTGCATACAGGATGTCAAGTAAAGAATTTTTGATCGGGCTGTCTTTAGCCTCAATTTGGCTCTGTGGATGTCCGTCTAGTTAGATATAAAAGGTGCATAATCAATACTATGTCTATGATTAATGGCGAAACACGATCTGCTTTGACTGCCTTTATGAGATTTCACTTCCCCAAAACATAGTCACATAGCATAATATGATTTATCGAGGCTTTCATGAATGCAAAAACTCCGATCGCGTCCCTGGCTCTCTCGATCGATAACCAGAGCTACGTGCCCTATTACCAGCAGATCGTGGAGCAGGTGCGGGCGCTGGTGAGGGCCGACGGGCTTCGGGAAGGACAGCCTTTCTGGTCGGAAAACGAGGTGGCTCGCACCCTGGGGATCAGCAAAATGCCGGTTCGCCAGGCATTCCAGAAGCTGCGCTCTGAAGGGCTGCTGATGATCGAAAAGGGAAAGAGGCCGGTTATCGGATCCGGCCGCGTCCCCTGGAACTTCCAGGAGCTTCGCGGCTTCAGCGAAGAAATGCGCCGACGCGGTCTGGTTCCCTCCGCGCGCGTGCTTTCCAGCCAGGTCATGGGAGCCGAGGCGGAGGTGGCCAAGGCACTTCGCATCCCGGGCGGCGAATCTGTGTACAACATCCGCCGGTTGCGCCTGGTGAACGGCAATGCGGTAGCGATCGTCGTCAGCTATTTACCGGTGCGCCTCTTTCCGAACATCGATCAGCAGGATCTCGAAAATCGCTCTCTTTACGCCATCTACGAGACCGTTTACAGGCGCAGGCTCCACTGGGCCGAAGAGGAGATTGGAGCTGTCTGCGCGCAGCAAGAGGACGCGCGGATTTTGGACACTGTACCGGGGAGTGCCCTGCTGCGGATACGAGAAACCACCTTCGACAGCAATCGCATTCCTATCGAGTACAGTTGTTCGCTGCTGCGGGGCGACCGTTACACGGCCTCGGTGATTTCGGTGCGTCGCCAGACTGTCCGCTAAGATCCGTCGTGCTGTGAGGTCGCCCAACTGGCGGATGTGTAACCTGCGACTGTTGGCATTGGATGACGAACGGCTGGTCTTTGACCTGGGCTTCGGACAAGGCGTACCGCTGACGGAACCGGCTGTCGAAAGGCGCACGGGCCTTAAAACCAGGAGACTTGCATCGGATTTACGGTCCGGAGCGTTACGGTGCGGCATCACCAGCAGAGGCGAACGAATGGTACGGCAAAGAAAAGGCCTGATCTTCGACTTTGACGGAGTGGTGGCCGATACCGAGCCCATCTATTGGAAGTCATGGGCCGAGCTGCTCGGCCGACACGCAATCTCTTTATCCTGGACTGAATACTGCCGGGCGGGGCGAGGCTATCGCGATTCCGCCATGCTGGACAATCTGGGAATCACCGAGCCGGCAGTGCGCTCCGCTCTTGTCCATTCGGCGGCGGAGCACCGGGAGCGGACGCGGCGCTGGTGCGCGGAGGAGTCACCGATCAGTGCCGCCACGATCGAGGCGCTGCGGACACTGCGGGGCTATCGCCTTGGCCTGGTGACGAGTTCAGAGCGAACGGCCGTTGAGCCTTTACTCACGAATGCAGGGATTCGCGATCTGTTCGCAGCCTGCGTTTACGGAGATGAGATCACGCACGCTAAACCGCATCCGGAGCCGTATCTGCTGATTTGTGAACGGCTCGGGATCGCCTCAGGCCTGGCATTTGAGGATTCCGATGCCGGGATGACGAGCGCTGCGGCCGCGGGGTTGTGCCCGGTGCGCGTGAACAGCCCCGAGGATCTGCCATCCCTGCTGCAGGCCGCCCTCGCCGGCGAATGGCCAGCCTGAGGGCGGCGGTGAGTCTCCGCGGGAGCGGGATGCCTCACGCTGCAGCGCGCTGCCATCGGTAGCAATGAGAAAGTCGCCGGGGTGCGCCTCGCCCCAGGGTGCCTCCTGGCAAGACGGATCATAGGTCATTCGCCATAGGAACGAGCGGGGCAATAGGCACATGACAGCGCTTCGTAACAGTAATGAAATGGGTGCCCTGAAGGAAACGGCGCGCCAGAGATCCCCGGGGCCGCGAATAGCGGCTGGCGGCCTTTCACTTCAGCGAACAGCACCAGAACAGAATTGCAGGACGCACCCATTTCCGGAGGTAACTCTACGATGAAGCGCCAGATGCGTGTGCTCGCAGCCCTTACTTTCTGCGCGGCTCTCCTGTTCTGTACCGGGACGGCCAGAGCCGATATCAACGGGTCGATCTCCGGCATTGTGACCGACCCCAGCGGGGCAATCGTGCCGGGCGCCAAAGTAGTCGCAACCGCCCGGTCGACCAACGTAAAGCACACCACCGTGACCGACAGCAGAGGGTTCTATTCGTTTCCCGCCCTCAGTGTCGACTCGTATACCGTGACGCTGGCCCAGCCGGGTTATGACCAGTTCACGGAGAGGAACATCACCATCAATGCGAACTCCGCGATCCGCATTGACATCAAGCTGCAGATCGGTAAAGTGACGAACACCGTTTCTGTGGTCAGCGACGCTCTGCACATTGAGACGCAGAGCACGCAAATGGGCGAGGTCATCGACAGCCAGAAGATCACATCGGTTCCCCTGAACGGCCGGTCCTTCATTGATCTGCTGGCCCTGCAGCCGGGCGTCTCGCCGTACACGGGCAACGATACGGCCGAGGGCGTGGGCGCCTACACCATCTCCGGGGACCAGACGAACGGCACCCAGTCTGTGAACGGCGGCCGTACCGAAGCGAACGGCTTCATGATCAACGGAGCGGATGCCGAGGAAGGCGTGCACAACGGCGCCGCCATGATCCCGAACCTCGATTCGATCGCTCAGTTCCGCATCATCACTAACAACTTCGACGCCGAATACGGAAACTTCAGTGGTGGCGAAGTCAACCTGGTGACGAAGTCCGGCGCGAACAGGTTCCACGGCGACTTGTTCGACTTTCTGCGGAATACCGACCTCGATGCCAGGAACTACTACGCTCCCCAGCGCGGTGTCTTTATCCAGAACCAGTTCGGCGGTACCGTGGGCGGACCGATTCACAGGGATAAGATCTTCTTCTTCGGGGATTACCAGGGAACCCGGCAGATTCTGGGCGCAACCCAGGACTTCGCCGTGCCCTCTCTGGCGGATCGCGGCGGCAATCTCGCCGACGAGGGGGGAGCGTTGCTGACCTCCGACCCTGCCAATGGCGGACAGGGGGTGAACGGAAGCTACTGGGCTGGCGTGCTCTCGCAGCGCCTCGGCTATACCGTGACCGACGGCGAGCCCTATTACACGCAGGGCTGCACCAGCTCCGCGCAGTGCGTCTTTCCCAACGCGGTGATTCCGCAGAGCGCCTGGTCGCCGGTCGCAGTCAAGACCCTCCAGTACATTCCGCAGCCCAACACCGTTCTGAATGGCGGTCCGGGGTATCAGACCGCGGCATTCAACGAGAAGCTGTCGGACGATAAAGGCGGCATCCGGATCGACTCCAACACCCGCTTCGGCGCGCTGTTCGGATACTACTTCCGCGACAAATTCACCACCACGAATCCTTACGATCAGGGCATCAATATTCCAGGCTACGCGGATACGAATATCGGGCTCACGCAGATGATCAATCTGGGCCTGACCACCACCTTCGGCGCCAACCTGGTGAACGATATCCGGCTGGTGTATCTGCGGGACGTGAACCATACAGGGCAGCCGACATCGGGGCAGG
The DNA here is from genome assembly GCA_036489655.1 of Acidobacteriaceae bacterium. Taxonomy (GTDB): domain Bacteria; phylum Acidobacteriota; class Terriglobia; order Terriglobales; family Acidobacteriaceae; genus Palsa-343. The sequence continues at coordinate 10,697 of DASXFH010000285.1, read as the reverse complement.
GGACCGGTACCTCCCTCAGTTCGCTTGGTTTCAACACTCCCTGGGGCCCGGGCGGCGGAATCTCCAACATCAACCCGGCGCTGGTGGGCGTTCCCTCCTTCTTCTTCAACAGCTACGAGTTCGGCCTCGCGCAGGACAACCTGAATCAGTACAACAACACCTACCAGGTTCTCGATAACATCATCAAGGTCATCGGCACGCACAGCGTCCACGTTGGCGTGGATTACCACTACGATCAGATCAACGAGCGTAACTACGATGACGCCAACGGCGCCTTCGGTTTCAACGGCTCCGAGACAGGTTTCGACTTCAGCGACTTTCTCCTCGGCGCCACGGATAACTTCACTCAGGCCAGCCAGCAATTGCTCGACTCCCGCGGCTATTATTTCGGCGCGTACGGGCAGGATTCCTGGCGCGTCACCCCGCAGCTCACCCTGAACTACGGCCTGCGCTACGAGATCATGACGCCCTGGTGGGACACCCAGAACAAGCTGGAAACGGTGATCGCCGGCGAGCAGTCCCAGGCTTTTCCCGGCGCACCTGTCGGACTTGTGGTTCCGGGAGACCCCGGCGTGCCGCGCACCCTGGCACCAACCAAGTACTCGAATTTCGCGCCCCGCATTGGTGTTGCCTGGTCGCCGAACGTCACAGGCGGGTTCCTGCACAGGCTGTTGGGCGGACCCCAGCAGACCAGCGTCCGCGCAGGCTATGGCCTCTTCTACAGCGCCATTCAGGATGCGACCGGGTTCGTGGAGGTGGGCGACGCCCCTTACGGCAACTACTACTCCTCGGCCACCCCGCCCTTCCTGGAATCTCCCTTCATCGACCGTCCCACCGGTTACAACCAAGGGCAGAAGTTCCCCTTCGTCTTCCCTCCCACGAACGTCTCACCGCAGCACCCGGATACCACCTTCAACTGGGCCGGGGCGACCCCGATTTCCGGCTCCGACTATTTCTATCCGCGCAACGTGATTCCCTACGTAGAGGAGTACGAGCTCTCCCTGCAGCGGCAGCTCGGTTCTTCTACCGTGCTGGGCATCAGCTATGTGGGCAATGCCGGCAGGCATCTGCTGACATTCGAGGAATCCAATCCCGCCGATCCGGCCCTGTGTCTGCAGCTCTCCAATGCAGCCAACGTTGGACCCACGTCTCCCACCTGCGGGCCCTACGGGGAAGACAGCGTCTACACCACGGCGACCGGTCAGACCGTCGCCGGAACTCGCCCGACCTTCGGCATCAACTTCGGCAGCAACGCTTATATGGAGACCGTAGTTTCCTCCAGCTTTAACTCTCTCCAGGTCAGCCTCCAGCACACCGAGAAGCATGCCAACTTCCTGCTCGGCTACACGTGGGAGAAGGCGATCGACAACGGATCGAGTGCTTTCGACGCCACGAATCCCTATAACCCGGCCCTGAGCCGTGCCCTCTCCACCTTCGACGTCCCGCAGGATCTGGTGGCCAGCTACACGGTTGATCTGCCCTTCGATCACGTGGCGGCCAACCACGCCCTGGCCAACCACCTCATTGGAGGCTGGCAGATCTCCGGGATCACCACCTTTGCCAGCGGCCAGCCGGTACAGCTCACCGAGTCTGATGACCGTTCGCTCACTGGTACCTTCGACGATACGGTCGACGAGCCCAGCTACGCCGGAAGCGGCGCGAAGCTTTACCAGGACAAAAACCCGCGCTCCGGTCTGCCCTACTTCAATCCAAACTACTTCGTACCTGAGCCGCTCGGCCAGGTGGGGAACGCCATGCGCCGCTTCTTCCCCGGGCCTGGGATTCTGAATACCGACCTGGCCCTCCTGAAGAGCACAAAGTTCACCGAAAGCCAGCAGCTGGAGTTCCGTGCTGAGGCCTTCAACGTGTTCAATCACGCCCAGTTCAGCAATCCCTCCGGCGAAATCGACAACACGGGCCAGGGCGGATTCGGCTACGTGAATTCGGCCCGCGATCCCAGAATCATGCAGGTCGCTTTGAAATATCTCTTCTGAGCACCACGGGCGGGGGCGTGAAGCCGACCCCGCCTGCAACCCCGGACAGGCAGAGAAAGGCTGGATGCGCAAAGTGCGGGCGAGGCGGGCTGCAGAAACCATGGTCCTGGCGGTGCTGCTGGGGGCATCCCTGCTGCTCGGGCAAAGTTCTCCGCGCAAATCTGAGCTGCAGGCATTCTCACCCTCCTTCTGGACGCTGGTGCCCAAAGGCGCCGCTGTCGACCGCATCGCCACAGGCTTTGGATTTACCGAAGGCCCGGTGTGGGATCATCGGGGGTTTCTCTGGGTCAGCGACGAAACCCTGAACCAACTCTTTCAGGTGGACGCCGCGACCGGAAAGAAGCAGACCGTGCTTGCACTGGGCGATCCGGATGGCAACACCTACGACAAACAGGGACGGCTACTGGATTGTGCCAGCGTGCTGCGCGCTGTGATCCGGCTGTCGCCGGACGGGAAGAAATACAACATCGTCGCCGATCGCTACCTGGGGAAGAAACTCAATTCACCCAACGATGTGGTGCTGGGCCCCGACGGGGCGATCTATTTCACGGATCCGACCTCAGACCTGCCCAAAGGCGCGCGCCAGGAGATTCCCTTCGAAGGCGTATACCGGATTGCGCCCAACGGGAACGTGCGCCTGCTCACAAAGCAACTGCATCAGCCGAACGGCCTCGCCTTTTCGCCGGATGGACGCAGGCTTTATATCGACGAGGATCAGCACCGGAGCATCTGGGTCTTCGATTTCGATCCCGCCCATGGCACGATAGGACACGGCCGTATATTTGGCCTGGAACCCTCTGCGGTCGAGAACGAAGTGCCGGATGGAATGAAGGTCGATACAGCAGGTAACCTATACGTCGTTGGACCACGAGGGATTTGGGTCTGGAGTCCGGAGGGTCGGCATCTGGGAACTATCGTCCTGCCGGAGCAGCCGGCCAATCTGGCATGGGGTGGCTCCGACGATCGCACGCTGTTCATGACAGCCGAAACCTCCGTGTATCGGGTACGCACGAAGGCGAAGGGTTTCATTCCGTACCTGTAGGAGGCGACCTGTCGGTCGCGTCGCCGCTTCGTGCGGCAGAGCATGATCTATTCAGGGAGATGAAATGAACGCAGCGAAAAAATCAGTTTTCCTTCTGTTGAGCCTGGCGTTGTGCGGAGCCGTCGGCGCGCGCGCCCAGGGCGTGGACTTCAAGGTGGTTTCCCCCGCCGGCTACAAGCCGCTGGGCCTTCCCTTTAGTCCCGGCATTCTCGCGGGCAACACCCTTTACGTCTCCGGCCAGGGAGCCGCCGATGCCAACGGCAATCTGCCCGCCTCCTTCGAGGATCAGGTGAAGCAGGAGCTGCGCAATGTGCGCGCCGTCCTCCAGGGCGCGGGCATGGACTATAACAACGTGACCTGGATGAATGTCTACCTCGCCAGCGCTGCGGATATCGACGCCATGAATCAGGCCTACTGGCAGGAGATCGGCAACGATCCGCCGGCGCGATCCGTGCTGGTCGTGGGATCGCTCCCCGGCCGGGGTCGCGTCGAGATCAACTGCATCGCCGTGAAAAGCAGCGAACGGCGGCGCGCCATCTGGCCCAAAGGCTGGCGCCACGAAAAGGATATGGATCCCCCGGCCATCGAGGCAGGCGACGTGCTCTACATCTCGGCCCAGAACGGCGCTGATCCGAAGACCGGCCAGATCCCGTCCAGTTTTACCGACGAAACCCGGCAGGCGCTCGAGAACGTTTCCGCCGTAACAAAGGCCGCTGGTATGAGCATGAAGAACGTTCTGTTTGTGAACCCCTATATGAGCGTGGGTGGGCAGTACGACGCGATGGGGAGCGTCTACAAATCGTTCTTTGAATTTGGGAACACGCCGGGACGCGCCACCATCCAAATGGCGGCCCTGCCGGACGGGCAGCATATCGTTTTCAGTGCTATTGCGGGTGCCGATCTGGCGAAACGCAAGGCGATCCGTCCTCGCAATATGCCGCCCAGCCCTACCGCCAGCCCCGCGATCCTTTATGGCGATACTCTCTATCTCTCCGCCAAAGATGGATTCATTCCCGGGCAGGGGATTGTCACGCCGGATCTGCAGCTGCAGCTGCGCCAGTCGATGCGCAATCTGCTCGACGGTCTGGAAGAGGCGAACATGACCTTCTCCGACGTGGTGTTCTCCACTGTCTACCTGCGTGCGATCGGCGACTACACCCCGATGAATGACCTGTACAAGACATTTTTTGGTCCGGTGCCGCCGGCCAGGACGACGCTGCAGGAGAACAACGACTCCAGCGCCGAAGCAGCCGAGCAGATTTCGTTTATCGCCGTCCGCAACAAGAACCCTCAGAAGAAGGATCAGCAGTGATCGGGACAAAGATGGAACGCAGGAGCTTTGTAAAGTGGCTGGCGGCGCTTCCCCTCATGGCGCAGGTGGGCTTGCAGGAAGCGCTCGGAACCGGCTGGGCTGAAACCGCGAAGCTCTCCACCGACAACGTCTACACCCGCATTGGGGTAAGGCCGGTCATCAACGGCCGTGGTACCTGGACCTACCTCAGCGCGTCTCTGGAATTGCCCGAAGTGAAAGCCGCACAGGATGCAGCCTCGAAGCACTTCGTCAATATCTTCGAGTTGCAGCATGCCGTGGGCCGGCGTCTGGCCGAACTCACCGGCGCCGAATCCGGCATGATCACGTCGGGTGCGGCCGGAGCCATGGCCTCCGGAACGGCGGCCTGCATTGCGGGCAGCGATCCGGAGCGCGTCTGGCAGCTTCCGGATACCACCGGCCTGAAGAGTGAAGTGGTCATGATGGGCGGAAGAAGCCCGTTCGACAACGCGATCCGCCTCGCCGGCGGCAAACTGGTGGTGGTGAAGTCGCTCGACCAGTTGTCCAATGCCCTCAACAGCAATTCAGCGATGATCTACACGGGCTCGGATCCCGACAATCTGGCCAAAGAGATTGCCATTGCCAAGCGGGCTGGCGTACCGATCTTTATGGATGCCGCGGATGGTGTCCCGCCCATCGGCAAGCTGCAGATGTTCGCCAAAATGGGCTGCGATCTGTACACAGTCAGCGGCGGCAAGGGTTTGTGCGGACCCCAGTGCAGTGGCGTCCTTCTGGGCCGCAAGGACCTGATCGAAGCGGCGCTGTTCAATACCAATCCATGGGAGGGTGCTGTTTGCCGACCCATGAAGGTTGGCAAGGAGGAGATCATGGGATGCCTCGCGGCGGTGGAAGCCTGGTATCACATGGATATCGATAAGCTCAACAGGGAATGGAATGGGCGTGTGGAGAGGATTCAAAAGCTGGTCCAGACCGTGCCTGGCGTGCAGATGTCCATCGCGACTCCTCCAGGCGGCAACAGCTATCCGACCCTGACGGTTATGTGGGACCAGGCGGCCTGGGGATACACCATCCGCGATTGTGCGCGCGATCTGCTGGAAGGTTCGCCCAGCATTGCGGTGTTGACCAACGACAACCCCAGCGACGTGCTCGGCCGGAAGCCCGGCCGCGTGAAAGCGCCTGGCCTCACGGATGACAAGCTGCAGATCATATCCATGACGTTGCAGCCGGGTGAGGAAATCATCGTGGGCAGGCGGTTACGGCAGCTCCTCTCGGCTGCCAGGCAGCACAAGGCATGAGCTTTTTCGGGTAAGAGCCGTTTCGGAGCACAGACAGAGAATGAAGACTCAGATCCACGCAGCGCTGCTGCTCCTTTCGTTGGGGGTTTCCGGCGTATCCGCCGTTGCGCAGAACACCGCGGCGGAGCCGGAAAGGCCATGTTCAGTCCGTGCAGCTACCTTCGAAGGCTGGCAGGCCGAAGAGATGGCCAACTCCTGGGTGCAGCTCATTTTCGTCCCTCAGCTGGGAGGCCGCCTGATGCAGGTGACCTTCGACGGCCATGCCTATCTCTTCGACAACCCGGTCTACGCCGGCAAGTACATCCCCCCGGATGCAGCCAAAGGCCGCTGGATCAACTACGGCGGCGACAAGATCTGGCCTCTGCCCGAAGGCAACGACGACGAGCAGGACTGGACCGGAGCCTCCACGCCTCTTGATGATGGCGCCTACGCTTTCAGCGTGGTGAGCCAGGGGCAGCGCTGCACGGTGCGTCTCGACGGGCCGCCCGATCCCGCCATCGGTCTCCAGTACAGCCGCGAAATCAGCATCGGCACGGATTCGCCGGAGATTGATTTTCATGCGGTCACGAAGAACTACACCGGCCACACCGTCAATTGGTCGGTGCAGTCGGTCTCGCAATATAACCTGGCTGACGCCGCGCAGCCCGACGGCTATAACCATCAGTTCTGGGCCTACACTCCGGTGAATCCCAACTCAGCCTATCTGCTCGGCTATCACGTACGCGATGGTCTCGCCAATGATCCTTCGTACAGCTTGCAGGAGGGCCTCTTCCGCGTGCACTGGAAATACATCGAGAGCGAGGTCTGGGTCGACTCCACCGCCGGCTGGCTGGCTGTAGTCGATGGCGCCAGCCACTACGCCATGGTGGAGAAGACCCGCCACGACAGCCATTCCGAGTATCCCAGCAAGGCCTCCATCATCTTCTACAAGAATGGCCCCACCGCGCAGCTGGACGATCGCGGGATGCCGCATTTCACCCCGCCCGGCACCAAAGAAACTCCTTATTACATGGAAGCGGAAGTGAACAGCCCGATGGTCGAGCTCGATCCAGGCCAGGAGTACAGCTTTGATACGCACTGGTTCCCGTTCCGCATGGAGCCCGCCCTCCGCAGCGTGGTCGATGCCGGTGTTGTAGGCGATCCACTGCAGGCTGTGCGCCGGGGAGACCAGATTCAGCTGACCGGCCGCTTCGGCGTGTTTTTTCCGGGTCACCTGGAAGCGCGCCTCTACAGCAAAGGCGGAGCCGAACAGAGATCTGTGAAACTTCGGGCGGTTAGCCCGCGCGATCTGATCGAACTAAGGAGCAGCGTTCCCGGAGCTGGAATTGTGCGGGTTTCCGTGCACCTGATCGACAGCCAGAATGTCGATCGTGGCTCCCTTGGAGAGGTGTTTGTGAACGGCGAGAATGGTGCAGAGTGAAGGGAGCGATTCGGTTCGGTTGGATCGCGGGACTGACGGTGGCGGTCGTGCTGGCCTCCGCTGCCGCGCACGGGCAGGAGCAGGATTCTGCCGCGGCTGTCCAGGCCACGCAGGTGCAGGTAAATCCTGGTGGCATTGGCGCCAACTGGCCGACTTATAACGGCGACTACACGGGCCGGCGCTATACCCGTCTCGATGAAATCACGCCCGGCAACGTCGCGAATCTCCACGCAGCCTGGGTCTTTCACAGCAGGGCTGCCGGAACGCTGGAAGCCACGCCTGTTGTCCTCAACGGGGTGATGTACCTGACCGCCTCTAACGACGCTTATGCGCTGAACGCGGTTGACGGACAGGTCCTCTGGCACTATGCGCGTCCGATTTCCTCCGGACTCGTAGATGACGCTTCGGGACATATTAGCCGGGGAGTCGCGCTCTGGGGCCATCATCTCTTCATGGAGACTGACAACGCGCACCTGCTCTGTCTGGACGCGCGCTCCGGCCACCTCATCTGGGATGTGTCGTACGCTTCATGGAACAAAAATTACGGAGCCACCAGCGCCCCGCTGGTCGTCCACGACAAAGTCATTGTCGGGACTTCAGGCGGTGACGATGGCGTCCGCGGCTTCATCGCTGCCTTCGACGTGAGAACCGGCGCCCTGGTCTGGCGGCACTGGACCATTCCTGGCCCGGGCGAACGGGGATCCTCGAGCTGGCCGGGACAAATGTATCTGCACGGCGGTGGAACCGCATGGATGCCCGGAACCTACGATGCGGAGTTGAACACGCTCTATTGGGGGACCGGCAATGCCGCCCCCGATTACGACGGCAGCGTCCGCCCCGGCGATGACCTTTATACCGCATCGGTTCTGGCCCTCGATCCCGACACTGGGAAGCTGAAATGGTATTTCCAGTTCACGCCCCACGACCTCTATGACTACGACGGCGTCGAAACGCCGGTCCTTGTAGATACGAAGGACGGCAGCGCGCCGAGTCATCTGCTGATCGAGGCGAACCGCAACGGGTATCTTTACGTTCTCGACCGAACGAACGGTCGCTTCCTTTCCGCAACCCCGTTTGCCGAGCGCCTGAACTGGGCGAAAGGCATTGACGCCAACGGCCGCCCGATCTTTACCGATGTGCTCCCTTCCGATAAGGGGACGTTGACTTGTCCCGGAGAAGCAGGCGCCACGAACTGGTTCTCTCCCTCCTGGAATGAGAAGACACACCTCTACTACTTCATGGCGCTGGACGAATGCACCGTCAACTTCAGACACCCGGAGGAGTTCCAGGAGGGCAAGGAATACTACGCAACCGGCGGTCACAGGGAGGCGAACGGGGCCAGCAGGAAATATCTGCTGGCCTTCGATCCCGCCACAAAGCGCTTCGTCTGGAAATACCCCCAGGCTGGGGAGGGGCAGTCGTGGGGCGGCGTGATGAGCACCGCAACCGGGCTGGTGTTTTTTGCTGACGATTCCGGATCCCTGGAAGCTGTGGAGGGTTCCACCGGGAAGCCGCTGTGGCATTTCAACACGGGCCAGACCATCCACGCTTCTCCCATGAGCTACGCGATTGCCGGCCAACAATACGTTGCGATCGCTTCCGGTGACGACTTATTCACGTTTACCCTTCACTGACGCGGAAGAGCGTTGCAGCACGGGCAAAAATCGGTTCGTATCCATCGGAGAACAAAACGGAGCAGGAACCATGCGGATTCGACTCTGGGACAACCGGGAACAGATGGGTCGTGCAGCGGCTGAGCAGGCCGCCGCGTCGATTTGCCGCAGCATCGCGGAGCGCGGAAGGGCGCGCGTCGTGGGAGCCAGCGCGGCTTCGCAGATCGAGTTTCTGGAGGCGCTGACCGCCAGCCCGAACATTGCCTGGGATCGGGTGCAACTCTTCCATCTAGACGAATACATAGGGCTGTCGCCCACACATCCGGCCAGCTTCTGCCGGTTTCTCGAGGAACGCCTGATTGCAAAAACAGGGATTCGGCAGACCCATCTGCTTCGCGGCGACTGGCCGCTGATCGAGACCATCGAACGCACCAGCGCGGCGATTCGCCTCGCTCCCATCGACGTGGCCTTTGTGGGCATCGGCGAGAACGGGCATCTCGCGTTCAACGACCCGCCTGCGGATTTCGTGACGGAGGAGCCCTTTATCACCGTCGAACTGGATGAGACCTGCCGACAGCAGCAGGTGGCCGAAGGCTGGTTCGCAACTCTGGAAGATGTGCCGAAGCGCGCCGTCTCGATGTCTGTACGTCAGGTTCTCAAGGCCCGGGAGATCCTCGCCATCGTGCCCGGTCCGCGCAAAGCATCCGCGATCCAGACTTGTCTTGAAGGTCCGATCAGTCCACTGGCGCCGGCCTCCATTCTGCGCACCCACCCGGACGCAACGGTTTACCTGGACAAGGACTCCGCGGCTCTGCTGGCGGAGGAAACCCTGCGCAGCGCCGGATCGCCATCTGCATGACCCACCGTGAGGGCGGGACAGTGGAACGCCCCCGATGGAAGATCCCTGCGCTGCGCTGGTGGATTGTAGCCCTGCTGTTCGCTTCGACGGTCATCAACTACATCGATCGGCAGACGCTGTCACTCCTCGCGCCTTACCTCAAGGTTCGCAATCATTGGGATGATACGGATTACGCCAACATTATCGTTGCCTTCCGAATTGCCTACGCGATCGGGCAGGCGCTCTTCGGACGGATCCTGGATCGTCTGGGTACGAAGAAGGGTCTGACTCTCACGGTCGCGTGGTACTCAGTCGCTTCGATGCTGACTCCCCTGGCTCGCGGACTCTCCGGCTTTATGGGCATGCGCTTTTTGGTGGGTGCGGGCGAGTCAGGCAACTGGCCCGGCGCCACCAAGGCTGTCTCCGAATGGTTTCCGGGTCAGGAGCGCGCGCTGGCCACTGCCTTTTTCGACAGCGGTTCCTCCATCGGAGCAGCCGTGGCTCCTTTCATTGTTTTGCCCATCTATTTCCGCTGGGGGACCATGCCGGCCTTCGCCATCCCCGGAATTCTCGGCGTGTTTTGGCTTCTGGTGTGGCAGCGGGCGTATCACCCTCCTCAGCATCACCCGCACATCCAGCCTGGCGAACGGCGCATGATCCTCCGTGAGACGGGGGCCGAGGGCGCAGACCGACCGCCAGGCATGAGATGGCTGCAATTGCTGCGCCTCCCGCAAACCTGGGGTGTGATCTCAGCTCGCATGCTCTCCGACCCAGTGTTCTTCTTCATTGCTGACTGGTTCCCGATTTACCTTGTCGCCAAAGGAGTTTCGCTGAAGACGGGTCTGTTTGTTATCTGGATCCCCTTCGCCGGGACCGATCTGGGCAACCTGCTCGGTGGATGGCTCTCCGGATATCTGATCCGCCGGGGCTGGTCCACGGGAGCCGCCCGTAAATCAATCCTCGTCGTGGGGGCCGCGGGTATGGCCCTGCTCATCCCCACGATCTTCACCAATCACCTGCTTTTCCTCACGATCCTCTTTTTCGTCTCATGCTTTTCTTACGGTCTCTACACCACCATCGCAAATGTTTTGCCGACGGATTTGTTCTATCCGGAATCGGTTGCCTCGGTGAGCGGTCTGAGCGGCAGCGGGGCGGCTCTCTGCACGATTATCGTTTCCGAATTGGCCGGTCATATCTCCGACGT
>DASXFH010000270.1:0-12195 GCA_036489655.1 Acidobacteriaceae bacterium | reverse complement strand
GACGGCGGGGACGAGTTGCGCACGCTGCTCAAAGAGCAGTTGCAGACAATTCTGGAGGTTCCGCGGCGGCCGATTCACTCACCGGACGCGCCGCCGAAGGTTACCTTCCTGGTGGGCGTGAACGGAACCGGCAAGACGACCAGCAGCGGCAAACTTGCTGCCTGGAGCCGCGCGCAGGGGCGCTCCGTGCTTTTGTGCGCGGCGGATACGTTTCGCGCCGCGGCGATTGAGCAGCTGGAAGTCTGGGGCCAGCGCAGCGGCGTGGAAATGATTAAAACCAAACAGGGCGGCGATCCCTCCGCGGTTCTCTTCGATGCTCTGACCGCGGCGAAGGCGCGCCAGACCGACGTAGTGATCGTGGATACCGCCGGGCGCCTGCACACGAAGACAGGGCTGATGGCGGAGCTGGACAAAATGCGACGGACGGCGCAGCGCATTATCGCGGACGCGCCGCACGAAGTGCTTCTGGTTCTGGATGCCACGACGGGCCAGAACGGATTGCAGCAGGCGCGGCAGTTCACTGAATCGGCGGGAGTCACGGGCATCGTGCTGACCAAGCTGGACGGGACCGCGAAGGGCGGAATTGCGGTTGCCATTGCGCGCGAGATGAAGCTGCCGGTGCGCTTTGTGGGCGTCGGCGAACAACTGGAGGACCTGCTGCCCTTCGACAGCACGGCCTTTGCGAATTCATTACTGGAAGCCTGAACTCCCCGGCCCCTCGGCAAGCGGAAAGGGACTCGTGCCGCAAAAAATACAGGATGCCGCTCCGCACCAGCAATGGATGAGGCGCGCGCTGGAGCTGGCTGCGGAATCCGTGGGCTTTGCCTCTCCGAATCCGGCGGTTGGATGTGTGCTGGTGCGGGACGGACAGATTGTCGGCGATGGATTCCACGATTACGAACGAAAAGATCATGCGGAAATTGTGGCGCTGAAAGCAGCCGGGGATGAGGCGCGGGGCGCGACGGCGTACGTGACGCTGGAACCGTGTTGCACCACCGGACGCACCGGGCCCTGTACAAAGGCGCTGAAGGACGCGGGTGTGGCGCGGGTCGTGATTGCGACCGGCGATCCCAATCCGGCTGTCAATGGGAAAGGCGCCCAGAAGCTGCGAGCCATCGGCATCGCAGTGGAATGCGGTGTGCTGCAGAAGGAAGCGCGGCGGCTGAATGATGGTTTCGCGCGGCACATTCGCAGCGGAATGCCGTTTGTCACGCTGAAGGCGGCAGTATCGCTGGATGGACGCATTGCGCCGGCGCCCGGGAGCGCGCCGCGCGGTGCTCCGGTTTATCTCACGGGGGAACCGGCTCGTGCCGCCGTTCAGGAGATGCGGCACAGCGCCGATGCGATTTTGACGGGGATTAATACGGTTCTGCAGGACGATCCGCACCTGACCGACCGGTCGGGAAAGAAACGCCGGCGGCTGCTGCTGCGGGTGGTGCTCGATTCCGGGCTGCGCATTCCGCTCGATTCGAAGCTGGTGCGCACCGCGCAGGACGACCTGTTGATTTTTTGCGCCGTGGCTCCCACGCAGCGCCAGCGCACGCTTGAGGCGCTGGGCGTACGCGTGGAGCGCGTGGAGGCGGTTCCCGGCGGCGAGGACCGCTTTGGCAGCGGGAGCGACCGTTCGGAAAAGACGCGCGAACGAGGGGTCTCGCTGCCTGCGGTCCTGCGGCGGCTCGGCGAACTGGATATCCTGTCGGTGCTGATGGAGGCAGGCGGGCAGCTGAACGGAGCCGCTCTGGCAGCGGCTGCGGTGGATCGGATCACGCTGTTCTATGCGCCGGTGTTTTTGGGGCCGGCCGGCGTGCCCTTGCTGCAGGAGCCGATTCCGGGAGTCCTGCCTGCAACGCCAGTCATCGAATGCATCGGACAGGATGTGCGCGTCGAGGCCGAGCTTCGGGACGCGTGGAGCGAAGTTCAGGGACTGGATTGCTGAGGGAGCGAACGCTGATCTATGTTTACGGGAATTATTGAGGAGACCGGAACCATCGCGACGCTGGAGCCGCGCAGGGGAACGACGCGCATTGCCGTGTCGGCTCCCGCGTTTGCCAACCGCCTGCGCAAGGGCGACAGCATCGCGGTGAGCGGAACCTGCCTGACGGCGCTGGAGATGAATCCGCCGCTGTTCTATGCCGATCTGGCCGAGGAGACGCTGGCGCGGACTTCGATGGGCAAGCTCAGGCCCGGCTCGGTCGTGAATCTGGAGCTGCCCACAGCCGCTGGCGCGCCGCTTGGCGGCCACGTGGTGCAGGGGCATGTGGACGGTTGTGGGGAACTGGTGTCGTTCGATCCGGTGCACGCCGATGCGGCCCCCGATGAGACCGACTGGTGGCTGCGGGTACGCGTTCCGGAGAGTACGCGGCCGTTCATGGTGCAGAAAGGATCGATTGCGGTGGAGGGCATCAGCCTGACGATCGCCACCTGGGATGGCGAGACAGTGGGGATCGCGATTCTGCCGCACACGCGAAGGGCGACGAACCTGCACGTGCTGGAGCGCGGAGCACCGGTGAATGTGGAAGCTGACGTGATGATCAAGCTGGCGCTGCAAAACGTGCGCCCCGCGCGATTCGATGTAACGCTTGAATATCTTCTTGTAAATGGCTATTAACATACACCTTATCGATCATAGGCTAACGGAATATATCTCCGCCGGTTTTCAAAACACTGCTGACATAACGGTGTCAGCAGGCCTCGCCTATGCTCCCTCTCGTAGTTGATTTCACGAGAGGAACACTTCCATGGCCACCGCTGAACTGACCGTCACCTCGACCATCACGTGGTTTGAGATTCCTTCCGCCGACTTCGGTCGCGCGGTTCGCTTCTACGAGACGATTTTCGCCAGTCCGCTCCAGCATGAAGCGGCGTGGCCTAATCTTGCGATCTTTCCCTACCAGCGTCCTGGAGTCTCGGGCGCGATTGCGTTTCAGGAGGATTTGCGCCCTTCTTCGGACGGGGTCGTGATCTACCTGAACTGCGATGGCCGCATCGACGAGGTACTGGGCCGCGTGGAGAAGGCCGGCGGCGCGATTGTCCAGCCCAGGTCGCATCTGCCGAGCGTGGGCTACGTCGCGCAGATTCGCGATTCGGAAGGGAATCGCGTGGGCCTGCACGCGGCCTCGTAGAATCGGCGTATGCGCCGCGCCGATCGTCTCTTCCGCATCGTCCAGATCCTGCGCGGCGGCCGTTTGCAAACCGCCCGCAGTCTGGCGGAGAAGCTGCAGGTCTCGCATCGCACCATCTACCGCGATGTGCAGGACCTGCAGCTCTCCGGCATGCCGATTACGGGCGAGGCGGGTGTGGGATACACGCTGCGCCGCGATCTGGATATTCCCCCCCTTATGTTCGACCGCGAAGAAATCGCCGCGCTGGTGCTCGGCGCCCGCATGGTGGAAGCGTGGGGCGGAACGGAGCTGACCGAGGCGGCCAATCGGGCTCTGCGCAAGATTGAAGCCGTGCTGCCGGCCGAATTGCGGGAGAAGATCGACGACGTTCTTCTCTACGCACCGGGGTACAAAGCGCCGCCGGAGCTGCGCCGGAAGCTGGACGCGCTGCATGCCGCCGCGCAGCAGCGGCGTGTGGTGCTGGTGGCGTACTGCCGCGAAGATGGCCAGCCCAGCGTGCGGCGGGTGCATCCGCTGGCATTGTATTTCTGGGGCGGCACGTGGACGCTGGCCGCGTGGTGCGAACTGCGCTAGGACTTTCGCAGTTTCCGCGTGGATCGCATGGACCACATCGACTGTCTCGATGAGAGCTTCACACCGCGCGCCGGGCAAACGCTGGCCGATTATCTGCGTCGGGTACGCAGCCAGTTTGCCGAGCACAGCGCCCCAGCGAAGACCTGATTCCTCATTGCGGCGTGATGATGCCTCCGACAGGCGTGCGCTCGGGATACTTTTTAGTCCCGGGACGCTGAAGGTGCATGGCGTCGGCGATGGCATCGATGTACTTGAGGCCGGAGCCGGTGTTGAAGAGGACGACGCGGTCCTCGAGCTTCAGGAATCCCGAGGCGAGCAGCGCGTCATAGGCGGCGGTGGCGGTTGCGCCTTCCGGGCAGAGGAGCAGACCTTCCTGGCGGGACCAATCCAGTAACGACGCGAGGATCTGCTCGTCGGGGAGATCGATAACGGTGCCCTTGGACTCGCGGACGATGTCGAGGATGAGGGAATCGCCGTAGGGCTTCGGCACGCGGAGGCCGGCGGCAAAAGTGGCGGCATTCTCGAACATTTTTGATGCGGCAGCGCCTTCTTTCCAGGCGCGAGCGACGGGCGCGCACCCGGAAGCCTGGACGGCGATCATCTTCGGGCGTTTGCCGGAGACCCAGCCGAGCTGTTCCATTTCCTCGAAGGCCTTCCACATGCCGATGAGGCCGACTCCGCCGCCGGTAGGGTAGAAGACCACGTCGGGGTAGGTCCAGCCGAGCTGCTCGACGAGTTCGTAGCCCATGGTTTTCTTGCCTTCGACACGAAAGGGTTCTTTGAGGGTGGAGACGTCGAACCAGCCTTCGCGTTTAGAGCCCTCGGCGACGAGGCGGCCGCAGTCGGAGATGAGTCCATCAACCAGGGTGACGTGAGCGCCGTAGGCGACGCATTCGACGTAGTTGGCCATGGGCACGTCGCGGGGCATGAAGAGATGCGCTTCGATGCCGGCAGCGGCGGCATAGGCGGCGAGGGCGCTGGCGGCGTTGCCGGCGGAAGGCGCGGCAAGTTTCTTCAGGCCATAGTGGCGCGCCATGGTGACCGCCATTGCCATGCCGCGGGCTTTGAAGCTGCCGGTTGGGTTGTCGGCCTCTTCCTTAACAAAGAGGTTCGGATAGCGGCGGCTGGGAAGCATCGGTGTCCAGCCTTCGCCGAGGGTTATGGGGTCGGCGTCGGGCAGGACATCCGCGTAGCGCCACAGGGAATCGGGCGCGTCGGCACCGGGCTTGCGGGCCTGGCGGAAGGCCGACGGATCGTAGCGGACATAGAAGGATCCGGCGCAGGCGGGGCAGACGGTCTGAGGCGTGTCGGCAGAGATGTGCTGATGGCAGCGGGTGCATTCGAGATACGCGATCGCGGGCATGGAATCAGGTTACAGGGTGCAGGGGGCGAGTCGGAATTCCATCTCTCGCCCAGAGGCACTCCAAAAGAGAGAGCCCGCGCGCCGCGGGCTCTCTCTTTCTCACTCAATAAGTGCATAAGTCACACGCGTATTTTTTGAGGGTTGGCCATTCTGCCAAGGTGTACGCGTCCTCCGATTTTCAGAGGGGGCACTTCAAATTGTGTGAATCCTTCCTGATGGGTTGCGGTGACGCTCTCGCAGCAGCCGCGCTCCGGTGTTTCATAGCGAAGCACGGAGTAAGTGCCCTGGATGCGCACCTGTACGGGCATAGGATCCGCGGAGTAATTCAACAGTTCCACAGTAGCGGTGGAGGCGCCGGGAAGTATGTACGGGATCACGATCGTGGTGGACGCATTCCAGAGAGAGACTGGCAGATGTTCTTCGCCCAGGAGGCGGCGAACATCCCTGGAGAACGCTCCGGGATCGCCAACGCCATCGGCGAGTGCGATCACTTTGCCCCTGCCCATTTTCTGCGCCTGGCTCACGCTGCTCGATAGCCCGGGGAAAGGGTTGCGTAAACTCACCAGAATCGCCACTCCGCCGTGCTTCACAAAGCCTGCCAGCTGCCGGGTTGCTTCCTCATCCGGCTGAGCGAATACAACAACAAGGTCCAGATCCTGGAGACTCTCAGATGTCAGGCGGCCGGGGGGGAGGACGCGGAAGGGAATGTTGTGCCGCGCCATCAGGTTCATGGTTTCATACGAGTCGTCATAGTTATTTGTGATCACGCCCACGCTGGCCTGAAGAGCGACGGAGCGCTGCCCCTCGCCGAGGTAAAACTCAACGTACTGCGCTATCCGTTTCCAGGCGGTCCAGCCCTCGTCGCTTCCGCGCAGCAGAGCTCTTTGGAAGTTAGGGTGCAGATTCAGAATCAGGTCGGAATGCAGAGCGCCGGCTTCGGCTACGGCGAGGAGATAGTTGTCCGTGCTGGGGCCCAGCTGCTGCTGCAATGCGTCGGCCAGCGTCCACTGGAAATCAATGAGGGGAGTTTGGGCAGGACGAAAGGCGCGGTCATACCCGACCATGGCTAAGTTCGAATCAAGCCACGGCTGTTCCGTAGGGCTCGATACCTGCAGCATGCCGTGGTCGGTGATCACGGTGGTTCCCATCATTGCCGGCTGCTTGGCGCCGGCATCGGGAAAGAGAACGGTGAGGTCGGGATGTTCCAGGCGAAGTTGTCTGGCGGTTTTCTCGGCCTTCTCCCGTTCCGCATCCCCCGCCTCCAAAAGGATTCCTGAAAATCCCCGAGCGTGGCTGCTGCTCGCTGCCTCCGCCGCCTGCCCGGGCGTCGCTGCGGCGTACACGCGATAGCCCTGCTTTCGGGCGCGTTCCACCAGTGCCGGGGCAGCACCCCAGGGAATGACCAGCCCCTGTGCGAGCAGAGCTTCTGCAGGCAGAGTTGGCTCCGTCCAGCGAATCCACACTCTGCCCCAGGCGGTCTGGTGAATGACGGGCGATTCCGGACGGGCCAAGTCGGCCTGGCCCCTGGAGGCGACGGAACTGAGCCATAATCCCGCAGCTCCCAAACTCGCGCTTTTAACGAATCGACGTCGGTCCATACTTTCGCTCCAGGCTAGTTCGAATTTCGGGCCACGGCTTTTTGAGGACTGCTCTGCGCTGCGCCTGTCATCCGAATTTCCGGGCCACTGGTCACAGTCTGCGCCAGCCCGTCGGGTGCAATCCAGACAGCAGCCACATTCGTGATTTTCTTCACCAGATCCCGTGCTTTCGCAGGACCCATGAGCAGGAAGGCGGTAGAAAGAGCATCGGAAGCGGTTGCGGATTCTGCCACAACGCTCACGGCGCTCGCCGACTGCACTGGTTTGCCCGCGACGACATCGATAATGTGACCAAAGGACGGCATGCCGAGCAGGCTGGGCGCCGTCTGTTGCGACGTGGAAACGCTGTTCTCCTGCAACACGACGTGAGGCTCCAAACGCGCGGACGGGTCGCACAGATGCACCAGCCAGCCGGATTGGCCAGGAGCAGAGCCCATTGCGTAAAACGTACTCCCTCCCGCGTTGATCAGCGCACATTCGATGCCGCAGGAGCGCAACACGGCGGCAGCGCGATCGACGGCGTAGCCTTTCCCAATGGCTCCCAGATCCACCGCCACGCGCGAGGAGTGAAAGCGAATCCGATGCGGAGGGATCAGTTCAATCTGGCGATAACCCACGCCGCATCGAAGTCTTTTTCCCTCGGCCGCACCGGGAGGCTGCTCACCGCGGCCCACGGCTTTCCACCGCTCCGCCAGCGGCCCGGAGGTGACGTCGAATGCGCCTTCGGACAGCGCGGAATAATGCAGCGATTCCTGAATTACCTGGTACAAATCCGGGCTAACCGTTTGCGCCTCGAGGTGCGCCGAATGGTTCAGGCAGCTGAGTTCGCTGGCCGGTCTGTAGATGCTCATCACCTGTTCCAGTCGATCAATCTCCTGAAACGCCTGATCGATCGCCTGCGACGCTTGTGTGGCATCGGTGCGGTAGGTGGCGATTTCAAAAACCGCACCCATGGCATAGTGCTTTCTGAAGACAGGCAAAAGGGCCTGGTCCATGGGCGCAGTCAGCACAGGGCTCTGAGGACCGCCCGGGTCGCGGCTACTCCAGCGCATAGACGATACCATTCTCGCCAGCCAGGTAAATGCGCCCCCCGGACAGGGCAGGAGTGGACTGAAGGCCACCGCCCAATCCTGCCTTCCACAGTGTCTGGCCGGAAGCGATATCAAGGCAGAGAAGGGGGCCCTCCGTGTTAACGCCAACCACGGACCCGCCGATCACGGGTGGCGATGTGATCGCACCTCCGGCGAAGATCTTCCACTTCAGGCTGCCGGTCCGAATGTCCAATGCATAAATGTTCTGGTCTTTGCCGCCAAAGACGACGACTTCACCGGAAGCAGCGGGAGATGAGGATATTCCGAGCTTCGTCTCGAACTTCCAGCGTATGGCTCCGGTGGCGGCATCGAGCGCATAGAAGCAGTAGTCCTCCGACCCAATCAGGACCGTATCGCCCACCACAGCCGGTGTGGCATCGATGCCATCTCTCGTTGGCGTGCTCCACTGAATTTTTCCGGACGAGGCATACAGAGCATAGACTTTCCCGTCGCCGCAACCGAGATAGACATGCGCCCCGGCAGCGTAGGCCGATGCGGAAATCCGACCGCCGAGAGCCTGGGCCCAGCGCTGCTTTCCGGTCTTGTTCTCCACCGCGTAGAAGCAGCCGTCGGTGCTGCCGAAGAAGACGGTTTCATCGCGGACAACGGGTGAACCCCACACTTCTCCTCGTGTGGCGGCTTCCCAAATCGTTCTGCCGGTGTCCTGGTCCAGGCAGTGTACCTTCCCGCCGTCGCAGCCAAAAAGCACAGTCTTTCCGGAGATCGAGGGAGTGGAGTGAATCCAGTTGGGGAACTGGCGTGTCCACCTGGGGCGCCCGGTATCCGCATCGAGGGCATAGACCGCGCCATGAACCTCGGTCACATACAAAAGGTTGTCGCAGAGCACAGGCGCCGAACGGAAAGCCCTGCCGGCGCGGAATTGCCATCGCACGCCTTTGGGCGCCTTCCACGACGCCTCGCGCGATCCTCCTCTGCGGGAGTTTTCCTTGAGCAGAGTGACCCAGTTGCGATCGGTGCCTGCGGGATCGTCCATTGCCTTATTCACGTCAGTCGGAGTTGGCGATGATCGATCGTTTTCAGGTCGGAGACGCCCAATCCCAGTTTGCCGGCTGCGGCGATGTGTCCCGGCTGGCGAAAGAAGATGTTCTTATGGGAATCGCGCTGGAACTCCTCGAAGTCTTCCGTCAGAGTTTTCGGATCGTTATCCCAGAGCGAAATCGCCCCTTCCTCGTGCCTCTTCTTCTCGATGGCCTCCAGCTCGAGGGTATCCACCGCCACCGGGTCGGTGCCCAGGAAAAGGGTTTTTGCTTCAGCAACGAATTCCCAATTGGAGGTGATGGGGCCGCCATGCCACACTTCACGCATGCCATCCATGATGTGCAGCACCGTCTTCGAGCGCAATGGCTCAGTGGAGCAAAGATAACCAATCAGGGGATCGGTATAGGTGTAAGGCGCCTGATGGGAGCGCGCCACATTGTTGAAACAGCCGTAGCCGAGGTTCTTCAGGCAACCGGTTACTCCGGAGGCCGAGTGATCCTTCATCGTCGGAATATTGATAACTTTCGTTAGTTCCTGAGTTACAACTTTGGCGAGAAAGCAACGCGTTTCCGACTCTCCGAAGAAGTCCGCATCGCAATACACATCGAAGTCGTAACGCGCGGCATCGAAGGCGCCGTATTCAATGCCCAGCACCCGCGTTCCTGCAGGCATGAGTGCCTGGTATGCGCCCAGCTCGATCTCGTAGGAATAGCGATCAAAGACCACGATATTCCCGGCAGGAACGCCAATCGAACGCAGCGCTGCGATGATCTCGCGCACGAGCTCGGGAGAGGAACAGCAGACCGGAGCTCCCGAGGAGTTGATCTTGATTCCCACCACATCGTGAGGCTCAATGAACCGTTGCCACGCCGCTGCGGGGGAATGATCGCCCGTGAGCTCCTTCATCCCTTCATTCAGCATGCGGCCCACGACTGGCTGGGAAACATGGTTGTCGGCAATGGAATCCCCGTGGAAGACTTCGACCACGCGACCGGGGAACAGACCCGGGATTCCCAGGGGCGACGGCGTTTTGGGAGGGATGCCGTGTACCTGAATCGGAGGAGGCGCAGGCCGACCCGGATTTGTCTCGCCCTTGCCAGCGCCGGAGTTGAACAACAGCGCCGCTGTTCCCCACCCGGCAGTTTTGACGAAATCCCGTCGATCCATCAGCAAGATTCCAATGGGGCAAGTGTCCCCTGATGCAGCAAAGCCAGGGACCGTCAAAAAAACAGGTCCACGCGCGACCATGGTACCGCTATTCTGCTGCAACTTCACCACAATTGTTTTTCTCGCCGCAGCCTCGGTGGAGTGTGGCTGGATTCTCGCAGGCGTCACCGGCATTTGGGTCCTGATGAGCCGCGATCGCGAAAGGGAGTGCCAGCACGATGCGCGATGGGCCAGGCTTTCATTGTGAACAGCGGAACCCTGGTGTCGTGAATCGTCTTTCGTAATGGCTCCTTTGTTGACCCCCGTTCGGCAGAGCCTTCAACTCATTGGTAACTCGGCGCGCATCTGCGTTTGCGCTCGCGCATCCCATGCGTACAAGCACGTCCATCTCTGCGTTATCCACTGCAAGGAGGCCCGCCATGCGGAACGTCCATGGGACGATTCTGTCTCTTGTCGCAGCGATTGTTTCTGTGCCCGCTCTTCACTCCCAAACCTTCACCGTGCTGCACGCGTTTCAGTCCCCGGAGGGCGCGCGTCCTATGGCGCGCCTTACAGGGGACAGTGCCGGCAATCTCTATGGCACCACCGCATACGGCGGCGACTACGGCAGCGGAACCGCCTTCAAACTCGATTCCGGGGACAATTTCACCGTCCTGCACAGCTTTGGCGCCACCGCTGAGGATGGTGCGCAGCCGTTCGCGCCGCTCGTGCTCGGCCGCGACGGCAACCTCTACGGCACGACAGCCTCCGGCGGGATCGATTGCGGCAGTGGAGATGGCGGATGCGGCACGGTCTTCCAGCTCACGCCGTCGGGCAATGAAACCGTTCTTCACTACTTTGACGGCGGGGAACCCTCGTCCAGCGATGGCATCCATCCCTATGCGGGGTTCATCGCGTTGCGAGGCAGCAACGCGATGGCGGGCACGACGTCGGCCGGATTCAACGGCAGCGTTGCGTATGAGATCACTCCGGCGGGGACGGAGACCGTGCTGGCCCACCAGACGAGTCCTAACTTCTATGGTTCGCTGGTGCAGGACGCGTCCGGCGATCTGTGGGGAACGACAGGCGGCGGCCATTTATTGTGCGAGGGCGGATGCGGCAGCATCGTTCGGCTGCACAGGACCGCCAGTGGATGGATCGCGAACACAACTTACAACTTCACAGGAAAAGGCGATGGCGGGAATCCCTCGGCGGGCCTGGTGTATGACGGCCTGCGTCATGTTTTCTACGGGGTCGCTCCTTATGGAGGGGCCGAGGGATACGGCGTGTTGTTCGAGCTGGACTCCACCGGGACAAAGCTGACGGTGCTGCACAACTTCGACTTCGAAACGGATGGAGCGTATCCGACACAGAACCTGACGATCGATCCGCTGGGCGACGTTTATGGAGTGACGCCTGGCGGCGGCCCTGACAACCAGGGGACGGTGTTTGTGTATACCATCCTTGGCCAGTTCGCGACTCTGCATACCTTTACCAGCAGCGCGGGAACTCCTGCGGGCTCGCTGCTGCTGGACTGGAAGAAGATGACGTTGTACGGGACAACGTTCTGGGGAGGCGATCCCGACTGCCAGTGTGGGGTGATCTATTCCATCAGGCCTTAACGGTCGCTGGGATTCCTGAGCCTGTCCCGGAGAAGGCGGCTGTGTGCAGGTGATCGAGGGTACGGAGAAAGCTGGAGGGCCGGGGGTGCCCCTTCGGTAACCGGAGCGCCACTTACGTGGGATTTCCATTCTGGTTACCAAGGGGTCAACTTACGATGTGCCCGCCAAAATTTCTGCCGCCAGCCGCCTGGCCGTCGCTCTCAGCGTGATGATGCTGGGCTGTGCGCTTCGCTCGGCCGGTGCGCAGACCCTGGCCGAGGCCGACCTTCCGGACGCGCCCATGGCTTTTTCATCTTCCTCGCTGGCTGCGAGTCCGATGATGGGCATCGGCGTGATGCTCTCCCCTCCGGCGCCGAACCCGGAGCATCACGCCGCCTGGCGCTCGCCGATGGCGTTGTCGTGGTATGCCCTGGCTGCCGCTGATACGTTTGACATGATTGAGACCCATCGCAACCTCAGCCATCCGCAGTGGCTCTGCGGCACGAATCCGCAGGCCAGTGCGGTGACGATCACGGCGCCGAGCCGCGACCAGATACCCGTGTCGATATCGCAGGTGTGTGGTTTGTCGCCCAGTGGACGGGCGGCGAATTATGCCTATGAGGGATCCTTTCAGGAAACAGGGTGGACAACGCAGCTGGGGCTGGCCTCGTCGCGGAACTTCGGAGCTGTGCTGGGCTGGAA
>DASXFH010000260.1:0-41577 GCA_036489655.1 Acidobacteriaceae bacterium | reverse complement strand
AAACAACTTCCCCGCCAAAATACCTCCCAAAATCTGGCAGGAAACCCGTCCAAACTTGGTATTCTGAACTTATAGAGTAAAAAAAGAAAAAGCCCGCCGCGCGCGGGCTTTTCTACTGTGCCTGACCAGCCGGGACGCCTCGCAATCTCGCGTTCGACAGCTTCGCAGCCCTCGTAACAGAAGTGAGTACAAATGCTTTCCTTTGAAACACTTGCATAAGTCAAAAAGAGCATCTGTCTTGTTTTGAAGTACTTACATACTTTGCGATATTTTTTTCGCTGAAAAGGGAATTGCCTCACCCGCGAATCGGAAATCAATCAGAAGCTTTGTTAAGACACACCTGCGCAACCCGAAAGAGCATCCGCTGTGCTTTCACACACATGCACACATTGCGAGATTTTTTTCCGGCGAGAACGGCGGCGAAGCCTCGCCCGCCCCGCCCCGCCCAGCTCCCGGCTCCCAGCTCCTGGCTGCTTGGTTCAGCCGTCGAGCTTTCTCGCCACCAGCTCGTTCAGCAGCCCCGGATTCGCCTGCCCCTTCGACGCCCTCATCGCCTGCCCGACAAAGAAAGCCGCGACCGTCTTCTTGCCCTTCCGGTACTGCTCCACCTGCGCCGGATTCGCCGCGATCACCTCGTCGATCATCTTTTCGATCACCGAGGTGTCCGTGATCTGCTGCGGCTTCTCCCGCTCGTATACCGGCCCGAAGTCCTCGCCCTTCTCGAAGCAGAGGTCGAACAGCTGCTTCAGCTGCTTCGACGAGAGCTTGCCCTCCTCAGCCAAATCGGCCGCCTGGGCCACGCCTTTCATGGTGATGGGCGACTGCTCCAGCTCAAGCCCCGCCGCCTTCAGACGCATGGTCAGCTCGCTCTGCACCAAATTGGCCACCCTTCGCGGACTCTTCGCCGCCCGCGCCGCCGCCTCAAACTGGTCGGCAAACGCCCGCGTCGCCGTCAGCGTATGCGAATCCTGCTCCGTAATCCCGTATTCGGCGACCATTCGAGCCCGCCGCGCCTCCGGCAATTCCGGCATGCGGTTGGCAATTTCCGCCTTCCACGCGTCGGAGACAATCAGCGGCGGCAAATCCGGCTCGGGAAAGTACCGGTAATCATGCGCCTGCTCCTTCGATCGCATCGGGTAGGTTCGCCCCTCGTTCGCGTTGTACAACCGCGTCTCCTGCACCACGCGGCCGCCCGACTCGACAAGCTCCGCCTGCCGCTCGATCTCGTACTCCAGCGCCGCGCGAATGAACCGGAAGCTGTTGACGTTCTTCACTTCCGCCTTCGTCCCAAACTTCTCCGCGCCGCGGAGCCGCACGCTCACGTTGGCGTCACAGCGGAGCGACCCCTCCTCCATGTTCCCGTCGCTAACGCCCGTGTAAACGATGATCTCCTTCAGCCGCGTCAGATACTCGTACGCCTCGTCGGGCGTCCGCATATCCGGCTCGCTCACAATCTCAATCAGCGGCGTCCCGCACCGGTTCAGATCCACATACGTCCGCGTCGCGGAATCGGCAAACCCGTCATGCATGGATTTCCCCGCGTCCTCTTCCATATGCAGCCGCGTGATCCCGATCCGCTTCTTCCCGTCGCCGCTCGGAACCTCGATCCACCCATGTTCGGCCAGCGGCCTGTCGAACTGCGAAATCTGGTAGCCCTTGGGCAGGTCGGGGTAAAAGTAGTTCTTCCGCGCAAACACCGACCGCTCCCGAACCTCGCAGTGCAGCGCCAGCGAAGCCAGCGTGGCGAACTCCACCGCCCGCCGGTTCAGAACCGGCAAAGCCCCGGGCAATCCCAGGCAGACCGGGCAGACGTTGGTATTCGGCGGCGCCCCAAACCGGTTGACGCACCCGCAAAACGCCTTGGTCTCCGTCAACAGCTGGACGTGAACCTCCAGCCCGATCACAGCCTCGTATTTGGCGAGGATTTCCGGGGAAACGGTCGTAGCAGTGGCCATAGAGAAAGTGTAGCAACGGCGAGCCCGATAGCGGCTGCGGGCGCCCTCCCGCCCGGACGCCCGGCCAATCGGAGCCTCGGGCCGCCGAATCGAATGGAGGCGAAATCGGCTCTTTGCCATTCGCTAACTCGTCCTAACATCTGCCTAAGTCGGACTTACGCTTTACCACGCAAAATTCACAAAAAAGCGTTGCGGACCGCGCCGCACCCGGGTATAGTTCCCGCAGTAACCACTGCCTTGTTTCTCTCGGATTCAGCACGCGCGGCTTACGAGCCCGGGTCGGATCCGTGCGGTCCACCTTTGTTGACTAACCTGCTGGCTGCTCTGCTGAATCGTCGAACGTCGCCTCCCTCCCATTCACCGGATCGGTCGCCCGGGAGCTCCCGATGCGCCGACTTCTGTCTGCCCTCTCGCTGGTCGTCTGCCTTTTCCCTCTCGCCGCCCACTCTCAGACTCCTTCGCAACCCTGGTTCTTCGCCGTCATTGCCGATCCGCAGTTCGGCATGTATGCGAATGACGCCAACTTCATCCAGGAATCCGCTAACTTCGAATTCGTCGTCGCGAGTCTCAATCGCCTGCACCCTGCTTTTGTCGTGGTCGACGGCGACCTCGTCAATCGCACCGGCGATGCCGCCGAGATCGCCGCATACAAAAGCATCCTCAAACAACTGGATCCCTCCATCCCCGTCTATCAGGTCGCCGGCAACCATGACGTAGGCAATGTGCCCAGCAAAACGCTGATCGCGAATTACCGCGCCCAATTCGGATGGGACCGCTATACCTTTGAGCAGAATGGCCTGTTCGGCATCGTCCTCGACTCCGGCCTCATCGGCGCGCCCCAGGGTTATCCTGCCGCCGCCAGCTCTCAGCTTTCCTGGCTGAAGCAAGCGCTCGCCAGCCCGGCGGCCGAGGCCGCCGAGCAGGTGGTCGTCTTCCAGCACATTCCATACTTCATGCACCAGCCCGGCGAGGCTAACAGCTACTACAACCTGCCGCTTTCCGTGCGCGGAACCTATCTCAACCTCCTGATGAATGCTGGTGTGGAATGGGTCTTCTCCGGCCACCTGCATAACGTCGCCGGCGGCCCGGACGGCAACCTCACCCAGGTGATTACCGGAGCGGTGGGCATGCCCATCGGCAACTCCGGCTCGGGAATCACCCTGGTCGCCGTCAACGGACACGCCCTGCGCCCGGTCTGGTACTGCCTCGCCGGTCTGCCCGCCGCCTTCAACCCGGCTAGCCCTCCCACCACGGCCTGTTCCCAATAGGCGTCCTTCAGCGCTGCAGACTCGTCAAACGACAAGCATGCGAAGATTCATCCTTACCGGTGCGCCCGGATCGGGCAAAACCGCAATCCTCCGCCAGCTGGAAATCGACGGCTGCAGCGTTGTTGAAGAAGCCGCCACCGACATCATCGCCGCCGCCCAGGCCCAGGGAACGGATCAACCCTGGACGCGGCCTTCTTTCGTCGATGCGGTCCTGCATCTGCAGAAGGCGCGCCTCGAACGCGCGTCGCATCAGCCCGACGACCTGCAGTTTCACGATCGCTCCCCGGTCTGCACCGCGGCCCTGTCCAACTATCTGGGCTATCCCCGATCGCCTCTGCTCTCCGCGGAACTGGAGCGGATCCGGGATGAAACTCTGTATGAGAGGTGCGTCTTTTTTATCCGGACCCTCGGTTCAGTCACTCCCACCGCCGCTCGCCGTATCAGCTTCGAGGAGACCCTGCGCTTCGAAGCAATCCACGAGCAGACCTATCGTGAGTTAGGTTTTGAGCTCGTCCCCATCGAAGCGGCGACTGTCATGGAGCGAGTCGGCAGGGTCAAAGCGGTCATCGGGTAATACGCCGGTGAGCGCCTCAGACCGCATGCAGGATCGCATCGGCAATTCGGGCGGCTTCCACGGCGGCGCGAACCTCGTGGACGCGCACGATGGAGGCTCCCGCAAGAATGGCCGCGGCGACCGCGGCGAGCGTGGCATTTCCGCGATCCACGGGCGGAATGGCCATCGCGAGGGATTTCCCCCCTCCGGAAATGGGCAAAGCGGCAGCGGGCAGACTCTGCGCAAGCGTATGCCCGAGGAAGGATTTGCGCGAGACACCGGCCAGCAGCGGCTGTCCGAGAGACAGCAGTTCGTGCTGGCGGGCGAGCAGCGGGTAGTTGGCGTCGAAAACTTTGCCAAAGCCGTAGCCAGGATCGAGGACGATGCGGGCGCGATCGATGCCGGCGGTCATGGCTCGTTCGACGGCGGCGGCCAGTCCTGCGCGCACCAGCGGAAGAACCTCGTCTGAGGCAAGCGGCGGCAGCGTGCGCCATTCCGACGGGCGTCCGCGGGTGTGCATGAGGACGACGCCGCAGCGGAGATCCGCGCAGGTCGAAGCGAGAGCGGGATCCCAGAGAAATCCCGAGACATCGTTGACGATTTCCGCGCCGGCGCCGACCGCGGCGCGAGCCGTTTCCGCGTGATAGGTGTCGATCGAGAGAACGGTGCCGGGCCGTCGGTGGAGGATCGATTCAATCACGGGCAGGACGCGGTCCTGCTCTTCCTGCAACGAAATGGGGGCAGCGCCGGGTCGAGTGGATTCGCCACCAATGTCGAGCAGGTCGGCGCCCTCATCGAGAAGCGTCAATCCGTGTTCAACGGCCGTAACCGTGTCGAAGTGCGCGCCGGACTCGGAGAAGGAGTCGGGCGTGACGTTGAGGATGCCCATCACGAGAGTGCGCGGTCCGAGTGAGAGCAAACCGCTGCGAAGCTGCCAGTGGAAGGCCGGGCGGCGGGTGAAAGTCATGCTGGCAACGATGCTACACTCCAGAGGAATTGCGATTCCCTCCAAAAACTATTGTGAATGGCGTTAGCATGCGGCGACGCGCGCTGTGTGCGCTGGCCGTGGTGAGCGTGCTGACGCTGGCTATGCCGGGCGCAGGCGCGGCGCGGCGCCACTCTGCACGGCGGAGGCCTGCGCAGCATTTGCCGCTGGCCACGGTGGTGCAGGAGATCCTGGCCAATCCTGAGGTGGCCCGGGCGCACTGGGGCATCTCAGTAGTGACGCTCCAGGGCAAGCCGGTTTTCGCGCTGAACGACGGGCAGATGTTCGAGCCGGCCTCGAATGCAAAGCTGTTCACGACCGCGACGCTGCTGGATCTGGTGCCTGCGAACGCGACGTGGACGACGGATGTAGTGACGTCGGGCACGCTGGACGCACAGGGCACTCTGCGTGGCGATGTGCGGCTCCTGGGTTCAGGCGATCCGACGATGTCGGGGCGAAGCTACCCCTACGAGGGAAAGACAGAGAGGCCGAATCCGCCGCTGCAGGCGCTGGAGCAGATGGCGGACCAGATCGTCGCCAGCGGTGTGAAGCGAGTCGATGGCGACGTGGTCGGCGACGATCGGTGGTTTGTGTGGGAGCGGTACGGCGGCGACTGGGCCTGGGACGATCTGGTGTGGGATTACGGCGCCCCTGTTTCAGCGCTGACCCTGAACGACAACGTGCAATATCTGAACGTGACGCCGGCGGCGACCGGCGTGGCGGAAGCGGGCGATGCCGGTGTGAGCGCGCACTCGTGGGTAGTGGCGTGGAATCCTGATGTGCCGTACTACCAGGTCGAGAATGGGCTGATGCTGGCCGCGCCTGGCACCCCGGCGCATTCCGGGATTGATCGCGCGCCGGGCAGTAAGGATATTCGCCTGTTCGGCTCGATCACGGCGAATGGCATGCACGAGGGGCTTGCGATCATCGATCCGGCGGAATTTGCTGCCGTGGCGCTGCGGCAGATGCTGCTGGCGCGCGGAGTGACGGTGACCGGCGCGGCGCGCGCGTGGCATCGGCTGTCCGAGGACACCCAGGAGTACAGCGCGGAAGTGGGGCAGCCGGTGGTGCTCCGTCCGCTGAATGTATCGACCATCGCGCCGTCCGTCACAGGGCTCAGGGTGCTTGCGACGCATGTGTCGCCGCCGCTGGCCGACGATGTGAAGGTCACGCTCAAGGTCAGCCAGAACCTGCATGCGGAGTTGTATCAGCGGTTGCTGGGACGCCTGGAAGGCGATGACGGATCCGTTGCCCAGGGAGCGCGCGTAGTGCGCCAGTTCCTGATCAGCGCAGGTGTGGATCCCGGCGATTTTGTCTTCTCTGACGGGTCGGGGTTGTCGCCCATCGATCTGATCACGCCGCGCGCGGCGACCACACTGCTGACCTACGCGGCCCGGCAGCCGTGGGGCGCGATATACCGGTCGGCACTGCCCGAGGGCGGTGTGGATGGAACGCTCTCGGACCGGTTCCAGCACCAGCTGCGCGATCGCGTCTTTGCCAAGACGGGCACGCTGGCGGACGTGAACGCACTGAGCGGCTATCTGACGGCGCGCAGTGGAAAGACGCTGGTGTTTTCGATCCTGTGCAACGACCGCAACCCGCAGGGCGATGCTCCCCTGCATGCGATGGATGACGTGGTGCGGGCGATTGCGGAGAGGAACTAGAGTAAAGGCTTAGAGTTTGGCGGATAGCGTCGCTGCGAGGGAAGAGAAGCGGGTGATGAGAGAACGTGGATGGGCGCGCGCTGCATTTGTTGCAGCCGCGGTGTTCCTTGGGACGATCGTGTTCATGGCTGGATGCAGGCCGTCGCCGGGCCCGTCGAAGCCAGTGGGCCAGCTGACGCCGCAGGAGGCGCAGGGTCGAGTCCTCTACCAGCAATACTGTGCCAGCTGCCACTATGCGAATCGCACCGGCGATCTGCACGGGCCCAGCCTCTTTGGGATGTATCGAAGGAAATATCTGCCCAGCGGAGCTCCGGCCAATGATGCTCGCGTGACCCAGGCGATTTTGCAGGGGCGCAATATGATGCCGGGATTCGGCAATCAACTGAACGACCAGCAACTCCAGGATCTGCTGGCGTACCTGCACACATTATGAGCCCTGAACCCAGGCGAAGGCCGTTGCCCGGTGTATCGGCGGTGGGACTGTATATGTTCCTGCTGTGCATTCTGGGCGTACTGGCTGTGACGGAGCACAAGCTGCCGAAGTTCCTGTATCTGTTCTGCATCGCTTTTGCGCTGGCCGGCCACGGATTGCTGCGGCAAAAGCGGTGGGGCTGGGCATTGTCACTGGCCACGGTGCTGCTCTCGGGGATTTACCAGATGTGGCGGTTTGTGGAGTTTCATAAGTTGCCGCTGCTGGGGATCGCGGCCGCAAATATGGTGTTGTTCCTCTATCTGATTCGGCCGGAAGTGCGACTGAGGATGCGATAGAACGGGGCAGCGTATCGAGCTGCAGCCTACGAGCTACCGGCTGGCAAGGGGGTAGTGGACGCCGGTGAGTTGCTCCGATACATCCCAGAGTTGGGCGGCGAGAGTTTCGTCATAGGCCTGCGACTCGGCGCGGACTTCAACGGGATACCCGCGCATCTGGCGCCAGCCATCGGGACCGTAAAAGCGGCCGGGGTGCGCATCCGGTGAGGTCGCGGCATAGAGGGTAGGGAGCGAGCCCTGCGCTTCCGATTGCGCCGTCAGCGCGATAAAGATCGGAATGATTCTGGCGAGGAGGCCGCCGCCCTGTCCCGGACCCGCCTGGAAGAGGTTCGTATTGGAGACGCCAGGATGGACGGCGATGCTGATGGCGGCCGCGTGCGCATGCTCCAGACGGCGCTGCAGCTCAAACGCGAAAAGGAGGTTCGCGAGCTTGGTACGGCGGTAAGCAGGCCAGGCTTTGTAGACGCGCTCCCAGTTGAGATTGCCGAAGTCGAGGGTCGCGCCGCGGTGGGCAATTGAGCTGACCGTGACGATGCGCGCGGCGGGGGCGGTCAGCAGCGCGGGCAAAAGGAGCCCGGTCAGCGCGAAGTGTCCAAAATGATTGGTGCCGAGCTGCAGCTCAAAGCCATCGACGGTGACCCTCCGCTGAGGCAGGGCCATGACGCCCGCGTTATTGATGAGCAGGTCGAGCGGCCGGCCGCTGGCAATGAATTGTTCGGATGTGGAGCGCACCGAAGCAAGGCTGGCGAGATCGAGTTCGGCGATGTCGAGTTCGGCTGAAGGAACGGCAGCCAGGATGCGGGTGCGTGCGGCGTCGGCTTTGCCGCGATCTCGGCAGGCCAGGATGACGGCGGCTCCGGCACGAGAGAGTTCGAGCGCGGCATGGAAGCCGACACCGCTGTTGGCGCCGGTGATCAACGCGAGCTTGCCGCGCTGCGAGGGAATCGAGGCACTTGTCCAGCGCATCGTCAGACCGTCGCTTCGTGCGATTCGCCGAGGGTGACGCGCGCGGTCATTTTGCGGCGGCCGCGGTAGAACGTCACCGTGATCGTGTCGCTGGGCTGATGCTCGTCCATGATTTCCGCCAGATCCTGGGAGTTGGTGATCTGCTGGCCGTCGATGGCGACAATCAGGTCGCCGCCGATCGAAATCTGTTCGTTGCCGAGATAAGCGGTCTGGTTGCCGCCGTGCAAGCCCGCGCGATCCGCGGCGCCGCCGGGAAGGATTTTTTCAATGAGAATGCCGTATTCGGCGGGGAGGCCCATCTGCTGAGCCAGATCGGGTCCGATGGCCAGCGTGCGGATGCCGAGCGAAGGACGGCGGGCGTGACCGTACTTCTGAATGTCGTTCAGAACCGCTTTCGCTGTATCGATCGGGATGGCGAAACCGATGCCGGCATTTTGCTCGGCGCCGTTCTGGGCAATCATCGAGTTGATGCCGATCACTTCGCCCTGGGAGTTGAGCAGCGGGCCGCCGGAGTTGCCTGGATTGATGGCTGCGTCGGTCTGGATTGCGTTTTCGATCGGCGCTCCCTGGGGGCCGCGGACCGAGCGGATCGCGGAGATGATGCCGGACGTCATGGTGCCGCTCAGCCCAAAAGGATTGCCGATGGCATACACCTGCTGTCCCACCTGAAGATCGTGCGACGAGGCGAGGACCGCGGGCACCAGATTGGACGCGGTGATCTGCAGCAGAGCCAGATCGTGCAGGCGATCGCTGCCGATCATCTGCGCCGCATAACGGTGCTTGTCGTGGGTCTGGACTTCAATTTTTCGCGCGTTCGCGACCACGTGGTAGTTGGTGAGAATGTGCCCCTGCTTGTCGAGAATGAAGCCCGAGCCCTGGTCTTCCTGGGGCACAAGGCCATAAAAGAAGTCGAGGGTCAAAGTGCCGGCCGTAATGTTGACGACGGAGGGAACAACGCGTTTGTAAACGGCGATGTTATTCAGCTCGGCGGCGCTGTAGGCGGGAGCCGCGTGCGCCTCGGTCAGCTCCAGGGAGGAGTGGCTGGCCGGCGCGAATGGATTGTGGAAAGTGGAGAAGGAGACGAGGTAGGCGAAGGCTCCAACGAAGACTGAGACGAGAAAGACGCGGCGAAAGGTCATGTGTGTGCGTACCCTGGCTGTACGGATGGCGACGGCCTGCAGAGATGAGATGAGCCGGCAGGCAGGTGCGCGCTTCCGACAAACCAAATTCATTGTAGCGATGCGGAAGCCGGGAATTCAGGCGTGGGGCAGGTCGGAGGCCAGGGTGTCGACCTGTGCGGCTTCGGAGTGGCTCTGAGCACGAAGCTCGGCGGCGAGACGATCGACCTGGGCCCGGGTGGCATCGAGGGAGCCGGAGTTGTCGATAACTGCGTCGCAGCGGGGAATCTTGACCCTGTCGGGGATCTGGGCGGCAAGGCGGGCGCGGGCATCGCGCTCGGCGTGGGCACGGTTTTCGGGCGAGGCATCGGCGGGCAGAATGCGAACCAGGGAGCGCTGGATCTTCACCTCGTCAGGTGCGGTCACCAGGACTACGCGGTCGAAGCGGCGGCGCCACTCCGGCACGGTGCCCCAGGCTTCGGCCTCGAAGATAAGCGCGGACTCGACAAAGACAATGGCGCGCGGATACCGCGCGAAGATCTCCGCCATGCGGCGTTCCTGCTCGGCAACAGTCGGGGGATGAACGATGCGGTTCAGTTCCGGAAGATGTCCATGGTTGAAGACCAGGTCAGCCAGGCGGGGACGGTCGAGAGCGCCGTCGGCACGCAGCACGGAGGGACCGAAGTGCTCGACGATGGCGCGGAAGACAGACTGGCCGGGCTCCATCAGCTCCCGGGCGATCGCGTCGGCTTCAAGGACAGGGAAGCCGTGCTCGCGCAGCAGCGCCGCCACCGTGGATTTGCCACTGCCCAGGCCGCCGGTAAGTCCGACACGCAGCATGAATCTCCGATCGGAACAACAAAAGTGCGAGAGATTTGATGTGATTGTAGGACGGCCAGCGGGTAAGGGAAAAACTAGTGCTGGTGAAACATGGGATGGATGAAAGCCCACGCGATGCCGGCGGCGATAAGCATGCCAAGGAGGATGAAGAAAAGCATGAGTCCCCACGACGGTCCGGTGGAGGTTGCCTGCGGTTCGGGATTTTCTGGCGGTGAGCTCACTCTCCAGTGTACGGGGCGGTGTTCCCGCAGGTACATTCCGGAACCCGGGTAGAAGAATATTCCAGGCACAGCGGGTAAAAGCGACAGCAACACTAATTCCAGAGAGCTGTGTCTAACGGAGCAGGGCCGAGGAAGGTAAGGGAGAGCGGTGGAGGGGCGGCGCAATCACTTGCAGGCAGGCCGCCGAACCGCTGGAGCGACGCAATGATGAGCGCAGGCAAAATTGAGAAGTTTGCAACCAGCGAGCTGGCAGGGCTGCGGACCGAGTTGCTGCAGTCAGGCGTCGATTCGTGGCAAGCGGCGGAGTTGGTGACCGCTTTCCTCTCCGGCCGCGGGTACGGCGCCGATCCGGCGACAGTGCGGGAGGCGATTCTGCGCCTGGAGGGAAATGCGTGCTCGCTCGAATGTATGCAACGGGAGCTGGAGCGCGTGGCGTACGTCATGTGAATCGCGAGAATAAACGATTAATTTGGGCACATTCGCGCACTAAAGTTCCCCGATTCCGCAGCAGTTCTGCATCTTCCTGGTTTCTCGCGCGTCCATTTAAGTGAGAAGTTCCCTTGCGGGGCGGTTTCCCGCCCGCAAGGCCTGGGTCCCGCATCCCCGTCTGATTCCGGCAAGGAAGCGGTTCGATGGCTGCGCGACCTGCAAGGCGGAATCTTGTCGTTTTCCGCCGAAGCGCTTGCGCTCGTCTTGTTTCGCAGGCATGCAATCCGGAAATATTCCGGCTCCTGGCGGCGACGAAGAATCGGCGCGAGGGTGGGCTTCCGTCCATTGCGGCTGCGGACCAGGCGGCGCTGCGAAATGCAGAGAATCTCTGCGAAGGAGTGAATATATGCGTTTGGCTTCATGGAAGAACTGGAGTCTGGCTCTGGCCATGGTCTCGCTGGTGGCAGGGACTGCGTGCGCGCAGTCGTTGACGGGAGTGACCACCACATTGGATCGCACACTCGAATCGAAGACCGCGAAGGTGGATGAGCCGGTGACCGCAAAGCTGAACAGTTCGGTGAAGAGCGATGGGCTCGATTTGCCCAGAGGCACAGAACTGCTCGGCAAGGTGGCCGGGGTGAAGGCCGCCGAGAACGGCGGACAGGCCAGCGTGAGTCTCGTGTTCACGACGGCGAAACTGAAGGACGGTAAGGAAATTCCGGTAAAGGCAACCGTGATTGCCGCGTTTCCGCGCTCAGCGGGCGATGGCGGCGATGGCGGAGGCGTGAACATGGCACCGGCACCTCAGCAGGTAGCTTCAGACGGGGTTTTCGATCAGGACCCGGGCGCCTTATCGCATGTGAGCATGAATAGTGCCGTGAAGAACAGCGAATCGGCGACCTTTACCAGCAGCAGGAACTTCAAATTGCCGGCCGGCACCTTCCTGCAACTGGGCGTCGGGTCCGCGGGGGCCGCGACCACCAGCGCGGCCGAATAACGCTGGACCCATCGGAAACCGGGGCCGCCGTCATGGGCGGCCCTTTCATTTTTGGGGTGATCTGCCCGGATGGCAACCAGCGAAGGTTGGGTGCCTGAGATTTGTAACAGGGGATGACTCGTTTTGAAGGAACGGCCGCCTATTCAGGGAACAGAGATAGAAATTGGCGCAATCGTATATCAATTGGACGAGTGCTGCGTCGAATGAAGTAGAGAGCAGTTTTCCGCAGCGAGCGAAGATTGCCGAACCGAAATTGCGAGCCGGCGAAAACAACGGTCGTTGGCCTTGTGACGCAATTTCGCCAGGGTGGAGAAGTAATCCGCCAGACGCACAGACAGGAGGGGCCGCGAGGATCTGCAAGGGATCCGCGGGACGCGCTGTGCGGTAGAAATTTCCGCAAAGGAGCTGGATATGCGAATGGCATTGTCTTTGAGAAACATTTCGCTGGGAATGGCGACGGCATCGTTCTTGCTGGCGGGGTCTGCGATGGCGCAGAACTCGCAGCCCATGCAGTCGTCGCAGACAAACGGGTCTTCGGCGCAGGAGTGGCAACTGAAGGGTGCAAACGCCCGGCTGGATCGCGCTTTGGACGCGCAGTCGACGCACTCGGGGCAGGTCGTGGGTGCGAAGCTGGACCACGGCGTAAAAATGACGAACGGGAGCGAACTGCCCGGAGGAACCCAGCTTTGGGGGAAAGTTGAGAAGGCAGATGCTTCGCAGAACGGAGGACCGTCGAGCCTGACTCTCCGTTTTATGTGGGCGCAACTGAAGAACGGTCAGAAGGTGCCGGTGAAGGTCACTGTGATCGCAGCCTTCCCGCCCAGTGCGCGCAGCAGCTATCTGAACTCGATGGGCGGTGAGTTGCCGCCGGCGCCGCGGCACATCAATCCCAACGACCGATACACACAGGAGCCCGGAATGCTGCGGCATATCGGAATGAAGAGCGCAGTCCAGGCACACAACTCAGCAACCTTTACCGACCAGAGCGGCAATGTAAAGCTGGCTCGCGGAACCTATCTGCAGCTGGCGATCGCCGAGCGGAACAGCGCCGGCCAGACGCAGCGCAGCGTGATGTAAGCAGAGATCGAAGAGGGAACAGAAAAGGCCGCTCCGCGCGGCCTTTCCTGTCAGCGCAGGCGAGATCAGATCTGCATGATCTCCACTTCTTTCCTTTTTGCCATTTCTTCCATCTTCCGGATCTCTTCGTCAGTCAGCTTCTGGATCTCGTCGAGGGAGCGCTTTTCTTCGTCCTCGGAGACCTTCTTATCCTTTGCCGCCTTCCTGATGAGATCGTTCCCGTCGCGTCGGATGTTGCGCACGGCGGTGCGGTGATCCTCAAGAACGCGGTGCAGGTGTTTGACCACCTCGCGGCGGCGATCTTCGGTCATGGGCGGGATGGGCACGCGGATGATCTTGCCGTCGTTGTTGGGATTGAAACCGAGGTCGGAGGTGCGGAGCGCCTTTTCAATCTCGACGATGAGCCCCGCGTCCCACGGCTGAATCACGATCATGTTGGGATCGGGCGTGGTGAGCTGCCCCACCTGGTTCAGGGGTGTGGGCGTGCCATAGTAATCGACTTTTACCTGATCCAGCATATGGATCGACGCGCGTCCGGTACGGACGGAGGCGAGGTTGGTCTGGAAATCGGTAACCGCTTTGTCCATGCGGGAGCGGAGCAGCGCGTAATCGGATTTAAGGGCGGGAATGCCCGCCATGAACGAACCTGCCATAAGATCAGTCCCTTCAGCAAAACGAGTTCAAAACAGGTATTGTACGCGGATCGGTGGGGTGTCTACATCAGCTTGCGAACGCCGGTGGCGGCAGCGGAAGACGAAGAAGAATCGGCGGCCTGGCTCTGTTCATGCGCGTGATAGGAAGAGCGAACCAGCGGGCCCGACTCGACATGGCGGAAGCCCATACGCAGCGCTTCGCGCTTCATGAAGGCGAACTCGTCAGGCGTGTAGTACCGGGCGATAGGGAGATGATCTTTCGAGGGGCGCAGGTACTGACCAAGGGTCAGTACATCCACTCCGGCTGAGGCGAGATCGCGAACCACGTCCAGCAACTCGTCCATCTCTTCGCCGAGGCCGACCATCATACCGGATTTCGTCACCGTCGCCGACTCAATTTCCTTCGCGAACTGAAGCAGGCGGAGGGTGCGCTCGTAGCGGGCGCCGGAGCGGACGGCGCGGTAAAGCCGCGGCACGGACTCAGTGTTGTGGTTCAGGATCTCGGGGCGAGCCTCCACCACGAGGCGAATGGCCTCTTCGTTGCCCTGAAAGTCGGGGATCAGCACCTCCACCTGGCAGCCGGGCGCCTGGCGGCGAATCTCCTCGATGACCATAACGAAGGCCCGCGCTCCGCCCAGGATGTCGTCATCGCGGTTCACGCTGGTGATGACGGCAAATTTCAGGTCGAGCGCGGCCACGGCTTCCGCGACGCGACGCGGCTCGTCAAAATCAATTGGCTCGGGACGACCCTTGGGGACCGCGCAAAAGCCGCAGCGGCGCGTGCAGGTGTTGCCCAGCATCATGAATGTCGCCGTGCGATGGTGCCAGCACTCCCCAATGTTGGGGCACTGCGCAGACTCGCAAACCGTATGCAAATTCAGCGAGCGCGCCAGCTTTTTCAGATCGTGATAGTTCTCGCCCATCGGGGCCCGGGCGCGCAGCCACTCCGGCTTAGGCAGCGGCCGACGCGGTGCGAGATCGATCTGGACCAGATCGGGAGCCGCCAGATTGGGTGAAGAAGCCATCCACTCCTATTCTAACGAACGCGCCCGGCACAGGGGATGCTGCGACCTTGCAGGGGAACGCGCCAGGATCAGGAGGCGGCTTCCTGGACCTCGCGAACCAGCGATCCGACCGGATGCTCGATCGACTCATGAGCGACGGTATTCAGATCCTCACCCCGGCGGATCATGAGGTAAGCCGCGATCACGCCGGAGGCCACAGTGGCCCAGAAAATCAGATTCCGCATTGGAAGACCCTCCGATGGATTGGATGCGTCGCCGTGCCGGCCGGGCTGTCGCCCTGCGTTTTGCCACGAGGCCCATTGCGAAGTCCGCAGCTCGACCGCATCTCATCCTCTGAAGTCGAAGAGAAAGGAGTAAGAGGTGGCCGACAAGAATGCCAGGGGTGAAACGCTGGTGCCCACGGATACCGTTCTGGTAGCCTGGGTGACCGTCGTTCTCGACGACGGAGAGAGCTTTGAGCTGCTCCCTTTTGAAGACACGCACGACGTAAAGAGCAAAGTGACGGACCTGGTCGAGGAATGGGTGCGAACCGGCTGCCTGGTGCGGGGAAACCGGATCTATCCCTGGCATCGCGTGCTGCGTCTGGAAGCGACAAGGGTGGAGGAACTCAAGCTGGCCGATGCGCGTCTGCGGCGCGAGCAATGGCAGGCCCAGGAAACAGAGCGTCTGCAGCAGAGCTTCTGGCAGACCAGGGAGTCGCGGGAAAAGCGGAATGAAGGCGAGAAGAACAACTTTGAACAATCCCGGCCCGGTATGTAGCGGAGACCGGGCCCGCATTCGCAGAGTGTTAGGGCGATTCCCAGGTCAGCGCAGGCGCAGCCGATTCATGCGTTCCTGTTCCATGCCCGCTTCCGTCCAGACCACCTTTGGCTTGCCGGGCTCGGCTTTCCTGACGCCGGTCAGCCACCATGACTCAACGAAGCCGAAGAGAAAAAGAAGGGCCGTCTGCAGCAGCCGCAGGCCCGACGGGTACGGGCGTCCATAGTGATTGAAGCCCACCGGCTGGGTCAGCCAGATTGGCAGCGAAGCTGCAGCAAGCGAGCCCAGGGAGAGGACCACGATGAGTCCGATGAGAAATAGAGCGTGGCCCAGCAGAATCTCGAAAAACGGCCTGGCCGTTTCTCCGGCCATAAGACTAAGCCCGCGTTTGCGAAACCCATCGCCGAAGACTGCGACGGTATAACTGGCGGCGGCGGCTCCTTCCAGTGCGAATCCCGTGCTGCGCAGCGCCGTATAGGCGCCCACGAAGACCAGGAATGCCAGAAGGGCGACGACTTTGCGCTGCAGATATCCCATTTCGAGAAAAGACCTCTCACCGTATGAGATCGGCACCACGGCGCAGTGTAGTGTTGGGGATAACCCTGCAAAATGCCCTGAAGTGTGTAAGGGGGCAAGCTAATCGGGGTGGACCGGCGGAGAGATCCAGGTACTGTGGTGATCTCGCGAAGCCATGGTCGCGATGTACAGGCCAGAGACGATGATGAGTGCCGCCCCCGCAAGGGTGAGCAGAGTCGGCGCCTGCCGCCACACCAGCCATGCCATCAGCGCCCCCGTCACCAGCTGCGTGTAGTGGATCTGGGACACGTTCGCCGCCGCAGTGTTTTTGAGCGCAACGAAGAAGCACAAACTACCGCTGGCGCAGAGAACGCCCACAGCCACCAGCAGCGCGCCCATGTGTGGCGTAATCGACATCATGTGCGGATGCATGAGCCGGAAGCCGCCCATCAATGAGAATCCAACCACCGTCATCGCCACACCGGAGAACAAGGTGAGGCTTTCCGGACTCTCCGTCCGGGTGAGCACGCGGGCCAGAACCATGTTCACCGAGAAGCAGGCCACGCAGACGAAGCACGCCGTGTACCCGATCCAGTCGGCCTGGCGCGAGCCGCTCCATGGATGCACCGCCACCACCACGCCGGCAAACCCGGTCAGAATGGCCAGCGCCTTGTGCCACGGCAGCCGCTCGCGCAGAAAAATCGACGACAGCAGCGAGACCGTAATGGGTGCGAGAAAGATGAGGATGTAGAAGAGCGTCAGCGTCAGGTGATGCAACGCGACAATGACACAGATGTTGTTGCCGAGGTCGAGCACGGAGCGCAGGAACTGCGGGCGCAGCCGGTGCGGCCGCAGGACGTGGAGATCGCCACGCCACCATCCGCGGGCCAGCAAAAAAAGAACCATGAAGAGGCCGAGAAAGCCGAGCACCTCATACCAGGGAAGCCCTGTCTGGCCGACCAGCTTGATGCTGGTGTCGGTCAGGACCCAGAGGGTGAACCCGGCAAAGGCAAAAGCCATGGCCTGGAGATGAGAGAGATTTTTGGGCATGGCACCCTGGCGAGGCCTCAGCTTTTCGGCAAATAGCGCCGGCCAACAACCTCGTATCTTCCCGACAGCACGCGCGCGATGGCTTCCGGATAGGCGACATGTTCCTGTTCGAGAATCCGGTCCGCCAGCGTGTGCGCGTCATCGGTCGGCAGCACAGCCGCCGGGCGCTGCAGGATGATCGCCCCGTGGTCGAGCTGCTCATCCACGAAATGCACGGTGCAGCCGCTTACCTGAACGCCGTATTCGAACGCCTGCAGCTGCGCGTCGAGGCCAGGGAAGGCCGGCAGCAGCGAGGGATGGATGTTCACAATCCGTCCCATAAAGGCGCCCACGAACTCCGGCGACAGCAGCCGCATGTACCCGGCAAGGCAGACCAGCTCCACCTGGTGCTCGCGCAGGCAGGACACAATTTCCTGATCGTGCTCGGCGCGCTTCCGTCCCCTGGCTTCGATGGCGACAGCGGTCAGGCCGCGCTGGCGGGCAACCGCGAGCCCCGGCGCGTCGGCCAGGTTCGAGATGACCACGGCGATCTGCGCGTCCGGAATTTTCCCTGCGGAGATCGCGTCGGCAATGGCAATAAAATTTGAACCCCGTCCCGAGAGAAGAATGCCGAGATTCCGCATCAGGCGTACACGACTTTGCGGTCGCCCTTAATGATGCGCCCGACGACGTAGCTCTTCTCCCCCGCCCGGTCCAGCATGGACTTGCACCGCTTGAATCGCTCGGCGGGAACCACCGCGATCAGTCCGATGCCCATGTTGAAGGTGCGCAGCATCTCGTCCTGCTCCACATTGCCCAGCTGCTGCAGGTGCTCGAAGATGGGCAGCACCGGCCACGAGCCCAGCTCCACATGCGCCGAGACGGATTTGGGCAGGATGCGCGGCAAATTTTCCGTGATCCCGCCTCCGGTGATGTGCGCCAAGCCCGCCGCGTAGTCGCTGGCGGTGAGTTTCCTGATCAGGCCCAGATAGCTGCGGTGGGTCTTCATCAGCGCAGCGCCCGCTTTTTCCTTCAGCTCATTCACATACTGCTCGGGCTTGTACTTCGCCACTTCGAAAAAGAGCTTGCGCGCCAGAGAGTAACCGTTGGTATGCAGTCCCGTGGAGGGGAAGCCGAGCAGCACATCGCCAGGGTGGATCTTCGCGCCGGTGATCAGCTTCGCCCGCTCCACCACGCCGACGATAAAGCCGGCCAGGTCGTACTCGCCATCGGCATAGAAGCCCGGCATCTGTGCCGTTTCGCCGCCGATCAGTGCGCAGCCGTTGGCCCGGCACGCGTCCGACAGGCCAGAGACCACCTTTTCCGTCGTTTCGTTGTCCAGCCGGCCCGTCGCCAGGTAGTCGAGGAAGAACAACGGCGCCGCGCCCTGCACGGCAATATCGTTCACGCAGTGGTTCACCAGGTCGGCGCCGACGGTGTGATGAACGCCCAGCTGAAAGGCAACCTTCAGCTTGGTGCCGACGCCGTCGGCCGAAGAAACCAGTACCGGCTCCTCATATTTGCCGTCAAGCTTGAACAGCCCGCCGAACCCGCCGATTTCGCCCAGCACGTTGCGGGTGAAGGTGCGTTGCGCCAGATATTTAATCCGCTGCTTGGCTCGGTCGCCCGCGGAGACGTCCACCCCCGCATCGGCATACGTGGCTGAAGGCGCGGCGGATTTGCGCGGCGAAGCAGGCTTGGCGTCAGGAACGGGCATTGCGGGAGACTTTCGTGAGAAGCCAGTGTACGCGGGATAGCTGTGGGACAACCAGCCGGAGCCATGTTCAGGAAAGTGCCCATCTCCGGGCAGAGGATGGGCCGGCCCTAAGTCTGTTGCAGTAGCTAGGCCGCGGCTTTGCTCAGAGCAGCCTTCGCCTGAGCGACCAGCGCCGAGAATCCGGCGGCGTCGTTCACCGCAAGGTCGGCCAGGACCTTGCGGTCCAGCTCAATGCCGGCCTTCTTCAAACCGCTGATCAGCTGCGAGTAGGAGATGCCGTTGATCTTCGCGGCGGCGTTAATGCGCACGATCCAGATGGAGCGGTACTGGCGCTTCTTCTGCTTGCGGCCGCTGTAGGCAAACTTCAGTCCGCGCTCAACGGCTTCCTGGGCGGCCTGGTAAAGCTTGGATTTAGTGAGGAAGTAGCCGCTCGCCCTTTTCAGGATTTTCTTGCGGCGGTCGCTGCGCTTAGTCCCACGTTTTACGCGTGGCATGGTCGTCTCTCCTTGAGGTTACCGGGTGTGGCGGCTGGAGGCGGGAGAGCCTCTTCACTCGCTCTGCTGTCCTGATCCACTCTCGGCCCACCGTTCGAAGCCGGGTCCGAGGGAGCCTCCCACCCTGGGAGGCCCGGAAGAATCAGGCGTAGGGGATCATGCGGGCCACCTTCGCGTGGTCGGCGTCCGAAACCAGCGCGCTGGCTGCCAGCTTGCGCTTGGTCTTGGTCTCCTTCGACGTAAGAATGTGCCGCATTTTCGACTGGCCGCGCTTGAATTTGCCCGTGCCGGTCTTTTTGAAGCGCTTTGCAGCGCCCCGATGCGTCTTGAGTTTAGGCATGGTTTCCTGCTTACAAAATGCGTAGGTACAACATTTCCCAGTGTATCGGAATCGTCCCGGAGCGTCCAGACAGGCGGCACGGCCGGCCGTGGGTCAGCTCCAAGAACCCTGACACCAGGATGTTGCGCGCCGCTCCGGGGACAGGAGCAGGGAAGCCGCTCCTTAGCCTGCCGGCCCCTCCCCACCCTGGCCGCCATTCGCTATCCGCTATAGGCTAATCACCATGAACGATTCGAACCTCTCCAGCCTCCGCGTCGCCGTTCTGGGAGCGGGCAAAATGGGCGGCATCCTCCTCCAGGCGTTTCTCAAGCAGCAGATCCTCGCGCCCGATCGCCTCTTTGCCACCGTCGCCCACGCCGATCGCGCCCAGGTCCTCGCCGCGCAGTGGGGCATCGAGGTTTCCACAAATAACGTCGCGATCGCGAATCAGGCCGACGTGATCCTGCTCGGCGTAAAGCCTTTCCAGGTTCCGGCACTCGTCGAAGAGATCCGCCCCGCGCTGACATCGGAGAAGCTTCTGATCTCCTTTGCCGCCTCCGTCCGCACCGAAGCCATCGAGCGCGCCGCTGTCGAAGAAGTCCCCGTCGTCCGCGCCATGCCCAACACCCCCTCGATGCTCGGCGCCGGCATCTCCGCGCTGTGCCGCGGACGCTTCGTGCAGCCCCAGCATATGGCTCTGGCCGAAAGCCTCTTCTCCGCCGTGGGCCGCACCGTGGTTGTCGATGAGAAGCATATGGACGCGGTCACCGGCCTCTCCGCCTCGGGGCCGGCGTTTATCTACATCATTCTCGAGTCGCTGGCCGAAGCCGGCGTGAAGGTCGGCCTGCCCCGCGACATTGCCACCCTGCTGGCCGCGCAGACTACCTATGGCGCCGCCAGGATGGTGCTCGAAACCGGCTACCATCCGGCGCTGCTGAAGGATGCTGTAACAACCCCGGCCGGCTGCACCATCGACGGAATCCTCGAGCTGGAGGAAGGCGGCCTGCGCGTAACGCTCATCAAAGCAGTGATGCGCGCCAGCCAGCGCGCCAAAGAGCTTGCCTCCGGCTAGACCGGAACGCTCCCATCTGCTTCGGGCGTCCGGGGCTGCAGGGCGCGCAGGGTTGCCGTGTCCGGAGTGAGCTCGCGCCACAGGCTACCGCCTCCCGGCTGCCCTACTGCGGGTTCTTCGCACCCTGCTTCGCGCCGCGAACCGCGCCTTTGGTGCCGTTTTTCGTCTTGTGCCAGGCCTTCTTCGTCCCTTTCTTCGTATTGTGGTAGGCCTTCTTCGTGCCCTTTTTCGTGCCGTGAGCGGCGTCTTTGGCGCCGTCCTTCGTATCGCGTCCGGCCTGCTTCATGTCCTGTTTCGCGGTGGTGTCGCTCTGAGCGTGTGCGACGCCAAATGCTGGCGTCATCATCATCAGCGCCCCCAGAAGTACTGCCCAACCCTGCCGTTTCTTTGTCATGCTAAGGGAGGATGTTGCGCGATGCCTCCGAGTTGCGCTGGCAATCGCGCCGAGACAGCTAAAATTGATCTCGGATGTCCTCATGACCACCTCCGCTGCAATCCCCAGGCAACCCGCCGCTGCTCCCCCATCCTCACCGCCGCCTTGGGGTCTGCGACGATTTGCGTGGTTCGTCCTCGGCTACAACGTCGCCGTGATCGGCTGGGGCGCCGCCGTGCGCGCCACGGGCTCCGGCGGCGGCTGCGGCGAACACTGGCCGCTGTGCAACGGTACGGTGGCCCTGCATCACCCAGCCGTTGCAACGCTCATCGAGCTCTCACACCGGGTCACGAGCGGCATCGATACTCTCTGCGTACTCGGCCTCTTCTTCTGGGTCTTTGCCGCCGTGCCGAAGCGCCACCTGGCGCGTGCGTGCGCCGTGGCGG
Organism: Acidobacteriaceae bacterium; assembly: GCA_036489655.1. Taxonomy (GTDB): domain Bacteria; phylum Acidobacteriota; class Terriglobia; order Terriglobales; family Acidobacteriaceae; genus Palsa-343. The sequence continues at coordinate 20,333 of DASXFH010000260.1, read as the reverse complement.
TGCTCATCCTGACCTTCAATGAGGCTCTGCTGGGCGCGCTGCTGGTCGAGTTGGGCCTCGTGGCGCACAATCAGTCGCCGGCGCGCGCTCTCTATCTGGGCCTGCACCTGACCAACACGCTGCTCCTGCTCGCCGCCCTGACTTTGACGGCGCACTTTCTCTCGCGGCGCAGCGGCAACATGCGCGGTTCGGTCCGCCGGCGCGCGCCGGGTCTGGCCCTGACCGGCCTCATCGCCGTACTCTTCGTCGGTGTTACAGGATCGCTCGCGGCTCTGGGGGACACACTTTTTCCGGCACACAATCTGCTGCGGTCAATTGTCCAGGATTTCTCCCCCGGCAGTGACTGGCTGCTGCGCATCCGCTGGCTGCATCCGGCCTTCAGCCTGGTCGCCGGTGTGTTCATCGTGTGGATCGTCGCGCGCGGTTTGCGCCGCATGGAGACGCGCAGCCTGGCGGTGCTGGTGCTCTGCCTGCTGGGTCTGCAATACCTGCTGGGCGTGGCCGATCTGGCGCTGCTGGTGCCGACCTGGCTGCAGATGGCCCATCTGCTGGGCGCCGACCTGCTCTGGATTTCCCTGGTCGTGCTGTCCGCGCGGCTCTGTCTTGTCCCCGCGGATGCGCGGGCAGAACTGGCGTCGTCCCCCGTTGCGGGATAAGCCACTTGTCTCCCGGCCGAACGGCGCGTAGATTGCTGGCTTGGTGCCTAAGTGCCGAATTAAAGCGATTCACTGAACCGACAGGATGACCACTGTGACTTCTGCCATCGCCACACCCGCCTCCGAATCCCTGCAGCAGGAACTCGAGGAGAAACACTCCCGCCTCGCCGCTCTCATGGACGACAACGGCTGGACCGCGGTCCTGTTCAGCCGGCACGAAAACATTGCCTGGGCCACCGGCGGGCGCGTCGAAGCCCGCGTGGCGCTCGGCTCTGAGACTGCGGTTTGCTCGCTGCTGCTCACACGCGATGGCCGCCGCTGTTACATCGCTCCCAACAATGAGGCTCCGCGCCTGGCCGATGAGGAGTTCGCCGGACTGGATTTCGAACCCGCGATCTATCCCTGGACCGAGGACGGGGCAGCCGATCTGGCGCACAAACACGGGGGACCGGAGATTGGCGCTGACACCTCGCAACCCGGGTTTTATCCCTGGAACTTCACCAGCCTGCGCGCGCCGCTGCTCCCAGGGGAAGTCGAGCGGTTCCGCGCTCTCGGCAACGCCGTGGCCGAGTCCACCACCCGGGTCCTGAAGAGTCTCGCCCCCGGTGTGACCGAAGACGAAATGGCCGCGCGCGTGTCTGCCGACCTGCTCGCGCAGCACATCACGCCCAGCGTGGTGCTGATGGCCGCCGATGAGCGGATCTTCCGCTACAAGCACGCGGTGCCGCGCAAGGGCGTTCTGAAAAAGTATGGAATGCTGAACCTCTGCGCGCGACGCGACGGCATGGTCGTTTCCATGACCCGCTTCGTCCATTTCGGCGCGATGCCGGCCGATCTTGCCGCCAATTTTGTAAAGAGCGCGCGGATCAATGCCGATCTGCTCCACGCCAGCCGCGAGGGCGCAACTTCCGCGGGCCTATACGCTGCGGCCGCCCGAAGTTATGCGGAGGCCGGGTTTCCCGACGGCATCACGAAGCATCATCAGGGAGGCCCGTGCGGCTATCTGGAGCGCGACTGGGTCGCGACGCCGTCTGGCTCCCAGGTGCTCCAGGCCACCCAGGGCCTGGCCTGGAACCCGAGCCTCCATGGGGCCAAGGCCGAAGACACCGCACTGCTCCGGAACGGCTCGATTGAGATCCTGACGGCAACGCCCGATCTGCCGATGATCGAGGCAGAGGTCGGCGGGACGATTTACCGGTCTGCCGGCGTGCTTTTGCCGTAGGCGCATCGCCGCCGAACTGCCCCGGCCTCCGGCTTTCCCCCGTCAGGACCGTTTGTCCCGCATAGCGGGGCGAAATGCACGAAAATACTCGTCTTTTCTTCCGCCCATGGTATTGTGACCGGAATAGTTTGTTGTCCTCCCAAAACCCGGGGGTCGTCCTGATCCCCGGACCTTTTTGCTCACCGTGGCTCCGATGCTTCGTCTGATGAGCCCGGGAAAGCCTCGGCAATTACCGCAGACTCTCCTATAACGTACGCAGATGAGATTCACATGGCTGGCTCTGTTTTGCCTGCTACCCCGCCCCTTGCCGGCACAGACTCCGACCCCTGTGGGCACCCTTCTGCCGGCGCAGCTTGACACGGGCCTGAACGCCCGCAAGCTGCACGCCGATCACATGGTGCGCGCGCGGATCATCCAGAACATCCCGGGAACGCCCATCCGCCGCGGCGCGCAGATAGTGGTTCACGTGGCGAGCGCGACGCCGAACCAGATCGAGATTCCCTTCGACGCTGCGTCTGCTGGCTCGTGAGACGGGCCGCTACGGCTCCTTGTCGGAGGGGCTGCTCCGGTAGACCCGGGAGATCGCCCGCAGCACGGCTTTTGCCGGAATTGCGCCAGTATCATCCGCGAAGATGACTTCGCCCACGCGCTTCACCTGCGGTCGGTAGCACCAGCGGCTGAAGAGGCAGAGGTGGTCGGCGATGTCGCCGACGCTTTTTGAGGACCGCTTGCCGCGCCTCTCCTCGGGAGCGTCGTTCAGCTCGGCCAGTGCAGACTCCAGCCGCTGTTCCAGCTCGTCGCGCGAGGCCGTCGTCACCACCGCCGGGTCCAGGGGAACCGCGTCCATCCGGCCCACCGGCTGCGCGTACAACGAAGTCGAGCCCGCCGCCTCGTTCGGATGCCGCATGCCTGCGATCGAATAAAATGCCGGTCCGCGCAGCCTGCCCCCCGCCAGACGAAACAACGCGACGTGCTCCTCCCGGGCCGCCGGCTGGACAATGATCCCGTCGAAATGCGCCAGCGAACGGACCGCTTCCGGCGCTTCCGCGGCGACCTGCTCTGCCTTTGTCAGGCGGCTGTGCAGGTCCGCCGCCTTTTCAAACTCCATCAGTTCCGAGGCTGTATCGCGCTCTTTGCGCAGAGCCTCCGCCAGACTGGCGCCGCGCGTACGCAGAAAAGCGCGCACCCCGGCAGCTTCTTCGCCGTAGCGCTCGTCCGTGCACCCCTGAAAACAGGGCGCCAGGCACTTCTTCATTTCCGAGTACACACAGCCGGGAAACGCCGGATCGGGATGGAGATCCTCATAGCAACGGCGCAGTTTGAACAGATCCAGCATGTCCTCGCAGAACTTCTCCGCGAAGGCCCGCGACGGAAACGGCCCGTACAAATCGTCCATTGCGGATTTTGTCACCTTGTTGGTGACATAAACGCGCGGATACGCGTTTTCAACGGTCATGCGCAGCAGAGCCGGAGGCCGCAAATGCAGGCGCTTGCGCGCACGCTCCCCAAACGCAGCCCAGTTGGCCGCATAGAGGAGCAGCAGCGCTTCAAAATCCGAGCCCCCAAGGGCGTATTCAATGCGCGTGACCCGTCCGGCGAGGCGCAGCCGCTTCGTCTGATCCGGCCGCGCATCCAGCAGCCGCCGCACCCGGCGCCGCAGATTGGGCGTGCGGCTGATGTAGGGCTCGGCCTGTGGATCTTCGCCGAAGAGCGCAAAGACGCCCGCTTCGGCCGGGATCGCTTCCCACGCCGGTTGTGCCGCGTCGAACGCCAGCTGGTTGGGAAACATCACCCTCCCGCGATGGTCATGCCGTCGATGCGCAGGGTGGGCGAGGCCGTCGCGCCCCGGAAGCGCAGATCGTTGCCGATAGCGGTGATATTGCGCAGCATCTCCTTCAGGTTGCCGGCAATCGTGATCTCGTGCACCGCGTACGCCAGCTGGCCATTCTCGATCCAAATTCCGGCGGCCCCGCGGGAATAATCGCCGGTGACAAGGTTCACGCCCTGACCCATCAGGCGCGTCACATACAGGCCACGCTCAACGCTGCCCACGATCGTCTCCGGCGTCTGCGTGCCCGCCTCCAGATATAAATTGCCGGCGCCCAGATAAGGATTGCCCGCCAGCCCCCGCCCGGCATTGCCCGTGCTCTTCATGCCCAGTTTCCGGCCCGCATAGATGTTCAATATGTAACCGTTCAGGATGCCTTTGTCGACGATGACCGTGCGCCGGCTGCGCAGGCCTTCGGCGTCAAACGGCGAGGTCCCGAAACCGCCGGGAATCGTGCCGTCATCGACAATCGTCACCGAAGCAGCCGCGACCTCCTCATGCAGCCTGCCCGCAAAAATGGAGGCCTGCCGGTAAATCGCATCGCCGGCCGCGGCATCGAAGACCGCGCCCACCAGACCCCGCGCCACTTCCGGCGCAAACACCACCGGAGCCTGCTGGGTGGGAACGCGCCGGGCATCCAGCATGCGCAGCGTGCGCCGCGCCGCTTCGCGCCCCACCTCTTCCGGAGAATCGAGATCGCCTAACGCTCGCGCCTGCGACCACCAGAAGTCCCTCTGCATTTCACCCTTCGCCCCTTGTGCGATGGGACTTGCGGAAATCGAGCAGTAGGAGGACTGATACTCGCCCAGAAAGCCGCGCGAGTTGGCGAAGACGCGCCGCCCGGCCGCCGCATCGAAGGTACCGCCATCGCTGTTCACCAGTCGCGTGTCAACCGCCATTGCAGCGGCCTCAGCACGCCGCGCCCAGGCAATCCGCTCTTCGCTCGGCAGCGAATACACGTCCTCGTGATACAGCTGCAGGTCGCCGGTGAGCTGGCCAAATTCATCGGGATCACCCAGACCGGCGAAGGGATCGACGCTGGTGACCGCGGCCAGGGCCACAGCCCCGCGCACCAGGTGCTCGATGCCACCCTCGGTGAAATCGCTCGATGAGGTGCTCGCCACGCGATAGCCGTTGTCGGCGGCTACCAGCACGCGCAGCCCCACCCCGCGTGAGCCCGACTCTTTCAGCGTCTCCACTTCGCCCAGACGCACCGTCGTCGAGAACTCGTCGCCCTCACGGATCGTAACCTCAGCGTCGGAAGCGCCCGCGCGCAGAGCACGGCTGACGATGTCGGAGGCGAGTTGCTGCAGGTCGACGGTGGATTGCGTGGCGCTGGTCATCGCCCCGTTCCGGTCCTGCGGCTCGCGGTTTCGGCTTCCATCAGGTTCATCAGAATGTCGTTGATGCGTGTCAGGTGGCCTCCGCCTTTGGACTTGAGCCAGTCGACCACTTTGGGATCGAGCCGCACGCTGACGGGAATCTTCCTCCTGAAATCCCGCAGGCGGACCATGTTGCGCAGCTGCTCGTCGGTGAGCCTCGGAATATCGCTGAAGTCGATGCCGGAATCGTCATCGGCCGCCTGCTTCTCGGCGATGCGCAGCAGCGCGAGACGCTCCCTCTCAGGGCGCTTCCTGTTTCTGATATCTTCGGCGCTCATGCTTTTCAGTTTCACGGGCCGAGATGATTCGGATGATTTCTTCGCCATCGATATTCTCCCTGTACGCATGAACGACCAGCAGGACAGCTTTGCCCGTACGACCGATTGGGACGGTTCCGATTGCATGCCAGCGCAGCTCGCCCGTCGCATCGGCTCGATCCGGATAGATGAGACATCGCTCATCATCGAAGACCAGAGCGGCATCCTCGAATGAAATGCGGTGCCTGCTCCAATTCTCGCGATTCTTCCGCTCGTCCCATTCGTAGCGCACGATGTATATACACAGTGTACTACGCCAAGGAGCCTCCCTGCAGGAAAGACTCTGTCGCGCTGCTTACCCCGTGCCCCCCACCGTCATCCGGTCCAGCTTCACCGTGGGCATGCCCACGCCCACCGGCACGCTCTGCCCATCCTTGCCACAGGTGCCGATGCCCTCGTCCAGCGCCAGATCGTTGCCCACCATCGAAACGTGCTTCAGCGCCTCCGGTCCGTTGCCGATCAGCGTTGCGTCGCGCACCGGAGCAGTGATTTTGCCGTCTTCGATCAGATAGGCCTCCGACGCCGAGAAGACAAACTTGCCGCTGGTGATGTCCACCTGTCCGCCGCCGAAGTTCACCGCATACAGGCCTCGCTTCACGCTGCGCAGAATGTCCGCCGGATCGTCCTCGCCCGCCAGCATGTAAGTGTTGGTCATGCGCGGCATGGGAATCTGCTGGTAGCTCTCGCGCCGCCCGTTGCCGGTGCCGGCAATGCCCATCAGCCGTGCGCTGAGCTTGTCGCTCAGGTAGCCCTTCAGAATGCCGCCTTCGATCAGCACCGTTTCCTGCGTCGCCGATCCTTCATCGTCCACGTTGAGCGAACCGCGCCGCGAGGGCATGCGCCCGTTGTCCACCACCGTCACCTTCGCGCTGGCCACCGGCTGCCCGATCAGCCCCGCAAAGGCCGAAGTCTTCTTGCGGTTGAAGTCGGCTTCGAGGCCATGGCCCACTGCCTCATGCAGCAGAACGCCCGGCCACCCGGGACCGAGCACCACTTCCATTTCGCCGGCCGGCGCCGCCACCGCACCCAACTGCAAAATCGCCGTGCGCGCAGCTTCTTCGGCAAAGTGCTCGGGGCTCTTTGCGCCGGCGAAGTAACTGATCTCCACCCTGCCGCCGCCGCCCGAGCTGCCCTTTGAGGTCCGCTCAGCATCCTTCGCAATCACGAAGACGCTCATCCGCGCCAGCGGCTGCGTATCGCTGGCGTAAGTCCCGTCCGAAGCCGCAATCAGAATCCGCCGCACCTCGTCCGCGTAGTTGGCCCGCACCTGGGTGATGCGTGGATCGTAACGGCGCGCCGCGCGGTCGGCCCGCTGCACCAGGTCCAGCTTCACCGACAGATCCGCATCCAGCTCCGCCGCCGGCGCGGGATACAGGCTGGGCGCATCGGTTTCCGTAAAGCCCTGCACCAGCTGCTTCGAGGGGCCGCTGGCAATCAGCGCCGCCGTCCGCGCCGCGCGCAGCAGCCGATCCGACGAAAGGTCGTCGGTGTAGGCGTAGCCGGTGCGCTCGCCGCTCACCACCCGCACCCCGCAGCCGGCGCTCACTCCCTGGCTGGCCGACTTGACGATCTGCTCATCCAGACCAAGCGAAGTCGCGGCCACGGATTCAAAGTACAGGTCCGCATAGTCCCCGCCTGCCGAGAGCGCCTCGCCCAGGCACCGCTCCAGGAGCCGCTCCGTGATGCCGAACTTCTCAAAAAAATATCGCTTGTGATCCACGCTTCATCCTCTCCGCGCCCACTCTGTTCCCGCCGTTCCCGCAGTAACGACCCCAACGGTTGCTTCTTTGATTCTTAATTAGATTTCACTGTGCCGTCGACACCTGATCGTGCCATGCTCATATCCATGAAGAAGTTCGTCCTCCTCTCCCTGCTGCTGGCCTTCTCCGGATCGGCGTTCGCGGCCACCCACCATCACCACCACAGCAAAAAGCACTCCACAAAGCATCACCACCAGAAGACCCATAACGGTACGCCGAATCACCGCCCAGCCTGAAGAGTCTGGCGCCGGCGCCCCCCCTCGTTCACGGGTACCGCTCCAACCCCATCGGTTCGTTCGGTCGCTCCTGTCCAGGAGCAGGCCGCCTTGTCCCGCTTTCCTCCCTCGTTGTACCTTCCGGGTATGAGCACCCTGCCCGCGACAGAGAAAGACCCTCGTTTCCCCATTGGCAAGTACAACCGAGCCGCCGCCAATCTCACCGACCATCGCAGCGCCATTGCCACCCTGGCAGCTCTGCCGGAGAGCCTGCGCTCCGCCGTTCAGGGCCTGAGCGACCCCCAGCTCGACACGCCTTATCGTGAAGACGGATGGACCGTTCGCCAGCTGGTGCATCATGTCGCCGACAGCCATATGAACGCGTATATCCGCATTCGTCTCGCGCTCACTGAAGACTGGCCGCCCATCAAGCCCTACAACGAGAAAGCCTGGTCTGAGCTGCCCGATGCGCGCACCGCCCCGGTGGCTGTCTCGCTCGATCTGATCGAAGCCCTGCACGACCGCTGGACCACCCTGCTGCGCTCGCTGTCCGAAGAGCAGTGGCAGCGCGGCTACGTTCATCCGGAGAACGGCCGCCAGACCCTCGCCGAGGCGGTCGCCCTGTACGCCTGGCATTCCCGCCATCACACCGCCCACATTGAGGAATTACGAAAGAGCAGAAACTGGTAAGGTTTCGCTTGCTCCTGGCCGTGAGGGCGCGGACCATCGAAGCTGATGCCCGCCCCCGCCCCAGCCTCGACGTCCGCCCCTGTTCCTGCTGACCAGCTGGCTCGTTCCATCGAAGCCTTCCTCGCCGACCATCCCCACGCCGTGGTGATGGAAGACGGCCAGCTTCTCTTCGACCTCCGCCTCGATCACTGTTCCATCAGCGCGGATCATGGACGGTGCCTGCTCCACTTGTGGTCTGCGGACCGGAATCTGGTCCGCACCGTTTGCGATCTGCAGCCGCGCCGCGACACCCTCCGTCTGGAAACACGCCGCTTCGGCCAGAGCCGCCCGCAAATTCTCACCCTCGTTCCCGACCCGGATTTCCGCACGCCCACCGCACGCGATACCTCTCGCCGCCGCTATCTCCGAACGCTGGAACAGGCCCTGGCTGCCCATTTTCCCGAATGGAAGCCCGAGTCTTTCCGATCGGCCATGGATCTGGAACACAGCTTCGGCCCTGCCTATGCCCGTGGCCTGCTGGTTCGGGGGCAATCCGCGTGGGCGGTCACCGGCGTTGGCCCTGAAGAGCCGCCCGCGGTCATCGAGGGCGCGCTGACCCTCGGCATTCTCTGGCTGGCGTACTGCCGCGAGCATGCGAATCGGCGCGTGGTGCAGGGCCTCCGGCTCATCGTTCCCGCCGGCAGCGCCGCCGTGGCCCGCGAGCGCATGGCCTGGCTCAACCCCAGCCTCGCGCAGTGGGAATTGTGGGAGTTGCATCCCTCCACCGCCGAGCTCACGCCCTGCCCCATCGACCAGGACGGCAACCTCGACATCCAGTTTCCCCACGCATTCGATCCCCAGGCCGCTCTGGACCGCTGCCGGCTCGGCGTCGATCATCTCCGCTCCCTGCTGTCCCCCGATCTGCTGGCGGCTACCGAGGTGCGCGCTCACAGCGCCACCGAGGTGGGCTTCTCCCTCCACGGGCTCGAATACGCCCGCGTCCGCCATGGACTGGCCCCCGGTTCCTTCGCGCGCCACGATGCGATCGTTTTCGGCGCCGGCCCCAGCGAAACCCTCCTCGACGACACCACCCAGGATCTCTTTCTCGACCTCATCGATCGCCTCTTCCGCAGCCGCTCGCCCGAAGGGCTGGCCCGCGATCCCCTCTATCGACTCCAGCCCGAGCGCTGGCTGGAGTCCGTGCTCCGCCGCGATCTGTCACTGCTGGGCGCGGAATTCGGCGGCGGCGCTCCCGTTTACTCGCAGGTGCTGGCGTTTGCCTCGGCCAGCCGCACCCTGCTGGACCTGCTCACCGTGACCCGCCAGGGCCGCCTCGCCGTCCTCGAACTAAAAGCCGACGACGACCTGCATCTCCCGCTGCAGGCCCTCGACTACTGGGCTCGTGTACGCTCGCTCCATCGTGCCGGAGAAATCGCGCGCCGCGGTTACTTTCCCGGCGTCGTGCTCTCTCCCGAAGATCCCGTCCTGCTTCTCGTTGCTCCGGCTCTCCATATGCATCCAGCCAACGAGGCCATTCTCCGCCATCTCTCCTCGGCGATTCCGTGGCAATTTCTCGCCGTCGATGAGCGCTGGCGTACAGACTGCCGCGTCGTCCTGCGCAAGCACGCGGCAGCATCGCCGGCAACCCACTCAGGCCCTCACCTCCGAGCCTGAGTGAATCTCCCTGCGCCTTACCGCATCCCGCCCGAGGCCAGCAGCGTCTCGCCCGTCAGCCATCCCGACTCTTCGGAGGCGAGAAAAACGGCGATCGGAGCGATATCCTGCGGCTGCCCCAGTCGGCCTAATGGCGTCTGCGCGACCATCGCTTTCTCGAAGTCGCCTCCCGCGAAGCCCGCTGAGTGGAAGCCTTCCGTCTCCACGCCGCCCGGATTGATCGAGTTCACGCGGATCTTCTTCGCTCCCAGCTCCTTCGCCAGTACCCGGGTCACCGCATTCACCGCCCCCTTGGTCGCCGTATAGATGGCGCTGGCGGGAGGCGTCACCGTGGAAGCAACCGATCCGATATTGATGACCGCGCCGCCCTCCGGCAGGTGCTTCGCCGCTTCCTGGGTCGCGAGGATCAGCCCCAGCACATTCGTGTCGAACATGCGGTGAAACTGCTTCTCGGTAACATCGCCCAGCGGCGCGAATTCGTAAACGCCGGCATTGTTCACCAGGATGTCCAGACGCCCAAACGCCTTCCGCGTTTCCGCGAACAGCCGCTCCACATCGGCAGCTTTGGCCACATCGCCCTGCACGGCGATGGCCTTGCCGCCATTGGCCGCAATCTCCTTCACCACCCGCTCCGCACCTTCACGGCTCGACGCATAGTTCACCACCACCGCGGCGCCTTCCCCAGCCAGACCTTTCGCAATCGCGGCGCCAATGCCCTTCGAAGCGCCCGTCACCACGGCCACCTTGTTTTTTAGCCTGCTCATTCGCTCTCTCCTTCGCATGTCTATCGCTTCGATATTCATCGAAGTATCGAATGGATGAGGCGGCTCCCGGAAAGGGTTCAGCCGCTGGCGTTAAATTCTGCCCAAATGATCGAGGTACGCCTGCCAGACCTCCCGGTCCAGCTCCAGATGGGCGAACCTGCCTTCGCGGGTAATTCGAATCAGCCCGGCCGTTTCCAGCTCTTTCATATGGTGCGACAAGGTTGCCGCGGTCACCGGCTGGCAGGCCCGCAGCTCGGAGCAGGGCGTCGATCCCCGTGCTCTCCCGATCTGTTCCAGAATGGCATATCGCCGAGGGTCGGCCAGCGCCCGGGCGATCCGGCCCATCTGCCGATCCGTCAGCCGCCCTGCCTTTGTGCCGGTTCGCTCCATGGTTCCCTCAGACTAAAACTCTCTCGTCCCGTGAAATTTATTTTTTTCCTCCCAGCCGGCCCATCCTACAATCCTCGCCATGCCCAACCTCGACCAGCATCCCGCCGGCAACTTTGTCTGGGTGGAGCTTGCCACCACCGACCAGTCAGCGGCCAAACAGTTCTATGGCGCACTCTTCGGCTGGCGGGCCGCCGATATCCCCATGGGCAAGGATTTCCTTTACACCATGTTTCTGCACGGGGATCGCGACGTCTGCGCCGCCTACACCATGAAGCCGGAAGACCGGGTCCTCGGCATCCCACCCTACTGGCTGCTGTACGTTGCCGTCATCAACGCCGACGAGGCCGTCAGCCGCGCCCTGCAGCTCGGCGGCCAGCCGCTCTCCCCGGCCATGGATATCCCCGGCGTCGGACGCATGGCCGTCATCCGCGATCCGGTGGGTGCCATCTTTGCCATCTTTCAGCCCGGCGGCCATCGAGGCATGGGCATCGTCGCCGAAAATGGCGCCTTCTGCTGGGCCGATCTGCAAACCCCCGACCGCCAGCTCGCCGCGAAATTCTATGGCGACCTCTTTGGCTGGGAGTTCGTCCTCGGTAAGGACAAAGATCCCGGCGGATATCTGCATATCAAAAACCGCGATCAGTTCATCGGCGGCATGCCCGCCGAGCCCAGTCTGCCCCCAGGCGTTCCACCCCACTGGCTCGCCTATTTCCAGTGCGAGAGCTGCGAATCCCAGGCGGCGCGGGCAGTGGCCCTGGGCGCGACCATGAAAGTGCCGCCTATGACCGTCGAAGGCCAGCTGCATTTCTCGGTCCTCGCCGATCCCCAGGGCGCGGTCTTCGCACTCTTCGCCCCCGAGCCGAAGGAATGAGATCCTGAAGGCCGCAAGGCCGTCCGCCTGGACGGCCAGTCCCCGCACGGCAGGTCCGCCTGGACGGCTCGGTCCCGGTCAGTCCCAATCTCCACCCAAAGGTGGATGCCAGCCGTCCGGTCCGGCAGCTACCATTCTCATGCCGCTCGGGTTCTAAAGAGGCGCTCGCAGCGGACACCCACAACCTGCCTGGAGCGGAAGCATCTCGATGAGAAGATTGCTGATTTCGGTGGCCGTTGCCCTGGCTGCCAGCGCCGTCTACCTCATTGCCTTTCCCACCGCCACTCTCTATTACGAAGCCATTGTCGTGTTCCACATCTTCGCCGGCGCGGCCTTCGTGGTGTTTGGCATTCCCTGGGCGGCGCGACTTCTGAGCGGCCGCGGTGCAACGGAAAAAATCGGCTGGCTCGTCTTCCTCGCTGGCGGACTGGTCGGCGGCGTCATCATCTTCACCGGCGCCCGCCGCAAAGACTGGCCCATCCTCTATACCCACGAGGTCCTCTCGGCGCTGGCCTGCGCCCTCCTGCTCTCCGTCTGGATCGCCCACCGTGGCTGGCTGCGCGGTACAGCATTGCGCACAACGGTTCGGATCGCCGGATGTCTGGCCCTGGTCGCCGCCGTTGCTTACGGAGCCTGGTGGCAGCGCACCGTTCCCTGGCAGCGCGCCTATGTGATTCGCAACCCCTCCATCGCCCCGTCTTCCATGGACGGCGAAGGCGGCGGCCCGAAGAGTCCCTTCTTCCCCAGCTCAGCGGAAACCAATACCGGCAAGGTGGTTCCCGAGGACTACTTCATGGACTCGGCCACCTGCAGGCAGTGCCATGCCGATATCTACCGGGAATGGGAAAGCTCCGCCCACCACTATTCCTCCTTCAACAATCAGTGGTACCGCCAGGCCATCGTCTACATGCAGCAGGTCGATGGCGTGCGGTCCTCAAAATGGTGCGCCGGTTGCCACGATGCCGCGCTGTTCTTTCCCGGCAACTTCAACACGCCCATTGAGCCGCGCGTCCACACGGCGCAGGCGAATGTGGGCATCAGCTGCGTAGTCTGCCATTCCATCCGCAAAGTCCGCAGCACCATGGGCAATGGCGACTTCGTCCTCGAATACCCCGCTCTGCAGAAGCTCGTCGCCAGCAAAAATCCATATCTGCGCAAAGCCATCGATTTCCTCATCGAAGAGGATCCCGAGCCGCACCGCCGCACCTTCCTGCGCCCCTTCATGCACGATTCCCAGGTAGCGGAGTATTGCTCGGTATGTCACAAAGTCCACCTCGACCTGCCGGTGAACAATTATCGATGGAGCCGCGGATTCGATGATTACGACAACTGGCAGGCCAGCGGCGTCTCCGGCCTGGGTGCGCGGTCCTTCTACTATCCGCCTAAACCGCAGAACTGCGTCGACTGCCACATGACCGAGGTCCGCTCCAACGACGCCGGCAACGTCGATGGCTTCATCCACTCCCACCGATTTATCGCCGCCAATACCGCCCTCCCCTTTGTCAATGGAGACAAGACGCAGCTCGACGCGACCGAGCAGTTCCTCAAGGCCAACAAGGTTCGCGTCGATATCTTCGCGCTCTCGCCGGAGACCAAACCGCTCGAGACAAAAAAGGCCGCCTCGATGGCCTACGCGGGGCCGCAGCTGGAGACCACCTTTGCCGTCGGCGAGGAATCGGAGAGCGAAATCCCCACCGTCGCCACCGGCGAAACCAGCCTGGCCCCCATCACCGCCCCGCTGGAGCGCGTGCAGGGCCAGGTCGTTCCCGGCGAGACCGCGCGCATTGACGTCGTCGTCCGAACCCTGGGCCTGGGCCATTTCTTCCCCGGCGGCACAGTCGATGCCTTTGACTGCTGGGTGGAACTCAAGGCCACCGACGACGACGGCCGCGTGCTCTTCTGGAGCGGCATGGTCGAGGATCACGGACGAGGACCCGTCGATCCCGGCGCCCACATGTATCGCTCCCTCTCCATCGACGAGCACGGCAATCCCATCCTCAGGCGCAACGCCTGGGCAGCCCGCGCCACGGTCTATGCTCATCTCATACCGCCCGGCGCGGCGGACACCGTCCACTTCCGCCTCCATATCCCGAAGAACGCGCGCGGGCACATCCACCTGGTCGCCAAAGTCAACTACCGCAAATTCATCTGGTCGAACACGCAGTTTGCCTTTCTGGGTGTGGCCCACGCCGCTGCTCCCGGCCGGGTCTCGGTGGAGTACGACGATCGGCCGAACGCTGTCAGCGGCGACACCAGCCAGGTGGCAGGGAACATCAAGGCGGTTCCCAACCTGCCCATCGTGGTCATGGCCCAGTCAAACGTCGATCTGGCTGTCCTGCCGGCCGGTTCGCCATTGCCAACGGCCCATCTCGATCTGGAGAAGGCCGACTGGCAGCGCTGGAACGACTACGGCATCGGCTTCCTGCTTCAGGGCGACCTGAAAGCCGCCGAGGCTGCCTTTGCGAGGATTACCCAAATCGACCCGACCAATCCCGACGGATGGGTGAACATCGGCCGCGTCCGCGTGCAGGAAGGCAACATGGCCGGCGCTCGCCAGGTGCTGGACAAGGCTCTGGCCCTCGCCCCGAAGCTGGCCCGCGCCCAATACTTCTATGCCCGTGTCCTGCGCCAGGTCGGCGACTACGACGGCGCCATCGACCACCTGCGCATCGTGCTTGCACAGTATCCTCAAGATCGGGTGGTCAACGACGATCTCGGCCGGGTCCTGTTTCTCCAGCACAAATACGCCCAGGCCCGCGACGCCTTTCTCCAGACCATGACCATCGACCCCGAAGACCTCGAGGCCAACTACAATCTCATGCTCTGCTACACCGGACTCGGCAACCACAAGGAAGCGGCCGCCTACGAGGAGCGCTACCTGCGCTTTAAAGCCGACGAGGCCGCGCAGACCCTCACCGGCCCCTATCGCGAGAAGCATCCCGACGACAACAATGAGCGCCAGCCCATCCATGAGCACGACTCGGTGCCCCTCGACGTGGCCAATGCCAACAACACCCCCATGAAGAACGCTGTTGCCCTCGTCGCTCCCGCATCCTACGCCCCCCACAGGGGCGGCAATTGAAGCGGGCCGCTCTGCTCGTCGGCACGGCGGCGCTGGCCGCCCTCTGTGTGCTCGCCCCGCGCCTCGTGCCTCGCCTGCTCGCGGCGCCCGCCACACCTCCTGCGCCCTCCTCCAGCCATATCCGCTTCGAGGACATTACCCGTGCCGCCGGCATCCGCTTCGTCCACAACAACGGCGCCTTCGGCAAGAAATGGCTGCCGGAAACCATGGGCCCCGGCGTCGCCTTCATCGACTACGACAACGATGGCTGGCCTGACATCTTCCTCGTCAACGGCACCAAATGGCCCGGCCATCCTGGACACGTCTCCACCCCCGTCCTCTACCACAACAATCACGACGGCACCTTCACCGACGTGACTAAAAAAGCCGGCCTCGATATCCCCATGTACGGTCTCGGCGTCACTGTCGGCGATTACGACAACGACGGCCACGACGACCTCTTCGTCACCGCTTACGGGCAGAACCACCTCTTCCACAACAACGGCAACGGCACCTTCACCGACGTCACAAAGAAGGCCGGCCTCTGGGGACCCAGCGACATGAGCACCAGCGCCGCCTGGCTGGACACGACCAAAGATGGCCGCCTCGACCTCCTCGTCGCCAACTATGTCCAGTGGTCGCCCTCCACCGATCTCTTCTGCACCATGGACGGCACCGACAAGTCCTACTGCACCCCCGAGTCCTATAAAGGCGATTCGGTCCGGCTGTGGCACAACAACGGCGACGGCACCTTCACTGATGTCACGAAGAAGTCCGGCCTCTACGATCCCACCTCAAAGAGCCTCGGCATCGCCATCTTCGATGCCAACCAGGACGGCTGGCCCGACATTGCCATCAGCAACGACACCCAGCCCAACAAGCTCTACATCAACAACCGCAACGGCACCTTTACCGAGCAGGGAATCCCCGAGGGCATCGCCTACAGCGAAGATGGCGTCGCCCGCGCCGGCATGGGCATCGCTGCCGGCGACTTCGACCACTCCGGTTTCCCCAGTTTGCTGATCACCAACTTCTCCAACCAGATGATCGCCCTTTACCACAACGAAAAAAACGGACTCTTCGTGGACGAGGCGCCCACCTCCCAGGTCGGCCGCACCAGCCTGCTCACGCTCGGCTTCGGCTGCTTCTTCTTTGACTACGACCTCGATGGCTGGCCCGATTTTTACGTCGCCGACGGCCACCTCGACCCCGACATCGAGAAGATCCAGCAACGGGTCCGTTACGCCGAGCCCCCGCACCTCTACCGCAACATCGGCGGACACGGCTTCGACGACGTCGCTGCCCTTATGGGCAAGTCCTTTGACGCCGCCCGTGTCGCCCGTGGCGCCGCCTATGCCGACGTCAACAACGACGGCGCTCCCGACATCATCATCACCACCAACGCCGGTCCGGCTTCGCTTTTCTTGAATGAGGGCGCGACCAACCACTCCCTGCGGATCAAGCTGATCGGCACCCAATCCAACCGCGACGGCATCGGCTCCGTCGTTTGGGTCAAGTCGCCCACCACCGGCCAGAAGCAAATGCTCCACAGCGGATCCAGCTACCTGTCCGCCAGCGAACTCGTCCTCACCTTCGGCCTGGGCGAATCGCCGAAAGCCGACGTCGTCGAGGTCCACTGGCCCAGCGGCGCCGTCGATCGCCTCGCCAACGTCGACGCCGGCGAAACCATCACCGTCCGCGAAGGCTCCGGCATCGTCCACCGCCAACCCTTCGAAAAACGCCGCTAGCCGATCGCTTCCGGCCAAAGGAAAAGGGTGCGGGCAAAGCCCGCACCCGCTGTCCGCTATCCGCTGCCCTAGTCCCGGCTGTTCAGCTTGGACAGCAGCCGCAGCATCTCCAGATACAACCACACCAGCGTGACCATCAGCCCAAAAGCGCCGTACCACTCCATGTATTTAGGAGCACCGGCAGCCACGCCGCTCTCGATGAAATCGAAATCCAGCACCAGGTTCAGCGCCGCCACCGCCACGATCACCAGGCTGATGCCGATCCCGATCGGCCCCGAACCGTTGATCGCGCTGAAGGCCCCCATCCCCACATGGAAGAAGCCCAGCACCATCTCCATCAGGTAGAACAGAAAAATCGCGCCCGTCGCCGCCACCACGCCCAGCCGGAACTTCTGCGTCACGCGGATGATGTGCGCCCGGTAGGCCAGCAGCAGCACGAACATCGTGCCGAAGGTCAGGCACACCGCCTCAAAGGCGATCCCCGGATAGCGCACGTTGAACACCGCGGAAATGCCGCCCAGCACCAGCCCTTCCAGCAGCGCATACAGCGGAGCCGTCACCGACGCCCAGGTTTTCTTGAAAACTGTCACCAGGGCGAAGATCAGCCCGCCGATCGCCCCGATCATCAGCAGTCCCGGCACCAGCCCTGCCGTCTCCGGGCTCATCGCCTCGTGCCACGTCCACGCCGCGGTTGCGATCGCGCATAACAACAAAATTCCGGTCTTGTTGACCGTTCCCTCCAGGGTCATGGTTTCGCCCATGGCCCCGGGAAATCCTCGAAATACCTTCCCGTTCAGGGTAGGATTCGAGGTCCTCATCAGGTCTGCCAAATCTGCTTCTCCTTCGCCGTCCCGCTCAGCTCACTTTCGCCAAAGAGGCTGCTTTCTCCATGATAGACGGTGAAGACGGTCTTGCCCTGTTCGCGCGCGGCCCGGCATACCTGTTCCGCGATCTCCAAAATCTCTTCCGATAGTTCAACCAGCATTGCGGGGATTCTCCTGTGCAATCTGTCCAACAAACCCGTTTTGTTCCCGCCGCCCCGTATTTTGGCGGCCCTCGGGGTCTGCTTCGGCCGCCGGCGCGGCCGGAGCAGTGGCAGCGGTCCCGGCTCCCCAGGGGAACACCGGCCGCTCCTGTACCCCGAATCGGACCCATCGCTCCCCGGCATGAACCGGCAGGAATCTGGGCCGCCTCGGACGGTCAGCCTCTCGTCCGATTCGGAGCCTTCGTACCATCGCACGCGATTTTCTCAGTCGAAAAGGGGCATGCCGGGGCACCACCGGTCAGATCAGGACATCCCCGCTCCTACCGTTATCCGGCCTTCATTTCCGCGCCACCCCCGCCCCGCTATACTGGAGACCCCCGTTCGCTCCCCCGCTGAGGGTACCCACTTCGGTTGAGGCCTGGTTATGTCTCCCACTGCGGCTCCAGGGCGGCGCATCGATTCCTGGAAGGAAATTGCGGCTTTCTTCGGGCGCGATGAACGCACCGTCCGCCGTTGGGAGAAAGAGCGCTCGCTCCCCGTCCACCGCATTCCCGGCGAACGCGGCGGCGTCTTCGCCTATACCGACGAGCTCACCCGCTGGCTCAATTCCACTGCCGAAGCCGACGACCTCGCAGGTCCGTCCCAGCCGCCGCCCCCCGAACCCGCCCCCGCGCCCTCTTCCGGGCAAGCATCTCCGCCCCCGAAGCATTCGCGCTCCCCCCGTTTCTGGTCTGCGCCCGCCGTCTTCTCCCTCGCAGTCCTCCTCTTTCTGGCTTGGTTTGGATTCCGCCATCGTGCCGCCCGCCCGCCCGCTCCGGCGGCTTCCGCCTCGGCCCACGTTCCCGACCCGGAAGCCGAAGAGTTCTATCTGAAGGGCCGTTATGACTGGAACCGCCGCACAGAAGGCAGCCTCAACCTGGCCGTGGACGCCTTCACCCAGGCCGTCGTCCACGATCCTGCCTATGCCCAGGCCTATGCCGGCCTCGCCGAGTGCTACGACATCATGCCCGAGTTCACCTCCATGCCTCGCTCGGAGGCTTTTCCCCGCGCCATTGCCGCCGCCGGCAAGGCCGTTGCCCTCGATGATTCCCTCGGCGAGGCCCACCGCGCCCTCGCCTTCGCCCTCTTTTACTGGGAGTGGAACATCCCTCGCGCCTTTGCCGAATATCGCCGCGCCATCGTCATTGACCCCCGCGACGAGGAGGCCCACCACTGGTTCGCCACCTCTCTGTTCTCCCTGCACCGCTATCCGGAGGCCCTCGCCGAGATCAACCAGGCGCGCAAATTGAACCCCACCTCCCGCTCCATCCTGTCCGACCAGGCCCTCATCCGCTACTGGAACGGCGATCACGCCGCCGCCTTCGCCCGCCTGCGCGAGGTGGAGCGCGCCGAGCCCGACTTCGTCTCCGCCCCTCGCTACCTCGCCAGTCTCGCCTTCGCCCAGAAGGACGACCGCACCTTCATCGAGCAGACCCGTCTGGTAGGAACCATCACGAACGACCCGCAGTACACCGATCTGGCCGACGCTGCCGAAAAAGGCCTTGTCCACGGCGGCCCCCGCGGCATGCTGGAAGCCATGCGTCCCGTCCAGGAACATTATTTCCAGATGGGCCGCTCGTCAGGCTACGAACTCGCCCGCACCTGTGCTCTCCTCGGCCGCCAGGACGAAGCCATCCGCTATCTGAAAGCCACCATTCAGGACCGCGACTACATCGTCTTCGGTGCCATCTTCGATCCCGACTTCGCCTCGCTCAGCGGCAACCCCGCTTTCCAGCAGATCCGGAGCCAGCTCCTCAGCCACATCAGCACGCACTCCTGAGCCCTTCACCCGCTCTGGTTGTAGCGGCGAGCCGCCGCTTTTCCCAGCGTGCGCACCGGCAGCCACTCTCGCCCGCGCACATCGGTCCCTCGCTGCGGCCGATCGTCGCCGGCGGAAGCTCCCGGCAGCACTCGATTCACCATGCTCATGGCCCGCACCACAATTTCCGGCGCCAGGTGCGCCAGCCGCGAGGCGGCCACTGCCTGCAGTGTGATCGCAATCTCCGTCTCCCGGCACTCGACCGCCCGCACGATCCGCCGCGCCGCGCACGCCGCGCTCGTCGAAATCCCGGGCAGATTTGCCGCCAGGCTGAACCATCCATATTCCCGCCCTTTGTCTCCGGAAAAAAGCGCCGCCCCATGCGATCCGGTCCGCATCAGCCCCGGACACACGGTCAGCACGTGCACACCCTTTTGCCGAAGCTCCGCACCCAGTCCTTCCGAGAAGCCCACCACCGCAAACTTGCTCGCCGAATACGGCAGCAGATGCGGCACCGCTACCTTGCCGCCAACCGAAGCGATGTTCACAATCGTGCCGCTCCGCCGCGCCAGCATCTGCGGAGCCGCCGCCAGAGCGCAGTGCACCCCGGTAAAGAAGTTCGAATCCATCACGTCGCGGAAATCCTGCGCCGTCTGGCTCTCCACCGGCCCCACCGTAATCGCCCCGGCGTTATTCACCAGCACGTCGACCCGCCCAAAGTGCGCAGTCGCCTTTGCCACCGCCTGCTCCGCCTCTTCCCGCTTGCGCAAATCGGCGGGGATCGTCACCACATCCGCAACCCCGCGCCGCCCCAGCATCTCCCGAGCCCGGTCGAGCTCCCACGGATCCCGCGCCACAATCGCCAGCTTCGCTCCGCGCCGTCCAAACGCTTCGGCCAGCGCCAGCCCCAGCCCGCGTGACCCGCCCGTGATCAGAACTACCTCCCCGCGCAGACTGCGCGGCCGAAAGTGCCGCCGTACCAGCACCGCAGCC
>DASXFH010000242.1:0-6151 GCA_036489655.1 Acidobacteriaceae bacterium | reverse complement strand
CCTGCTTCACCGTCGTCTTGTCGCCGGACTGCGGCTGCGCTCCCGTCCCCGTCCACTTCTTGAACCACGGCAGCATGCTGTAGAGCGGATGTTCCACGTCCACCGGATGCTGCACGCCATATTTCCAGTTCTTCAGATCGCCCAGTCTATGTTCGCTGTTGATGCCTTCGCGAACCACGGCCGCCAGAAAGTCATCCCAGTTCGCATAGCCTGCAGGCAGCCACGCCGCTGGCTCGTTCATGATCATCTGCTCGCGCGCAAAACCGCTCGCCGACCACTCATACAGTTTCCAGTCGTCTCCGATCCTCGGCCCCAGCAGCATCGGCCAGAAGGCGCTCTTGGCTGCGTCCACCACCGCCGCCGGAGCCGAATCCGCGCTCACCACGCCATCCCATGTCCGCATCAGGTCGGCGGCCTCGCGCAGCCGTCTGTCCGTCTTGCTGGCGTGGTCGATGGCATACGCGAAGCGCTGCGCCATCTCCTGGTCCACTTCGGAATACACATCGGTCTGCAGCTTCAGCAGGTCGGCGGGCGCTAGCTTGCCGTCATTCGCAACCTTCCCCGCGAGCCACTTCCAGATGCGCTCGTTGCGATAGGGGTCGGCCCATTCGTCGGTGATGGGGAAGGGATAGCCGTCCGGTGTCGTGCGCGCGTTCGCAGTCGCCAGAATGCCGTTGGCCGGATCGAACGCCGAAGGCAGTTGCTCGAAAGGAATGTAGCCCTGCCACTCGTGGTTGCCGTCGCTGATCGGCACGCCCATGATCCCGTTCGGACGCATAGGAATCGATCCCACCGCCTGATAGCCGATATGCCCCTGGTCGTCGGCATAGACAACATTTTGCGAAGGCGAATACCACTTGCTCATCGCGTTGCGAAAGTCCTGCCAGTTGGCCGCCGCGTCGAGATCGAACAAGGGATCGCCGCCCAGCTTCGGGTCGTAGATATTCCAGCGCAGCGAGAGAACGCGCTTCTCATGCGGAAGCAGCGGCGTAATCACCGGCCCATGCGCCGTGCGCTCCAGATCGAGCGCAACATCGCTGCCGCCCCGCACGTGGATGATCTCGCGGCTATGCTCGATCGGCTGCCAGCCTGCCGCCGTCCGGTATTGGTCCTGTCCGTTCACCTGCTCGGCATAAATGTCCTGCATATCGGCATAGAGCGCCGTGAATCCCCACGCGATGTGCTCGTTATGTCCGGCGACCACATAAGGAATCCCCGGCACCGTGACCCCGGTTGCATGGAAGTCGCCCGCGTGCAGATCGTTCTCGTACCAGATATTCGGAATCTGGTGGCCAAGGTGCATATCGTTCGAGAGGAGGGGCTTGCCTGAAACCGTATGCGCGCCCGAGATGACCCACTGGTTCGAGCCCGGCGTGCAGGTCGCGCAGACGCCGCGCGCGTCGTCCAGCAGCCTACGCAAATGCAGCAGGTCCGTTCCCGAGCCGCGCAGATCTGACTGCGTCTCATCCAGCGGCACGTCGGGAATATTCTGTTGCGGCGCGGTAAGGTCCGGTTCCACCTGCGTCGGCGGATGGTCGCGCCACGAGCCGTTCGGATAAAGCGCCGCCGCCAGCGTCGGGCCCAGTCTCGCCGTCACATGCTCGCGCGCCAGCTTGCTGTCCCAGCGCTGGTCGAGCATCTGCATCATGCTCACCATCACCAGCACCGAGTCGACCGGCCGCCACTGCTGCGGCTTGTACATCAGCAGCCGGAACTCCGGCGAGAGATGGTCCCGGTTGGCGTCGATGAATGCGTTGACGCCTCGCGCGTAGTCCTCGAAGTAGCGCCGGTCGCGAGCGCTGAGCGTCGTCACCAGCCGCTCCGCCGTCGGACGAATCTGCAGGATGCGCTGCACCCGGTCGTGCTCCACCAGCTTCGGGCCAAGAATTTCCGCGGCGTCGCCGGCAGCCATGCGCCGCGCCATGTCCATTTCCCACAGCCGGTCCTGCGCCGTGACATAACCCTGCGCTTCGAAGAGATCGTCGAGCGAAGCCGCATCGATATGCGGCACGCCATGCGCATCGCGTTTTACCGTGACCGGCGCGGTAAGTCCCGGCAGGCGGACGTTTCCATCCAGCTGCGGCAGCGCTGCAAACATCGCATGCCTGAGCCAGAGACCTCCGCCGGCAACGGCAGCCGCCACGATGAGGATCAGGAAAACAGTAAAACCAAGCAGCAGCCGCAGGACAGGACGCCTGCGCTCCTCTTCAATGTGCACGTTTCTACCAAGAGACATGTCGAAAACATTGTCTCATCGCCGAGCGCGCGGGCTATGGACAGCGGTTCGAGTAACGCAGCGCCGGGATGCTTGCTTCAACAACCGCACGGAATGCTCAGGATCAGCGGGTGCCCCACGTCTCGCTTTTGAGACGTGGGGCTACAAGACTCCCGACAGTAACGACTTCCACGCGACAGACCCTAGTTCTCGAACGACAGCGCAACGTGCGAGCCGGCCTGCTTTTGAACTCCCTCCAGAGCCCGGCTGAGGCTGGCGTTGAGCGTCTCTTTCGCCGCGGCATTGGAAAGCTGATTGGCCGCGGCCCGTATGGAGCCGAGGATGGTCGCGTCCGAGATCAGTCCCTCGTAGTCCTTGTGTTCCGGGTCCGGCTTGGGCGGGTGAATGGGGTAGGCGATGATTGGAACCGTGAAGCAGTAGGTGCGGCCGTTGATGGTAAAGCAGATTCGCATGGCAGTGTCCCTCCTGCCAGCAATAGTGCGCGGGAACCCGCCATCGTTTTGGATGCACAGGTAGACAGGAAGAATCGCTTTTACGCCGCGGCAACCCGCCGGATCAGATCCTGCTGCTCGCCATGGTTTTCCGCGCCGACGGTGAAGGCATCCAGCACTCCGTTGCGCAGCGCGTAGCGGATGGCCTCATCCTGCCGTGTCCGCATCGCGCCCTGGCCCAGGATCTTCATCCCCACAATGCCCTTGCCCTGCGCCTTCATCTCTTTCACCACCGAAGTCACGACCTCCGGATGGGCGTCCATGATCGCGCCGACCGGATTCATCCGCACCAGGTCGACCTCCACCCACGGAGAAGCCGCAGCGGCCCGCAGCGCCTCGATCGAATGGCAGGACACGCCATGCGCGCGAATCTTTCCCTTCTCCTTCGCTTCGGAGAACACATCCATCACGCCGCGATAGCGCGTCGTCCAGTCGTCTTCCGTCACGCAATGGATCAGCAAAATGTCGATGTAGTCGGTCTTCAGCTCGCGCAGATAGCGGTCGACGTCGGCCTTGGCCTGCGCCGGGTCGCGCGAGTCGCACTTGGTCATCACCACCGCTTTCTCGCGCGGAATCTGCTGCAGCGCCGCGCCCACCTCGGGATGGCTCCCGTACGAATCGGCGGTGTCGAAGAATGTCAGCCCGCTGTTGAATCCGCTGAGCAGCAGCGCCGTCAGCGCGCCGGTGCGTGTCTGGTTCGACGCGCCGCCGCCGCCGATCGTCCCCGTGCCCATGGCCAGGCGGCTGGTCTCAATGCCCGTCTTGCCCAGCACCACCCGGTCGTGCGCCTGATATTTGCGCGCCGGCGTGTCCAGCGCGTCGGCCAGCGACGTAGAGGGTAGACAAGCCGCGCCGATTCCAGCGGCAGCACCGGTAAGAAAGTCTCTGCGATTCATCGAAGCCTCGCAATCCAGTTGGAAGGAAGATCGTGAAGCCGATGTGCAATCGACCCCGGCGCGCGAGCACGAGCTGTTGCCAACCAGAATGCCCCGTTCCGGGCCGATTTGCAAATCTAGATGCAGAGGGTAGATGGACCGCCGTGCGAAGAAATCAGCCGCCGCGCTACTTGCTCCGCGCTCCGACGATCATCAGCCCGACGCCCGCCACCAGCGAGATTCCGCTCAGAATCGGCGAGATCGGCACCGTGCTGTGCTCCTTGTGCGAGACCTGCAACGGCCCCAGGTTCACATCCTTCTTTTGATGGGTAAACGTAATGCCCCCCACCGCAAACCCGATCACCCCAAGGACAATGAGAAGAATTCCAACAATCGTTGCTGCTTTCATCTTTTATGCGCCTCTTTTCCCTTCGCGGATTGTCCGATGGGATGCGGGCGCTGGGGACAGAGGATGTACCCTACCGCTCCAATCCCCACTGGTTCACAAGATGAAAGCCGCGCTCCAGCAGCGGAGAATGCGCCGGAATCGGAACGCGCGTAAGTGTAACTACAGAGGGACTAAATGGAGGCGCAGGCTTGGCATAATCGTGAAGCTACTCGGCGCGCAGCGCATCTACCGGGTTCACGGATGCTGCGCGGCGCGCGGGCAGGAAGCTTGCGGCGATCGCCGCCAGTCCCAGCGAGACCGCCACACTCGCAAGCGTGATCGCATCCCAGGCCCGCACCCCGAACAGCAGGCTTTTTATCAGCAACGATGCTCCGACTGAGGCGACCAGCCCGATCGCCAGTCCCGCTGCGGTCAGCCATCCCGCCTGCATCAGCACCAGCTTATACACGGCGCTGCGCTGTGCGCCCAGTGCCATGCGCACGCCGATCTCGCGCGTCCGCTGGCTCACGGAATAAGCAATCACCCCGTAAAGCCCTACGACACCCAGCACCAGGGCAATGGCGGCGAATCCGCCGACCAGCCACGCGGAAAACCGATGCAACAAGGCTGTCTGTGTGGCGTCGATTTTCGCGGTCATGGTGGCCTCGTTTGATACGCCCAGGCGCGGATCGATCTTGTGCAGCGTGGTCACCAGCAAAGGCAGCAGCGCTCCAGCATCCTGCTTTGTGCGCACCGCCAGAACGAAGGAGCGGTCGCGCGTCTGATTGAGGGGAAAATACTCCACCGGCGAGCTACCGGCATCGAGCGGGCCTTCGCGAATGTCATCGACCACGCCGACGATCTCCCACACCGTCGGGATTCCACCCTCATCGTCAGCGATCTGCTGGCCTATGGGGTTCTGGTTCGGGAAATACCTGCGGGCCAGCGATTGATTGATGACAGCCACTCCGGGCCGCGAAGCATCATCGGTTTCGCTGAAGAAATTTCCCCGCACGAGTGTCGCCTTCATCGCCGGCATATAGCTCGCGCTCACATGACGCTCGTACACTTCGTTCTGTTCGCCATGGTACGGTCTTCCGACGACGTGGATACCGTCAGTGGTGCAGTCACATTCGACTGGAAGTCTGCTGGTCATGCCTGCCGATTCGACGCCGGGCAGACCTGAGACACGCCTCGCAACTTCCCGATACAACTCTACGACCTGGTCGTCGCTCTGATAAACCGAACCGGGAGCCGCAACGTCGACCGTCGCAAGGTGGCCGGGGTCAAACCCGAGCGGCACGCGCAGCAGGCGATACAGGCTTTGTCCCAGCAGCCCCGCGCCGGCGAGCAGTACGACCGCGATTGCCAGTTCCACGACCACCAGGTTTGCTCCCAGCCTGCGCCACAGACGGCTGGAACTGCCACGGTCCCCGTCTGCCAATCCCTCAGCGACCTTGCGGAATGAAAGCCTCAAGATTGGCGTCGCAGTCAGCAGCAGCGCGGCCATCAACGCCACCGAGGCGGTAAATGCAGCGGTGTGGGCATTCAAACTTACGCCTCTCAAAAACGGCATGTTCGACACCATCTCTTTCGGCACGAGGTGTGCCAGCAGACGCATGATGCCGCCACCCACGATCAACCCCGCCACACTGCCGAACACGGCCAGCAAGAGGCCTTCGGTAACGAACTGCTGCAGCAGCCTCGCCGGCGTTGCGCCTAGCGCGCCCCTCACGGCAATTTCGCGTCTCCGGCTTTCCGAGCGCACCAGCACCAGGCTGGACACATTCACGCACGCAATCAGCAACAGCAGCAGGGCTCCGCCGAGGAGGGTCAGGAGAATCGGCCGCACATCGCCGACGATCACCGCGGTGAGCGGGACCACACTCGCGCTGAGATTGCGGCCGGGTACGCCATATTGCTGCTG
Source organism: Acidobacteriaceae bacterium (assembly GCA_036489655.1). Classification (GTDB taxonomy): domain Bacteria; phylum Acidobacteriota; class Terriglobia; order Terriglobales; family Acidobacteriaceae; genus Palsa-343. The sequence goes on along the minus strand of DASXFH010000242.1, from coordinate 234 downwards.
CAGGCGGCTTGCGATGGTCGTCATCTCCGCCAGCGCCGCGGTGGGGGTCACGCCGTCACGCAGCCTTCCAACTCCCCAGAAGTTATAGAAGGTTCGCTGGCGCTCGTGAGGGCTGAAGGTGTTGATTGGAACCCAGAACTCGGCGTTGCCGGCCGGCGCGAAGGAAAATGTACGCGGCAGAACTCCGATGATGGTGTAGGCCTTGCCGTCCAGGTCGACGGTGCGGCCCACCGC
>DASXFH010000203.1:0-3917 GCA_036489655.1 Acidobacteriaceae bacterium | reverse complement strand
ACTGACCCGGTAGATCAGGTTGATGGCTCCCAGGGTGTCTCCGCTTGCCGTCACGCGCTCCTCGTCGCCCTGCTGCTCAAGGTGAAACGAACTGGTTCCCGCGGGAAATACCCGCCAGTCGACGGCGTAGTTCAGGGTCAGATGCGCCGGATAGCTGTAGCCAGGCTGCGGAGGGATGAGCGGCACCGCGACCGGAGGCGCAGCCTGCGCAACCGCCAGCAGCGGTACCAGGACCATCCGTGCCAGCAGCACCGTCGTCGTGCGCATGAAGCATCTCACGCCCCGGCCGGAATAGATATCAGAACATCCTCTCAATCGATTCCGTTACCTCGCCCGGAAAATCAGCTTCAGGATGAGAGCAGCATACATGGCTGCCGCTCCCAGCAGTGCGTTGTATTCGCGGTGTTTTCGGTAGAGTGCCGCCGAGAACACCCCGGCTGCCTCGCCCGGCTGTCTGGAAGGTGTGATGCGCGGAATGAGCCGCGGCACGCGGGCGGCCCAGGCGTCGAACCCCGGGAACGCTGCCCGCAAATATTCCTCTTCACCGCGGATGACCGGGATGTAGATCGCCAAAAACAGGATGATCAGCGCCACGCCAATCCACGCGCTCCGCGCCGCTGTCGCAAATCCGGCGGCAATCAGCATCGAGCCCAGATACAGCGGATTCCGCGTATGCGCATAGGGCCCGGTGACCGTCAGCTCCGCATTTTTCTTCACGTAGCCAGAGGCGTATCCCCTCAGCAGGAGGCCGGGGACCACAAGCATCAGGCTGAACGCCAGAAACGGCCATTTCGGTTGCGCCAGCCATAGAAATAAGGCTGCAAACGCGAACCCCAGCGGCACACGAATCCGTCGCGCAATGCGCTTCCAGCCCAACGCCACTAGCACTTCTCCCGTAATAGTTCGAGCGCCGCGTCGGTCACATCAGCGGGCGTGATGGTCAGCAAACCAGCCTCGGGTTCCTTTCGACGAGAATGATCGCGCACACTCGCCGGATGCCGCAGCACGCGGCTGCGGCAATGGTACGGACCGTTGCGAGCCGGATCGGTCGGCCCAAAGATGCCCACCACCGGCGTCTCCAGCGCGCAGGCCAGATGTAACGGACCTGTGTCGCCGGCGATAGCCAGCGCCGCGCGCCGCGTCACTGCAATCAGGTGGGGCAAATCCAGCGTTACCGCATGCGCCGCGCCTGCGCTCGTCTTCACAATCTCCTGGGCCAGATGCTCCTCCGCCGGTGCGCTGTTGATTACCACCCCGTATCCCGCCTCCGCCAGCCGCTGCGCCACGTTCCCATACCGCTCCGCCGGCCATCGCTTGGCCCCCCAGCCGGCGCCGGGACTCAGCAAAACGAATGGCTGCCGGATCCGGGCCGCCATGGCGTCGGCCACGGAATCGCGGGGCAGCAGCGGCAAGGTCATCGGCAACTGCTCCTGCAAAATCGCGCTGGCCACCTCCAGCGACTGCTCGATCACGTGCTCCCCGCGCGTCGGCACTCGCTCGTCGAAGAGCCACTTCGCCACGAACTCCCGCGGCTCCGCCTCGCCGATCACCTGCCCGGCCTTCGACCATCGCGCGACCATGGCCGATCGGACCGCCCCCTGCAAATCCACTGCAATGTCGTATTCCATTACCTGCAGCTCCCGCCGCACCCGCCGGATATCCCTGATCGTAGCCAGACTCAGCGGCGACTTCGCCCACCGCTTCGCCGGCACCATGTGGACCTGATCTACAAGGGGCATCTCGGGTTGACCCGGGCCACCCTCACTCGCGCAAAACAGCCCCCGCCACTGCGGCTCGATCGCCCAGCCGATCATCCACTCCGGATGCGCCCGGCGCAGCGCCGTCACCGCCGGCATGGAGTGCAGGATATCGCCCATCGCGCCCAGACGCACAATGAGCAGACGCAGTTTCTTCGGGATCTCCCCGGACTGTTTTTCTTTGTTTGCGGACAATCCGTTATTTTCTCACGCTTTGTGCGCCGATCCCGCACGGTTCGGCTCTCGTCCGGCCGTTGGCAGCAACGCGCAGATCTGTTCGATAGTGGCGGCCTCCTTGAGCAATCGCACTGCAAGCCGCGCCGTATGCACTGGTGCCACAGCCTCCAGCAGGCGCAGCAACTCCGGCGCCAGCCGAACCCGGTCCTTTTCCGTTGTCAGAAACGCATCCGCGGCGTGCTGCCGCCGCAACTCGACCAACTCGGCAATGTCGGCTTGCGTGTAGCGGTGGTGATCGCGCCAGGCGCATTTGGCGGCCACGTGGACGCCACTTGCACCCACGCCGGAGAAGAACTCGTCGGGGCGGGCAATGGCGCAGAACGCAACCACCCGCTGCACCGGCGGGATCTCCATCCGGCGCTCCATGCGCCAAACAGGCTGCTGCAGGCCACGTCTGCGCAGTTCGCTCTCCAAATCCGCATCCTCTTCGCGCAATACCAGAACCTGCGCACGGCGCAGCGATCCCAAACCCTCCCGCAGTGGCCCCGCGGGCAGCAACTGCGCAGAAAAATCACTGCGATGCAGCACCACGATGTCCACATCCCGTGCCAGCCGCCGATGCTGGAATCCGTCGTCCAGCAGATGCAGCCCGGGCCCGCTCGCGGACGCCTCCGCCAGAGCCCCTGCCGCGTACCGGCTCCGCCCCACGTACACCGGAACGCCCGTTGAGAGTGCAATCTCCAGCGGCTCGTCACCAAATTGCTCCGCGGTTCCCTGCGGATTGACCCTCTCCACCGTGCCCGATCGCCGCCCGTAGCCCCGGGACAGAACATCGACGGCCATGCCCTGCTGCCGCAGCAGCTGCGCCAGCCGAATCGTCAGTGGCGTCTTGCCCGATCCCCCTACCGACAGGTTGCCTATACTCACCACAGGCCACCGCAGACGTCTAGACGCAATCCACCTGCGATCGTACGCGGCGTTGTTCGCCGCCGCGGCGGCGGCATACAGAGGGGTTAGCACTCTCAGCACGTTGGTCAACCGCGCGCCTCCACGTGCCCTGCATGAGTCATCTCCCGCCGCAGCACCTTTATCAGCGCCTGCACCGACCGCTCGGTTGCTCCTGACTCACTCTCGAAAACCTGGCGCCCCCGCGCGCCCATCGCCCGCACATCCGGCGCCCCGCTCAACAGCTTCGCCAGCGCGGGCGCCAGCTCTTTCACCTCCATTACGAGGATCGCCTCCTGCGCCCGCAGCGTCTCCACGATGCCCCGGAAATTCTCGGTGCTTGTCCCCATGGCCACCGGAACCCCAAACTGCGCCGCCTCCAGCGGATTATGGCCGCCCGCCGGAACCAGGCTGCCTCCGATGAAGGCTGCTGTCGCCAGCGAATACGCGGACGCGAGTTCGCCGATGGAATCCAGCAGAAACACCGTACCCGGATCGATGCGCGCCGGCGCCGCAGCCCACACCGACCGTCGCGCCCACCGCACACCGCGCCGCTCCAGCAGGCTCGCGACCTCCTCAAAGTGCTCCGGATGCCGTGGCGCCAGAATCGTTACCGCATCCGGCGGCACCGCGTCGAGCAATAACTCTTCTTCACGCGCCAGCGTCGATCCACAAACCAGCACCTTTGCTCGCGGCGGCAGGTGCTCGCGCAGCAGAGTCGTCGCCACGGCTGGCTGCGCCACCCGCACATCGAACTTCAGATTCCCCGCCACCTGCACATTGTTAACGCCCAGCGCCCGCAACCGCTCCGCATCGAGCTCGCTCTGCGCCAGCGCCACGGTCACGCCGCGCAGAATCCGCCGCCACAGCAGGGCCAGCCGTCGATACCGTGGCCACGACCGATCTGAGATGCGCGCATTTACGACCGCCACCGGAATTCCCGCCCTGCGGCACTCCGCCAGCATCCGCGGCCAGAACTCGGTCTCCGCCAGCACCAGCATGCGCGGACGCACGGCCCGCAGCCACGCTCGCACTGCC
>DASXFH010000137.1:0-4438 GCA_036489655.1 Acidobacteriaceae bacterium | reverse complement strand
TGCGAGATCGTGACGCGACGACCGTCTGCATTGCGGTGACTTGAAAATCGTACCCAAAAAGCATCGGGGGGACGCTCATCGCGTCCCCCCGATACGTTGCCCTCGACCTCTTACTTTTTCTTCGAGGTCTTCTTGGCTGCCTTCTTTGCCGTTTTCTTAGCTGCCTTTTTCGTTGCCATGTGTTCTATTCTCCCTTTTCGATGGTTACATCGAAGTCTGCAACATAAATGCTGCAGTTAACGAATGTATAGATTTCCCTGCATGGAGTGTCAAGGAAAAAATTCAAAATTCGCACCGGGAATCGCAAGCGCGGAGCCGCGCGTATCCCACGAACGAGGGATGCGGCTCACATGGGATGAACGTGCCGCAGCACAGCGAGCATCACGCCGCTGAAAATATCGTGCCACGCGTGCGCCATCATTCCTGGACGAAGACTGCGGCGCATCAGGACCAGAACGCAGAACAGCGCGCCATACGCGGTGATCGCGATCATTCCCGCCGCTCCTTCTTATCCGTGACTCACGCCGAACAGCAGGGAAGAGGCGAGCACACCGAGACCAACAGCTGCACCGAGTGAAGAGAACTGGCGCAGAAAATATCCACGAAACACAAATTCCTCGCAGAAGCCTGCCGTAATGCTGAGCGCGATCCACAGCAGCAATTCGAGCCCGGTGCGCGGCGCCAGCGCCATCACGGTCTTCTGCGGCAGGGTCACATGCGCCCCGCGCAGCGCCAGTCCGACGACCAGCAGAATCGCTGCCGACACAATCCAGAACACCGCGGCGACGCCAAGATCCTCTGCCCAGGCTCGCCACCCACGCTGAAATTGCAGTACCTCGGTCATCGGTACGCGGCGCATCCGCAGTCCCCCACCACGCCAGGAGCAGCAGCACTAGCTCCGAAACAATCGTCAGACCGTATCGCGCAAGATGATGGCTGCCGAGAGCTGCGCGGTGCGCCTGGCGCGCGCTCAGCAGCGATCCGCCCGCCAGCACCGCAACCAGCAGCGCCGTGTGCCACCATGGCGCAATCGCAGCGTCGGCGAATCGACGGGATGAAGGCGAGTCCGGCGGCGGCTCGTGCATGCGTTCCTCTCTGTCTGTTATCTTCCCTCTGGATTCTAATGGCTGATTGCCGCATCGAATTAAGCAGGAAGGTTTATGGATGAGAGGGTGATTGTTGCCGGCGTTCGCACGCCGGTTGGAAAATTTCAGGGCTCGCTTGCAGAGATTCCCGCGACCCGCCTGGGCGCCATCGTCGTGCGCGAAGCGGTTCAGCGCGCCGGGCTCAAGCCGGAACAGATCGACGAATGCATCATGGGCAATGTGCTTCCGGCCGGTCTTGGCCAGAATCCCTCCCGTCAGGCCGCAATCTACGCCGGCCTTCCGCCGGAAGTGAGCGCGCTGACCATCAACATGGTCTGCGGCTCGGGATTGCGCGCCGTGTCACTCGCCGCGCAATCCGTCGAGACCGGCAATTCCGAGATCGTGGTCGCCGGTGGCATGGAATCGATGACGAATGCTCCCTACCTGCTGCCCCAGGCGCGCAACGGCTATCGGATGGGCAACGGCGCCCTCGTCGATTCCATGGTGCACGACGGCCTCTGGGACATCTACAACGACTTTCACATGGGACAGACGGCGGAGCTGGTCGCGGAGAAGTATGGCATCTCGCGCGACGAGCAGGATGTTTACGCTCTCGGTTCTCACCAGAAAGCGGCAGCCGCCTCGCGCGCGGGTCGATTCGCGGACGAGATCGTTCCGGTAGAGATCCCCGCAAAGAAAAAGGGCCAGCCTCCCACGCTGTTCGCCCGCGATGAATCCGTGCGCGAAGACGCCAGCCTCGAAGGTCTGCGGGCGCTCAAGCCTGCCTTCAAAAAAGACGGTACCGTCACGGCCGGCAATGCGCCTGGCGTCAACGATGCGGCCGCAGCCGTCGTGGTCGCATCCGCGCGCAAGGCCCGAGAGCTCGGCCTGAAGCCGATGGCCCGCATCGTCGCCCATGCCACCAGCGGCGTCGATCCCAAGTGGGTGATGATGGCCCCGGTCACCGGCGTTCGCCGCATTCTGAGCCGCGCCGGCTGGTCGGCCGGCGATGTCGACCTGTTCGAGTTGAACGAAGCCTTCGCGGTGCAGGCCATTGCCGTCACCCGCGAACTCGGCATCCCTCTGGAGAAGGTGAACGTCAGCGGGGGATCCGTCGCCATCGGTCATCCCATCGGAGCCAGCGGCGCGCGTGTTCTGGTGACGCTGCTCTATGAAATGGTCCAGCGCAACGCGCGCCGCGGTGTGGTGGCTCTCTGCCTCGGAGGCGGCAACTCTGTGGCTATGGCCCTCGAGCGGGAGGGCTAGTCGTCCAGGCGGGCGCCGCTTCGCGGCAGAGTTTTGAAGATTGGCTTAGAAGCTCCAGGTCTTTGGCTCCAGGCGCGGTGCATGATTCCCAACCCCACCCAACGGTTCACCGGACGCGTCGAGAGCTATCGCCGCTTTCGACCGACTTACCCGCCGGGTACTGTCGATCTCCTCCGTCGCGCCTGCGGGCTCAGCTCGGATTCCCTCATCGCCGACATTGCCGCCGGTACAGGTCGCCTGACCGAGATCTTCCTTGCCGCGGGCTTCGCGGTGACTGCCGTTGAGCCCAACGCGGAAATGCGGGCCGCCTGCGCCGAGCTGGGTTCGGCGTATCCCAGGTTTGGCGTTGTCGATGGGACCGCCGAGGCGACTGGCCTGGCGGATCATTCCGTCGATCTGATCACCGTCGCTCAGGCGATGCACTGGTTCGATCTGGACAAGGCGCGTGCGGAGTTCGTCCGCATCCTGAAGCCAGGCGGACGGTGCGCAGTGCTTTATAACAATCGTCTCCCCGGCGGAGACGCCTTTCACGAGGGCTATGAGCAGCTGCTGCAGGAGTTCGGGATCGACTACACCGCCGTGAAGCAGCAGCACATGGGGGAAAGACGCCTGGCAGCCTTCTTCACTCCCTCGCCGATGGAGTGCGCGGCGCTGCCCAACGAGCAGTCGTTCGACCTGGAAGGCCTTACAGGCCGGGTGCTGTCCTCTTCTTACATGCCCCAGCCCGGCCAGCCTCGGTTTGAAACGATGCGCGAAGCCATCCGCCGCCTCTTTGACCGGACCCAGACCGACGGCCGCGTCACGATGAAGCACGACTGCGTGGTCTGCTTGGGGCAACTGGGATAGTTGGGAAATGCGCGAGTCGCCGGACGCGTAGTCCTCAGCACTCGATGATGTTCAGCGCCAGCCCTGCCAACGACGTCTCCTTATAGCGCGACTGCATGTCGAGGCCGGTGAGATACATCGTCCGGATCACCTGATCAAGCGAAACCTTATGCCCCTCCGTCTCGTTCATGGCGATACGACAGGCCTGCACCGCCTTCACCGCACCCATCGCATTCCGCTCGATACACGGAATCTGCACCAGCCCGCCAATGGGGTCGCAGGTCATACCCAGATTGTGTTCCATGCCCACTTCCGCGGCGTGCTCCACTTCCTCATTGCTGCCGCCCAGTGCCGCCGCCAGGCCTCCGGCGGCCATCGAACACGCCACACCCACCTCGCCCTGGCAGCCGACCTCCGCGCCGCTGATCGAAGCATTTTCCTTGTAGAGCACTCCAATGGCCGCTGAGGTGAGGAAATACCGCAGCATGCCTTCTTCATCCGCACCCGGAATGAAGTCGCGATAGTATCGGCCCACCGCAGGAATCACGCCCGCGGCCCCGTTCGTGGGAGCCGTCACCACTCTCCCGCCTGCGGCATTTTCTTCGTTCACCGCCATCGCGTAAACCGTCACCCAGTCCAGCGGCGCCAGCGGATCCCGGGGTTCTTTTGATGCATCCTTCTCCCGCAGTCGCGCTGCCAGCCGCAGTGCTCGTCGACGCACGGCGAGACCTCCAGGAAGAATGCCCTCGGTCGTCATGCCCCGATCGATGCAGCCCAGCATCACGCCCCAGATACGCAGGATTCCGGACCGGACTTCTTCCGCCGGACGCAATGCGCATTCGTTGGCCAGCATGATCTTCCAAATCGACTGACCTGCCTCATTCGCCATCCGCAGCAGTTCCGCCGAGCTCACGAACGGATAAGGCAGAGCTACGGCGGGCGTTGCTGACTTTGGTGTCGCCTCCTCACCGTCCTCAATGACGAATCCACCGCCGACAGAGAAGTACGTCCGCATCATCAGCTGCCGTTCGGCTGCGTCCCGCGCGATGAAGCGAACTCCGTTGGGATGCTGCGTCGTGGACCCCGGGGGAAACATCTGGTTGCCGTTCAGAAACAGGTGTTGCGCCTCCTGGAAGGGAATCCACCGCCGACCCAACAGAGACAACCTTCCCGAGGAACGAATCTCCGCCAGTTTGGGCTCAATCGTCGCCGGATCGATGGTCGCCGCCTCCTCGCCGCTCAAACCCAGCAGCACGGCCCGG
>DASXFH010000042.1:0-39457 GCA_036489655.1 Acidobacteriaceae bacterium | reverse complement strand
GGATTTGTTTGCGGACTTTTATGGGGACTGACGGAATGCGCGGATATCCGGAGAAAAGCAGGTCCCTCCATTTCGATCGGGACGACAAGTCTCTATGAAGGCTTACCTGGGGCGGAGATATCGGCTGAGCGCGTCGCATCGACTTTTTCGCGAGTCGATGAGCGACGGGGAGAATCGAAGGGTGTATGGGAAGTGTGCGAATCCTCACGGGCATGGACATAACTACACGGTCGAAGTGATCGTCGGCGGCGAACTCGATCCTGTAACCGGGATGGTAACGGACCTGGTGGAACTGGATCGCTGTGTTGGGCGGGAAGTGCTGGAGCCTTTCGACGCGCAGAATCTGAATACACTGGACAGTTTTCTGGATCGAGTACCGACTACGGAGAATCTGTCTCTGGAGATCGAGCGGCGGCTGCGGGGGGCGTTACCCAGCCAGCTTTCCCTAGCTGTGCGGGTGGAGGAGACGAGCAACAACTCCTTTGAGGTGACAGGGGACAGGTGACCTGGAGTTCAGAGTTCAGCGATGGGAAAGAGTGGGGGCATGGCGAAAGCTGCGGTGCATGCGGGAAAATCCGCGAAACGGGACGTGATTGGGAAGACGGGACTGGAAGGTGTGTCGACGCAGGATATCTATCGCGAGATCATCCGGCGATATGACGCCGATCCGACCCGGGATGGGCTCGGGAAGACGCCGGAGCGTGTCGAAAAGTCGCTGGAATTCCTAACCCAGGGATACCGTCAGGATCCGAATGAGATTCTGCATGGGGCGCTGTTCGAAGTGGCGTACGACGAGATGGTGATCGTGAAGGACATCGAGATGTACTCGCTGTGCGAGCACCATATGCTGCCGTTTTTCGGCAAGGTGCACATCGCGTATATCCCGGACGGGAAGGTGATTGGGCTGAGCAAGGCTCCGCGGCTGGTGGATGTGTTTGCGCGGCGGCTGCAGGTGCAGGAGCGGATGACGCGGCAGATCGCCGATGCGATTCAGGAGGCGATTCATCCGCAGGGCGTGGGGGTGGTGATCGAGGCGCGGCACCTGTGCATGATGATGCGGGGGGTGGAGAAGCAGAATTCGTCCACGGTGACGTCGGCCATGCTGGGGGTTTTCCAGAAGCAGAACACGCGGAATGAGTTTCTGGCGCTGATCAGGGATGGAGCGGGGATTAGAGTTTAGAGTTTGGAGTTTAGAGTTTAGGACCGCGCACATCGGCACGGAGCCAGAAGAAACATGGACAGCAAGACGAAGACCCGATTGTGGTTTGGCATTCTATGGGGGCTGTTTTTGTCGGGCGCCCTATTCGAGGTTTTCGTAATTGGGGATATTGATGTCGAGGGTTGGTTGCTGAGCGCGCTCGTGATCGCCCCATCAATCTCTCTGGTATTGAGGCGGAAAGTCGCAGGTATTTGGCTTATTGCCATTTCGATCACCGCGATCATCGGATTCACATGCCGGATGCTCCTCGACTATGCACGAGGGAACGGTCACAGATCCTGGTTCCTGGGTCTTGTTGGTCCGCTGATCGTTGCCGCTATGACTGGCTGGTTTGGGCTGGTGTTTCTCCGTATTCCGGAAGAGAATCGCTTGTCGCAATCAGAAATAGCGACAGACGAGCGTCATTCGTGAATCTCCAATAGAGCATTCTCCTGCAGCTGGTGCGATAGGGTAGTTGAGTGAATGGGCTGCTGATTCTGGATAAGCCAGGCGGGATGACGTCGCATGACGTGGTGGCGCGGGTGCGGCGTGCAACAGGCGAATCGTCCGTTGGACACCTGGGGACGCTGGATCCGATGGCGACGGGGGTGCTGCCGCTGCTGCTGGGGAAGTACACGCGGCTGGCGCAGTTCTACGGGGCGAGTGAGAAGACGTACACCGGGGCGATTCGTTTTGGCTTTGCGACGGACACGTACGACGCCGAGGGGCAGCGCGTAGGTGAGGCGCAGGCAGTGAAGCTCGATCCGGACGCAGTGCGCGAGTTGGCGGCGCGATTCCTGGGTGAGACGGAGCAGATGCCTCCGGCGTATTCGGCAAAGAAAATTGATGGGAAGCCGGCGTACAAACTGGCGCGGGCGGGGAAGAACCCTGAGCTGAAGCCGGTGCGGGTGACCGTGGACGCGTTCACGATTGACAGCATCGACGGCGACATGGCGGCTTTTGCGATGCGGATTTCAGCGGGCGGCTATGTGCGGGCGATTGCGCATGCGATGGGGCAGGCGCTGGGGTGTGGCGCGCATCTGGCACGTCTGCGCCGGACGCAGGCGGGGCCGTTTGGGCTGGAGCAGGCGCTGGCGCTGACGGACGTTGAAGCGCTGGGGGCAGCGGGAGAGCTCGAGGAGCGGATGCCGCATCCGCGCACGCTGCTGCCGGAGATGCCGGCGGTGACGGCGGACGAGGCGACGGTGGGACGGATTCGCAACGGCATGCAGGTGAATCTGCCGGAGTACTCTAGCGCCCTGCTGGTGAAGATTTTTGAGGGGCAGAGGGATCTGATTGCGGTGGGGCGGAGGGTGGCGGGAACGCTGTTTCAGCCGTTTGTGGTGATGGCCTGAAGGAGCGGGGAGCCGGGAGGAAGAAGCGCCCACTGTTCGAATCCGAACAGGGCGCGGCGATTGCGGACAATGCCCCGTTGTGCAGGAAAGCATAAAGATCGATGTTTGAGTGAATTAGCGTTCGCCTGGACTGGCGGGTGGCATGCACCGTATCCGTTGGCCGCTGGCGCGGAGGCACGCGCTCTGCGGCCGGATTCCATTGCCAACCGGATCGGAGAGCGCATGCTGGCGGATTTCAGGCAATCACTGCGGCAACTGAGGAAGTCCCCTGGGTTCACCATGACGGCGGTTCTGACCCTGGCGCTGGGGATCGGGGCGACGACGGCAATCTTCACGCTGATCCAGCAGGTGATGCTGCGGACGCTGCCGGTAGTGAAGCCTGGCGAGCTGTGGAAGGTCGGAGACAAGGACCTGTGCTGCAACTGGGGCGGGTACACGCAGAACGATGGCGATTTTGCGCTGTTTTCCTGGGAGGCGTACAAGCAGTTTCGCGACAACACGCCGGAGTTTACGGAACTGGCCGCGTTCCAGGCGGGGAATACCCAACTGGGCGTGCGCCAGGTTGGGAGCGCGGAGCAGGCGGAGACGCGGAACGGGGAATTTGTTTCGGGGAATTTCTTTCAGACCTTTGATGTGGGGGCCTGGAGGGGACGGGTGATGACCCCGTCCGATGATCATGAGGGCGCGCCGCCGGTGGCCGTGATGACTTACCGGACCTGGCTGCAGCACTACGGAGCGGATCCCGGGGTGGTGGGGCGGAGTTATCTGATCGACGGGCATCCGTTCACGGTGGTGGGGATCGCGGCGCCGTCGTTTTATGGAGCGATTTTGAACGGGTGGGGGATGCCGGACTTCTGGTTGCCGCTGACAGCCGAGCCGGTGGTGGATGGGGCGACAGAGCGACTGAAGCACCCGAACACGAATTTTCTGGATTTGATTGGGCGGGTTAAGCCGGGGACGGCACCGAAGGCCCTGGAGGCGCGACTGCGCGGGGAGTTGCACGACTGGCAGGCGAGTCATGTGGCGGATATGAGTCCGCAGGAGAAGCAGACGTGGCAGAAGAGCACGCTGCACCTGGTGCCGGGCGGCGCAGGTGTGGATAACCTGGCCGATGGCTATGGGCAGGGGTTGAAACTACTGCTTGCGGCGGCAGCCTGCGTGCTGCTGGTGGCATGTGCGAACCTGGCGAATCTGCTGCTGGCGCGCGGGTTGAAGGATCGGCAGCAGACCTCCGTCCGAGTCGCGCTTGGGGCGAGCCGCAAGCGCCTGGTGCGCAAGGCGCTGGTGGAAAGCGTGACGCTGGGCGTGCTGGGTGGGGTGGCGGCGATCGGGGTGGCGTATGGCGGGGCGCGATTGATCATCCATCTGGCATTCCAGATTGGAGGACCCAATAATTGGGTTCCGATCAATGTGTCGCCCTCGTGGGAGGTGCTGGGGTTTGCGCTGGCGATTTCCGTCGCGACGGGGATTCTGTTCGGGATTGCGCCGGCCTGGATGACATCGCATGCCGAGCCGATCGAAGCGCTGCGTGGCTCGCGAGGATCGACGGGGACAAAGGCAAAATGGCCGCAGAAGGCGCTGGTGGTGGCGCAGGCGGCGATGTCCCTGGTGCTGCTGAGCGCGGCGGCGCTGCTGGGACAGAGCCTGCGCAACCTGCAGAACCAGGATTTCGGTTTCACCGCGAAGGACCGTTATCTGGTGTGGACGAATACGCAGCTGACAGGCTATCCCGTGGACCAGATGCCGCTGCTGTTCCGGCGGATCGATGAGCAGTTGGCTGCCATCCCCGGAGTGAAGAGCGCAGCGGCGGAGACCTACGCGCCCATGAGCGGTGACAGCTGGAACGATGCAATACGGGTGGAAGGAAAACCGGAACCGAGCGCGAAGGAAAACACGAGCGCGGGCTGGACGCGAGTGACTCCTGGATTCTTTGCGGCCCTCGGGAACCGGATCCTGATGGGCCGGCCGGTTACGGAGGAAGACGGGCCGACGACGCAAAATGTGGCGGTGATCAACGAGGCGTTCGCGAAGAAGTTTTTCAAAGGGGAGAACCCGATCGGGCAGCATTTTGGGCCGGCCAAAATGAAGTACGCAGCGATGTACACGGTGGTGGGTGTGGCGGCGGATATGCGCTACATGGCATATGACCTCGACAAGCCGGTAGAGCCGATGTTCTATCTGGCGGAGGCGCAGACGGCGCCCTTCGAGGAGGCGGCGATGAAGAGCGGCGAGGCGTGGTCGCACTATCTGTACAACGTAGTGCTGTGGGCGCCAGGACATCCGCCCAATTTGCAGGCGCAGGTGAAAAAGGTGCTGACGGATATCGATCCCAACCTGGTAGTGCAGGGTGTGGACCCATATCCGGATGTGCTGGAGGGGGATTTCCAGCAGCAGAGCATGATCGCAACGCTGACGTTGTTGTTTGGCGCGCTGGGTCTGGTGCTGGCTGCGGTGGGGCTGTATGGCGTGACGGCCTACACGGTAGAGCAGCGGACGAGCGAGATCGGGGTGCGCATGGCGCTGGGTGCGGATCGCGCCAGTGTGGTGCGGATGGTTCTGCGCGGGGCGTTTCTGCAGGTGGGGATCGGGCTGGCGCTGGGGATTCCGGCGGCGATTCTGGCGGGGCGCGCAATGGCGGGCCAACTGTACGGGATCAAACCGTGGGATCCGGCGATGCTGGCGGGGGCGACCGTGCTGCTGGGGATGGCGGCGTTTTTGGCGGCGGTGATTCCCGCGCGGAGGGCAGCGGGACTGGATCCGATGGAAGCGCTCAGAAACGAGTGAGGCAGCCAGGAGCCAGTAGCCGGTAGCTATGGAGCGAAACATGCTGAGTGATCTGCGATATGCGTGGCGGCAGTTACGGAAAGCGCCGGGGTTCACGGTGACGGCGGTGCTGACGCTGGCGTTGGGGATTGGGGCGACGACGGCGATTTTCACGCTGGTGTATGACGTGATGCTGCGTCCGCTGCCTCTGCCGCATGCCGATCGCCTGGTGCGCATTGAGGAGAAGGTGGCGGAGTGGAGAGATCTCTATCCGCTGGTTCCTGTAAATGCGAACCACTTCACGTTCTGGGAGAAGCACAGCCGGAGTTTCGCGGCGATGGCGGCGATGCGGGAATACCGGATGCCGCTGCAGCCGGCGGGCTCGGCGGGAGGCTCAGTCGAGGGAGCGAGTGGGCGTCCGCAACTGGTGACCGTGCTGGAGACGACGCCGGGAATCTTCCCGGTGCTGGAGGTGCAGCCGCGTTTGGGACGGGCGTTCACTGCGGCGGAGGCACAGCCGGGGCACGATCGCGTCGCGGTGCTGACCTATCCGCTGTGGCGGGAGCAGTTCGGCGCGGATGCGGGAATCGTGGGGAAAACGGTGAGACTGAATGGTTTTCCGACCACTGTGGTGGGCGTGATGCCGGAGTCGTTCCACATGCCGCCGGCGGAGACGATCGCCAGCACCGAGAATACGGAGGGACAGGCGCTGGGCGTGCTGATTCCGATGGCGTGGGACAAGGATCAACTGGAGGAAGACATGGGGGACATGGACTACTTCGGGCTGGCGCGGCTGAAGCCCGGAGTGTCCCTGGCAGCGGCGAGCGAGGAACTGAATGCGGAGCAGCACACGATTTCAGCCGGCTTGCCGCCGGATGAGAAGGCGACGCTCTCCGCGCTGCTGACGCCGTGGCAGCAGGAACTGGTGGGCACGAATCGGACGCCGCTGTTGATGCTGCTGGCCGCGGTGGCCGGGCTGCTGCTGGTGGGGTGCGTGAATATCGCGAATCTGACGGTGGCGCGAGCGGTGGGACAACGGCAGCAGATGGCGGTGGCGTCGGCGCTGGGCGCGGGCCGCGCGGAGATGCTGCGGATGGCGATGCGGGAGACGGCGGTGCTGGCCTGCGTGGGATGCGGGTTGGGCATTCTGCTGGCATCGGCTCTGGTTCCGGCGATGCAGGGATATTTGCCGGCGGCGCTGAACTTCCGCGGGACGCTGCATCTGGACTGGACGGGCGCGGGGTGCGCGCTGGGGCTGGCGTTGGCGGCCACGCTGCTGGCGGGACTGGCGCCGGCCTGGATGGCGTCGAGGACGGCTCCACAGGAGGTGCTGCACAGCGAGGCGAAGCTGGCGAGTGAGTCGCGGGGGAGCCGGCGGGTGCGGCGAGTGCTGGTGGGCGTGGAAGTGGCGGTGAGCGTGGCGCTGGTGGCCATGACGGGGCTGCTGATTCTAAGCATGACGCGGCTGATGCGGGTGGATCGCGGATTCGATGCGACGCGCACGATGACGGCGGCGATCGATCTGCCCGAGAAGGGATATCCGGACAGGCAGAAGCGGGCGGAGTTTTTCCGGGAGGTGCTGGGAAAGCTGGGGGCGCTGCCCGGCGTGCAGGATGCGGGGATAGCGAGTGCGCTGCCGCTCACCGCCGATCCGTGGGGCGACTCGATCCGGCTGCCGGGCGATACGCGGAAGTGGACGGACTTGCCGGAGGAACATTTCCGGTGGATGAGTCCGGGATATTTGGGAGCCATCCACTTGTCGGTGGTGGAAGGAAGAACCCTGCAGTCGAGTGACTGGGGGAGGAATGTTGCGCTGATCTCGGAGCGGACGGCGAAGACCCTGTGGAAGGGGCAGGACCCGGTGGGGCGCCAGTTTCATCGCGCCGGCTGGATGCAGCAGGAGCCGTTCACGGTGGTGGGTGTGGTGAAGGACGCGCGGACACTGTCGCTTTCGAAGGCGGATCCGATGATTGTTTACGTGCCCTACTGGTACCGGTGCGATGAGGCGGCGGGGCTCGTTGTGCGAACGCGGCAGGATCCGTCGGCGATGGCGGGTGCAATCCGCAAGGCGATCTGGAGCGTGGATGCGAGCGTGCCGGTGCCTTCGGTGCGGGGGCTGGGCGGAATCGTCGCCGACTCGGTGGCGAATCGGCGATTTGAGATGGATTTGCTGCTGCTGTTTGCGGTGAGCGCTCTGCTGCTGGCTGGGCTGGGGGTGTACGGCGTGGTGACGTATTCGGTGGTGCAGCGGCAGCGTGAGATCGGGTTGCGGCTGGCGCTGGGCGCGCAGCGGGAAAACATCTACCGGCTGGTGCTGCGGGATGGTTTGCTGCCGGTGATGCTGGGGGCAGGTGCGGGACTGGCCGTCGCGTTTGCCGCGGCGCGGCTGCTGGGAAGTCTGCTGTTTGAGGTGAGCCCGTATAACCCGGGCATTGCGACGGGCGCGGCGGTGCTGTTGCTGGCCGTGGGAGTGGTGGCGTGTTTGCTGCCGGCGCGGCGGGCAGCGGGCGTGGAACCGATGGAAGCCTTGAGAAGCGAGTGATCAGGTTGCGGGTTACAGGTTGGGGCGGGTACAGGAGTCGATGATGCTGGGTGATTTCAGATTTGCGATACGGCAGTTGCGGAAGTCGCCGGGATTCACGGTGACGGCGGTGTTGACGCTGGCTCTGGGGATTGGCGCGAACACGGCGATCTTTACGCTGGTGGATTCGATTATGCTGCGGCCGCTGCCATTTCCGCAGCAGGATCGGCTGATGCGGATCGACTATGGCGGCGGCGAGGCGACGGCGGCGTTCTTTCCCAAGGGCTGGCTGCGCGCGCTGGACGAGCACGCGCAGGCCTTTGCCGGGATCAGCGGCTTCGGACCCGATGCGGAATCGAATGTCGGCGACGAGGGTTCGGCGAACCGCGTCTTCGGAGCGCAGGTGATGGTGAACGCGCTGGACGTGCTGGGCGTGCATCCGGCGCTGGGGCGGTTGTTCACTCCAGAGGATGCGCAGGGCGGCCACGATCCTGTGGTGGTGCTGAGCTACGGCTATTGGCAGCAGCACTTCGCCCGGCAGCCCGATGTAGTGGGGCAGACGCTGCGCATTGATGGTGTGTCGCGGCGGGTGGTGGGCGTTCTGCCGGCGGCGGTGCGGTTCCCGTATGCCGATACTCAGTTTCTGACGCCGGTGACATTCAAGGCCGGGGATTTCTTCGATCCATGGGCCAATTTTGATTTGCGCGCGTTTGGCCGGCTGAGGCCTGGGGTGACGCCCGGACAGGCGCAGGCGGAGGTTCGGAGACTACAGAAGCAGTTGCTGGGAATCTTTCCGTTTCGGATGCCGGATATCTGGGCGCGGGACTGCACGGTGGTTCCGCTGCTGGAATCGGAAGTGGGAGCGATGCGGCCGCGGCTGCTGCTGCTGTTTACTGCAGTGGGGCTGATTCTGCTGATTGCATGCGCGAACGTGGCGAACCTGATGCTGGCTCGCGCGGCGGGGCGGGAGCGGGAGATTGCGATTCGGGGAGCGCTGGGGGCAACGGGGGCGCGGCTGGTGCGGCAACTGCTGGCCGAGAGCGTGGTACTTGGATCGATGGCGGGGGCGGTAGGACTGCTGGCTGCGATGGTGAGCCTGCAGGCGCTGGTGACTCTGCTGCCGACGGACACGCCGAGGCTGGCTGAGGTGGCGCTGCGCTGGCCGGTGTTTCTGTTTGCCGCAGCGGCGTCGGTGGTGACGGGCGTTTTGTTCGGGTTTATTCCTGCGCTGCAGACGGCTTCGCCGAATTTGCGCGACAGCCTGCATGCGGGCAGCCGCAGCGTGGCGGGCAAGGCGGGGCAGTTCCGCGTCTCGATGCTGCTGGTGATGGGACAGATTGCGCTGTCAGTGGTGGTGATTACCGCAGCGGGGCTCATGCTGCACAGCCTGTGGAGGCTGTCGCAGGTGAATCCAGGATTCCAGACGGACCGGATCGTCACGGCGGAGGTCTCGCTGGATACGACGATGTGTCCGGAACTCCTGGGGTCCGGACCGGCGAACGGGCCGGGGCGCTGCCAGCAGTTCTTCACCACGCTGCTGGATCGTTTGCAGGGATTGCCGGGGCTGGAAGGCGCGGCGATGACGAACCTGCTGCCGCTGGGCGGACAGGATGGCAACTATGTATACGACGCAGAGGGCCATCCGCGGACGGCTCGTGAGGGCGCGCTGCTGGCGGCAGGGCGGGTGATCTCGCCAGGGTACTTCTCCACGCTGGGGATTCAGCTGGTGCGCGGGCGGCTGCTGGAGAACCAGGACTTGTCGGGCGCGAGCCGGGCGGTGGTGATCGACCAGAAGATGGCCGAGAAGCTGTGGCCGAATCAGAACCCCATTGGCAAGCATTTGATTGATGTCGCTGCTGAGAAGACCCCCGGCGTAGTGGATACAAACAAGGCGTCGGTGGTGGTGGGTGTGGTGAGTAACACGCACGAGCGCACGATGGCGAGCAGCTTTGGCGACGAGGTGTATGCGCCGATGACGGCCCAGCTGGAGACGCCGGTGATGTATGTGTTGCTGCGGACGCGGGCGACGACCGAGGAGGCGGCCGGCGAACTGCGCCAGGCAGTGGCGGCGATCAGTCCTGAGGTGCCGGTGACGCGGGTGCGAAGTCTGGACGAGGTGGTGGCGGCATCGAAGTCGGCAACGCGCTCGCTGACCCTGCTGCTGCTCACCTTTGGCTTGCTGGCGGTGGTGATTGGCGGGGTGGGCGTCTATAGCCTCATTGCCTATATCGTCAGCTGGCGGACGCGGGAAATCGGCATCAGGCTGGCGCTGGGCGCACAGCGCTGGCAGATCATCTCCGGCGTGGTGCGGCAGAGCCTGATGCTGGCTCTGGGGGGATCGGCAATTGGCCTGGCGGCTGCGGCGCTGGCTGCGCAGCTGCTGCGCAGCTTTCTGTACGGTGTGAAGGCTGTGGACCCGATGACCTTTACCTCGGTGGCTGTGCTGATGACGCTGCTTGCGTTGGTGGCAGCCTGGGTGCCGGCGCGCCGGGCAGCGAGTGTGGATCCGATGAAGACGCTGCGAATGGAATAGAGCCGCAGGCAGACCAACCGTGTAACGGACAGGGGAAAACGGCCAGCGGGGAAGCGGGCAGGGAGAACCCGTTCCCCCGGCAGCCTCTCCAGCACGGGAGATGCGGCGGCGAAGATCGCGGTGGTGAATGAGGAGTCCGCCCGCAAAGTGCTGGCTCGGCCAATAGCCCTCGGCGGTCACTTTCGATTCCGGGGAAAAGAGTGAGCGGAGGTGGTGCAGGGCGGAGTTGTGCAGACCATGATCCTGCCGGGTCTGCTGGCGGGGTGGATCTCGGGGCGCCGGGCTCCGGTGGTGGATTCGATGGTTCTGCTGCGGGCGGATTGAGACAGCCGGTAGCCAGTAGCGGGCAGCGGAAAGCGGGAACCAGGGGGGTGCCTGGCTCGTATTGTCTCGCAAGGCGGGGACGATGACGAGCGATTTAAAGGTCGCGTTTCGACAACTGCGGAAGACGCCAGGCTTTACCGTGACCGCGATTCTGACGCTGGCGCTGGGAATTGGCGCCAATGCCATCGTGTTCAGCGTGCTCAATGCCATTGTGCTGAAGCCGGTGAAAGTTCCGCATCCGGAAAATCTCTACATGGTGCAGCGGTACCAGTATCCATCGCAGTCGGTGCCGGACTATGAGGATCTGCGCGACAAGAACCGCACCTTCCAGAACATGACCATGTACAACATCATCGGCGCGGTGGGATTCGATGCCGGGAACAATCCGATAACGGCGTGGCCGTACGAGGCGAGCGGGAACTACTTCGACGCGCTGGGCATTCATCCGTACATCGGGCGGTTCTTCCACAAAGAAGATGAGAAGGGGGTGAACAGCGCTCCCTATGTGGTGCTGAGCTACGACTTCTGGCATACGCAATTTCACGACGACCGCAGCGTGCTGGGACGCGTGGCGCAGGTGAACAAGCATCCCATGACGATCATCGGCGTGGCGCCGCCGGGCTTTCGGGGGACAGAGATGTTCTTCGCTCCGGCCTTCTGGTTCCCGCTGATGGATGCGAATGAGGTGGAGGGGTGGGACAAGGTGCACGAGCGCGGGTCCCACTCGGGGTTTGTGGCGGGACGGCTGAAGCCAGGGGTGACGCCGGCGGAAGCAAAGGCAGATCTCGACTCGCTGGCGGCGTGGCTGGCGAAGACCTATCCGAAATCGGATGACGGGGTCACGTTCAGCCTGGCGCGTCCGGGCCTGGTGGGTGACATGCTGGGCAAACCGGCGCGTGCGTTTGTGGCCGGGCTGATGCTGCTGGCGGGGATGATCCTGCTGGCCGCATGCGCGAATTTGGGAAGCCTGTTTGCGGCGCGGGCCGCAGACCGGGCCAGGGAAGTGGCACTGCGGGTAGCGCTGGGCTCTCGGCGCGGACGGATCGTGCGGCAACTGCTGACCGAGGCGGTGGTAGTCTCGCTGGCGGGCGGAGCGATCGGGCTGGCGGGCGGCGTGGTCATTTTGCGCTGGCTGAGTGCGTGGCAGCCGGTTCCCAGCGTGCCGATCAACGTTCCGGTGAATCCTGACCTGTCGACCTACGGAGTGGCCCTGGGACTGGCGCTGGTTAGCGGATTGCTGTTCGGAATGGTGCCGGTGCGGCAGGTGTTGCGGACCGATCCGTGGCAGGTGATTCGCACCGGAGGCGCAGGCTTGGGCGGCATGCGCAGGTTCGCGCTGCGGGATGTGCTGCTGGTTGCGCAGATCGCCATCTGCGCGGTGCTGGTGACGTCGTCGCTGGTGGCTGTGCGGGGCCTGGTGCGGTCGTTGCACAGCAACTTTGGCTTCGATCCCAACCATGTTGTCGTGGTGTCCACCGATCTGCAGATGGCCGGCTACACGGACAAGCAGCAGGCGCCCATGGATAAGCGCATGTTGCAGGCGCTGGGCGCCATTCCGGGCCTGGCAGCGGTTGGCTATTCCGATCAGCTGCCGTTAAGCCTGGGCGGAAGCGACTCGAGTGTGTACAAGGACACGACAACGGATTTCCGACCGACGAATGCAGTGGCGGATGCGATGAACTACACGATTTCGCCCGGATACCTGGCAGCGGCGGGGACGACTCTGCTGGCGGGCAGGAACTTCACCATGCACGACGACGACACAACGCCCATCGTCGCGCTGGTGAATCGCACATTCGCGGTTAAGGTCTTCGGGTCGGTGAATCGGGCGCTGGGTGGGCACTTCAGATACTGGGGAGGCAAGCGCGCCGAAGTGGCAGGAGTGGTGGAGGACGGGAAGTATCGGACGCTCACGGAAGACCAGATGCCGGCGATGTTCTTCTCCTTTCTGCAGCAGCCAGCCAGCAACGTCTGGCTGGAGGTGCGGTCGATGCAGGATCCGGCGGCGGTATCCCGGGCGGTCGAAGAGTCGCTGCACCGCCTGGATCCAGGGCTGCCGCTGGAGATGACGACGTGGAGCCAGGAGATGGATTCCGCGCTGTTTGCCGCACGGGTGGCAACGGTGGCACTGGGCGTGCTGGGGCTGCTGGGCGCGATGCTGGCGGTGACGGGGATCTTCGGCATGGCCTCCTATGTGGTGACGAAACGCATGCGCGAACTGGGGATTCGCGTGGCACTGGGTGCAGGGCAAAAGCACGTGCTGGGGACGGCGCTGGGGCGAGCCTTCCTGTTGCTGGCCGGAGGATCGCTGGCCGGTATCGTGCTGGGCGTTCTGGCAACGAAGCTGCTGTCGTATATCGTTTACGAGGCCACCCCAAAGGACCCGGTGGTGCTGGGCGGGGTCATGTTGACGATGTTGCTGCTTGGGATGCTGGCGGCCTGGTTGCCGGCGCGGAAGGCGCTGGCGGTGGATCCTATGATCCTGCTGCGAGACGAATAAGAAAGCGGCGGCGAATAGAGCAGGAGCGGACCGGCGGTGTCTGCCACTTTTTGACCGGGGAGTTTCAGCTGGTGGCGGGTGGAGTTGCCGTCGCGACGGGGACAGAAATTGAAGGCACTTATGCGGTCATCATTCGTCGGGCCTCTGGCGGGGGCGCAGGGATTCCAGCGCGATGCGATCGGGTTGGGCATGTTGTAGCGGTTGCGGGTGGTCGCTGGCGGGAGACCCCGGTTCTTCTCGATGAACCTGAGCGTCGAGATGTGGTCGCTGTATTTCATGCACAACGCGGGCGCCGGTTGAGCAGGGCCGATGATGAGAGGAATGCGAGTACAGTTCCCGAAGAAATGTAGCCTCGCAGCCCGCGTCGACCACGACGGCGACAACCGGAACTAGCCGCAGATGCGGCGACGGGGAGGGTCGGTCTGCATGCGATTGTGCGTGCAGGCCGTTGTTCTTTGAGGTGGGGCCTGGGGGCGAGCGGGGGACCTGACCACCGCTCGGACGACCACCGGGACGACCGTGTGCACGACGGCGGGAGCTACAGAGCGCACGACCGGGAGGCAGACGAGAAGTCCCAGGATGGCCAGAGCGGACACGGCAATGGTCATCGCCCGGGACAAGCGGTTCTCCCGCGATCCCCAGCCTGCGAGAGAGCTGCGGGCGCGGGAACGACGGGAAGTGGAATCAGTCGGCGGAGACGGCATGGGGCGTCGGATGTTTGCGGCTGAATACGTGAAGGAGTGATTGCAGCATCACGTATAACACGGGGATAAAGAAAAGGTTAAGCAGTGTGGAGACGAGCATGCCTCCGATGATGGTGGTGCCGACGGAACGGCGTCCTGCGGAGCCCGCCCCGGAAGCGATGGCGAGGGGAATGACGCCGAGGATGAACGCAAACGAGGTCATCAGGATCGGGCGGAGGCGCAGCTCGGCGGCTTCGATCGCGGCATCCGCGATGGAGCGGCCCTTGCGGCGCAGCTGCTCGGCGAACTCCACAATGAGGATCGAGTTCTTGGCGGCGAGACCGATGAGCATGACCAGTCCGATCTGGCAGTAGATGTCGTTGGCATAGCCGCGCAGGGACTGGGCGAACAGAGCGCCGAGGACGGCCATGGGTACGGCAAGCAGAATGATGAAGGGCAGCGCGAAGCTCTCATAGAGCGCGGCAAGGGTGAGATAGACGACGAGGATACCCAGGCCGAAGATGAGGAAGACCTTCCCGGCCGATTCGATTTCCTCCAGCGCGAGGCCGGTCCATTCATAGGCCATGCCGTGCATCATGGTGTGGTCGGCAAGGTTCTGCATAGTGTGCAGGGCCACGCTGGTGCTGACGCCGGGAGCCGGGGAACCGTCGATTTCCGCCGAGCGGAAGAGGTTGTAATGGCTGATGACCTGCGGGCCTGAGGTGTTCTCGATGGTGACGAGATTGTCGAGCGGAATCATCTGCCCGGTGGCCGAGCGCACGTAGTACTGGCGAATGTCGGCCGCGTTCTCGCGGAACTGTTGTTCCGCCTGCAGGTAAACGCGATAACTGCGGTTATTGAAGTCGAAGTTGTTGACGTACTCGGAGCCCATGTAGACCTGCAGCGCGTCAGAGATCTGGCTGAAGGGAACCCCGAGGGCCTTGGCTTTCACGCGGTCGATGCGCACCAGCACCTGAGGATCGTTTGAGGTGAAGCTGGTGTACATGCCGGTGAGGTCCTTGTTCTGGGTCGCGCGCGCGGCGATCATATGCGCGGTGCGATCCAGATCGCCAAGGGTGTTGGTGCCGCGGTCCTCCAGCTCAAACTGGAACCCGCCAAAGGAGCCGACGCCGTTAATGGCGGGGGGAACCATGGGAATGATCAGCGCGCCGGGAATCATGAAAAACTGCCGGCGGTAGCGATTGACGATGGCCGCGGCAGAATCCTCGGGAGCTGTGCGCTTGTCGTAGGGAGCGAGCGAGCAGAACATCATGCCATAGTTAGCCGCATTACCGCTGAAGCTGAATCCGCCGATGGCGAAGGCTCCGGCCACATCCTTGTCCTTGTTGAGCATGGCGCTCACTTCGGCCTCAATGTGCGTGGTGTAGGCCAGCGAAGCTCCCTGCGGGGCCTGGATGAGGATCATCATGAAGCCCTGGTCTTCTTCGGGAACGAAGGCCGTGGGCACGTGGGTGTATTCCCAATAAGCGCCGAACAGGCCCAGAACAAACAGCAGCACCATGAGCCAGCGCACCCGCAGCACGCCGTGAATGGCGCGGGCGTAGCCGCGTCCCATCCCCTTGATGGCGCGCTCAGCCAGGTGGAGCACCGTGTGCTTGCTTTCGTCACGGCGCAGAATGAGCGCCGAGAGGGCCGGAGAAAGGGTGAGCGCGTTGAACGCCGAGATGGCGATAGAAAACGCGATGGTCAGCGAGAACTGTCGATAGAGAATGCCGGTGGTTCCGGGGAAGAACGATACCGGAACGAAAACGGCGATCAGCACAAGAGACGTCGCGACGACGGCGCCCGTGACTTCCACCATGGCGGCGGAGGTGGCATGGTGGGGCTCGCGGTCCCCCTCGGCAATATGGCGCTGGACGTTTTCAATGACGACGATGGCGTCGTCGACCACCAGTCCGGTGGCCAGGGTGATGCCGAACAGCGTGAGCGAGTTGATGGAGAAGCCGAAGATGCGGATGAAGGCGAAGGTCCCGACCAGCGACACCGGGATGGTGACGGCAGGGATGAGGGTGGCACGCCAGTCCTGCAGGAAGAAGAAGATCACCGCGATGACGATGAGGATTGCTTCGATGAGGGTCTTGATGACCTCGTGGATGGAGGCGCCGACGATGGTAGTGGTATCAAAGGCAACGGCGTACTTCATGCCGGGCGGGAAGGATTTGGAGAGACGCGCCAGCTCGGCTTTGGCGTCGCGGTCCACCTGCAGGGCATTGGCGTCGCTCAACTGCATCACCCCGAAGCCGACCGCGGGAATGCCGTTGAAGGTGAGCGTGCTGGCGTAACTCGAAGCGCCCAGCTCCGCGCGGCCGACGTCCTTGATCTGAACGATGCCGTTGGGGGTGTTCTTGACGACGATGTCGTCAAACTGCTCAGGCGTGGTCAGACGCCCGACGACGTTGACGGAAATCTGAAAGGCCTGCTGGTTGTTGGAGGGCGGCGCGCCCAGCTGTCCCGAGGGCACTTCGACGTTTTGCTCCTGGAGCGCTGCGACGACGTCGGAAGCGGTGAGACCGCGAGCGCCGAGCTTGACCGGATCGAGCCAGATGCGCATGGCGAACTGGCCCACTCCGAAGATCTGCACATCGCCGACGCCCTTCACGCGCTTGATGGCATCCTTGATGTAGACATCAAGGTAGTTGCTCATGAAGAGGTTGCTGTACTGGCCATGCTCGGCGTAGATGCCGGCGCCGAAGACGAAATTGCTGTTCGCCTTGCTGACGGTGATGCCGGTCTGGTTCACCTCGGCGGGCAGCAGGCCGGAGGCTGAAGAGACGCGGTTCTGCACGTCCACAGCGGCGATGTCGAGTGGATAGCCGGTATTGAAGGTGGTGGTGATGGCGCTGGTGCCGTCATTCGCGCTGGTGGACTGGATATAGCGCATGCCGGGGACGCCATTGATGGCCTCTTCCAGAGGAACGGTGACGGCGGACTCGACCTGGCTGGCGTTGGCGCCGATGTAGGCGCTGGTGACTGTGACCTGAGGAGGCGCCAGCTGCGGATACAGGGAGATGGGCAACGACGGAATCACGACGGCGCCAGCCAGGATGATCAGCAGCGCGCAGACCGTGGCAAAAACCGGGCGGTGAATAAAGAAATCAACCAAGCTGAGCCTCGCAGTTCATCCGTGAGAGTCGAAGCGCCTCAGAGCCCGTGGGCAGGCGCATTGGGCGGCGGACCGGCCGGCATGGGAGCCACGGGCATGCCGTCCATCAGCATCTGCGTACCGGTGACGATGACTTTATCTCCGCTGTCGAGCCCGCTGAGCACGGCGTAATTGTTGCCGACGGTTTCACCCAGGGCGATGGGTTGCTGGTGAGCGACAAATTTCCCGTTGCCGGAACTTTTTGCGACGTAAACGAAGGCCTGTCCGCCAAGACGGCTGACGGCAAGCACTGGAACCACGGGTTTGGGCGAAACGCTCCAGATGACCTGGGCCTTGACGAGCTGCTCGTTGCGCAGCAAAGAGGAATGCACCGGCGCTTTGACCAGGATCCCCTGCAGCGCATCGTCGACCTGGGGCGAAATGAAGTCGATGGCCGTCTTCTCGATGGGCTTTCCGCTGTTGTCCAGGATCTGCACTCCGAGGCCATCGTGCAGCTGCGAGGAGCGGTCGGTCGGAACGTAGACGTAGGCTTCCAGGTCCTTGTTTTCATCCAGAGTGGTCAGCATGTTGCTGGATGTGACGTAGTCGCCGATGTGGACGGGAATATCGCCGATGGTTCCGGCAAACGGAGCCGTAATGCGGTAGTAGCCAAGCTCCTGTTGCTGCGACTTCAGGGTGGCCAGCGCAGAATCGTAATTCGCTTTGGCGCTGGCGTAAGCCTGCTCTGACTGGTCGATGGTGTCTTTGCTTATGATGCCGTCGGCAAAGAGCTGACGCTGGCGGGCGATCTGGGACTGGTTGTACTTGTATACGGCCTGCAGCTGCTGATCGGTCGCTTCCTGGGAAGCGACGGTAGCCTCCTGCTTGGCAGGGTCGATTTCCATCAGGAGCTGGCCTGCTTTGACCTGATCGCCGGAGTGGACGAGGATCCGGGTGAGATTGCCGCTGACCTGCGGGTTGATGGTGGCCGAACGCCTCGATTTGATGGTGGCCACGTACTGGCCCGACTGGGGAACTGGCTGTTCCGCAATGGTCATGGTTTGCACCGGGAGAGCCTGCATGCCGGCGCCCACCGGCTGTTGCGGCTGCGCCTTTCCGCAGCCGGCAATTCCGGCAGCCAGCAAGAGCGGCAAGGCAGAGATAGTGACGAGATACTTTTTCAAAGCTGCGTCCTCGAACCAGGATCGATGCCGACCCAAATAAAAAAGAAGTCGAACAAGCCTCTCAGGATACAGCACGCCTGACAGGGCTCGGAGGTTACCGTGAACGATCTTGCTCGAAATTGAGCATTGGATGTACGACGGCGCTCGGTGGCTCCAGAATATCTGGATTTCTGAGGAGGATACGAAGGAATGAGGTCGACAGTTCGCACAAAGGAAAACGGGCTGTCCGTTTCCGAACAGCCCGTTCCGTTTTCGAATCCCGGATTGCCGGGTCGATGCTTCGTCCGCTTCCACAGAACGCTTTCCGTGGAAGCTTAGCCGCCCGCCCTGGTTTCGCCTCCATAAAAGAGACTGGGAATTTTCAGCTGCCCTCCGGAGATCAGGTCAAATTCGAGCAGAGGCCTCGCAGACATGAACTCAGCCCGAGCGCTTCTCCCTCCGCGAGCCTGCGGATCGGTAAAAACAGCTCGCTTTCCTGCCGATTCAGTTGATTTCGTCCGTATTCGGGACATCCATCCTCCTTGGTCGGTTTCTGAAGCGTTACCGCATCTACTTTCTTTCGATACCTGCCGCGCTCAAGACGTTGCCAAAATACGCCGATCTGTCGCGCGCGCAGCTGCTACCGGGAAGGAGCCTCATTGCGGGAGCGGACCCGGAACCAAATTGGTGAGCCCTCAAAGCCAAAGGCTGCACGGATTTGATTCTCGACAAAGCGCTCGAACGAGAAGTGCAGCTTCACGTCGCGATCGGTGAACAGGATGAAGGTGGGTGGCGCTACCGATGCCTGGGTCATGTAGTAGATGCGCACCCGTTTGGCCATGGGAACGCTCGCCCGCTGAAAGTCGATCTTCTGAAGGAAGCGGTTCATGGGTCCGGTACCGACACGCTTGCGGCGTTCGGCTGCCACGCGGAGAACGGTGTCGAGAACACGCGAAATGCCGCGGCCCTCAGAGGCGGAAATGAAGAGGACCGGTGCATAGCTGAGATATTTGAGGACCGAGCGGAGCTGACGTTCGAAGATGGCTTTGTCGGCCGGGGGCTTGTTGTCGCTCCGGCCGGTAGTGACCAGGTCCCACTTATTGACGACGATGACCACTGAGCGGCCGCTTTCGTGCGCGTAGCCACCGATGGTGGCGTCGGAGGCGGTGACGCCCTCGGTTGCGTCGATGACGAGAAGGGCGAGGTCGGCGGCCTCCAGATGCCTTCGCGCCATCACAACGGAGAGCTTTTCCGCCATCAGCTTCGTTTTGCCTTTGCGGCGAATGCCGGCAGTGTCGATGAGGCGAAGATCATGATCCTTGTAGCGGATGACCTCGTCAACGGCGTCGCGGGTGGTGCCGGCGACCGGCGAGACGATGGCGCGCGTGTTGCCGGTGAGGGCGTTCAGCAGCGTGGATTTGCCGACGTTAGGGCGGCCGATGATGGCGACGCGGGTTTCGGCCTGCTCGAATTCGCCGTGAGTCCGAAGCAAATCATCTGCAGAATGGCTTGTCTCGTCCGACGGCATGTCCGGCACGGCAGCGGTTTCATCGGAGATTTCCGGCGCGGGCAGCACCGCAAAGACCTCGTCGAGCAGGTCGCCAATGTTGTGTCCATGCTCGGCGGAAATGGCGATGAGGTTGCGAATGCCGAGGAGGCGGAAGTTTTCAGCGGCGGCGTTCATGGCCTCCGTGTCGATCTTATTGACAGCCAGGAAAAGAGGTTTGCCGGTGCGCAGGAGCAACCGGGCAAGATCCATGTCGGGCGCGGCCAGTTCGGTGCGGCCGTCGATCACCATAATGATGGCGCTGGCTTCCTCGAGCGCATGGCGGGCCTGGCGGAAGATTTCGGATGGGATGAGGGCGTCGTCGTCGGGGATGATGCCGCCGGTGTCGACGAGGCGCGCGAGGCGGCCGTTCCAGCCGACCTCGCCGTAAATGCGGTCGCGGGTGATGCCCGGTTCGTTGCCCACGATTGAGCGGCGGCTGCCGGTGAGCCGGTTGAAGAGCGTGGACTTGCCGACGTTGGGGCGACCAACGATCGCGATGACGGGCAATTCAGGCGGCTGCGCCAGAGACCCCTCCAGGGCGGAGCGGGCATTGTGCTTCTTACCGGTGACCGAGCGAGGCATTCAGTTGATTATCAGGCCTTGGCCGGAACGACACCAGGTGAAGGCTGGTTCCAGGGCGCTCAGCTCACGGTTTCGGCCGAGTAGCGCGCGATCAGCCCCGTACGCACGGCGTGTCCGTAGACACCGGTGAACAGCCGCGCCATGAGCAGCAGGTAGAGGACGGCGAGAGCGCCGCCGATGGTGAGCGGGGCGGCTGCGACCTGGTGGCCGAGGAGCACGCCCCGCATCCCCTCGAAAACATAGCTGGGCGGGATCAGGCGCGCCAGGTACTGCATCCAGTGGGGCAGAACCGACAGCGGATAAAAGACGCAGGCCAGGGGCGAGATGAAGGCCGGGATCGGCCAGATGAACCACTCTGCCGCTGGACCGAAGCGCAGGACGAGCGCGCAGCCGAAAATGCCAAGCGAAATCCCGAACAGGAAGAGCACCAGCAGAAATGCGGCCAGCATCGATCCATAGACCAAGAAGGACAGGCCGAACGCCAGCGTAGCCAGCGCGACCATGGCCAGCAAACCCACGACGCTGGTGGCGACGCTGGCGAGGACCAGACCCACCAGGTACTCCGAGACGCTGAGGGGCGAAGCAAAGAGGTTGAGGAAATTCCGCGACCAGACGTCCTCAAGAAACGCCGTGGTAATGCCCTGCATCACGCGCGACATGAAATCCCAGAGCAGCACCGCACCCAGCATCGCGGGCACGAAATTGAAGCGTGCTGCGGAGACGGAGTTGAGGTAACGGGTGATGAATCCCCAGAGGATGATGTCGATCGCGACCCAGGCAAAGAGGGGCACGACGCGCGCAGGACTGCCGCGCAGCAGATAAAACTGGCGGAGCAGCAGGCCGGCGGGACGGCGCGGGATAAGCAGCATCACTCCTGCTCCTGGGGCATGCGCAGAGTCAGGGGCTCGCGGGCCACGGCGACGAAGAGGTCTTCCAGCGTGGCATGGCCATGGTCGCCGGGCAGAGTGCGTGGATCGCCCTCGAGCAGGATTTTCCCGTGCGCGAGAAACAGCACGCGGTGGCAGACTGTGGAGACTTCGACCATGTTGTGCGAAGTCCAGAGGACGCCGACGCCGGTGCGCGCGGCGAAATCGCGAATCATCGCGCGGATTTCGCGCGCAATCGCCGGGTCCAGCGAGGCGGTGGGCTCGTCCAGCAGCAGAAGGCGCGGCCGATTGAGCATGGCCTTTGCAAGAGCCACGCGGGTCTGTTCTCCGGAGGAGAGCAGGCCGCATTTTGTATTGCGAAACCGAATCAGATCGAAGTCGCGCAGAGTCTCCTCAATGCGCCCGCGCAGATCGGGTACGGCGTAGAGCAGGCCGAAGACGCGGAGATTCTGCACGACGGTGAGGTTGCCGGGCAGCGGCGCGTAAACGGCGGCGAAATTGGTCCGGCTGAGGGCCTGACGGCGGCGGCGGGCGAGGTCGCAGCCATCGATGGCGATGGTGCCAGAGGTGAGCGCCAGCACGCCGAGAATCATGTTGATGGTGGTCGTTTTGCCCGCGCCGTTGGGACCCAGGAGCCCGAGGATCTCCTGAGCACCGACCGAAAACGAGATATTGTCCACGGCGACGTCGGGGCCGTACTGCTTCGACAGATGCTCGACTGAGAGGATGGCGACAGACGGAGAACTGACAGGAGCAATGCGGGGCATCTGCTTTTCAGTGTGGCACTGCGGCGGAGGCGGGGCAACGCGGAGGGTTCCGGCCGCCCCGTCCCCTACCGCAGCGATCAACTTCCGAGATACATCACGTGGACGTAGGTGCCGAGACGAGCATTGTAGGCAAGGTACCAGCCAGGATCGTCCGGATCGGGGTAGAGCACGATGTCGTCGGAGTCCCAGAGCCAGCCATCGCAATTGGCAAGATCTGCCGGAGCAACGCTGAAGTAGTAGCCGCCGAACCAGAAACGGTCGGGCCCGCCGCCGGCCAACCGCCACATCTGACGGGCTCCGATGGGTCCGGGGAAACGGCCATGCTCCCAGGGATGGTCCAGGTGGTAATTGCGGGATGGCGACGGCGCGTGGCCGATCCAGTGGTCGTTGCGCGCATCCACGTGCGGGGTTGCGGGATGACCTGGCGCATCGGGCTTGCCCTGCTGCAGAGGAACGTGGACCTGGGGACCGTGGCTGGGAATGTGTCCGCCGCCTACAGGAGGACGTGCCGGGCCAACGGGGATGGGATGCACGCCGCGCGCTCCCTTCTGCGGAGCCCCATGGGGATTCGCCGCGGGGTGGCTTTCAGGGCGTTGCTGCGCCACACCGGGAAGGGTAAACAGGAGCAGAGCTGCGAGTGAACTGAGGATAAGTTTCATGGTCCCTCCGGGACACTGCATAGGGATCGGCCGCCCCGTTATATATCCGGGAAGGGGAGCGACAGCAGAGACGCGGCCACTGCTGCGGCCGCCTGGGAACAGGACCGAGCCAGGGCCGCGGCACGGCCATCATACATGCGTAAATGCGCGGGTACGAGCCGCGAATCGATGAAAAGCGCCCGCTATTCTGCCGGCCCTGGATCGAGGAAATCCCAGGAGATGGATACCTCTGCCCCAAGTCCCTGAGCGATGCGGACCGCGGCACTCTCGACTTGTGCCATCAGACCGGTAAGGTAATCGCGCGATCCGGAGATGGCGGCGACCCCCAGGGTGGCGGATTGCCAGGTGAGGGGCTCATCCATTTCGGCGATCGAAATATTGAAACCGTGAGCGAGCTTTTCTTTCAGGCTGCGGACAACCTGGCGCCTATCCTTGAGCGATTGGGCGTGCTCGATGCGCAGATCGAGGAACATGGCGGCGACGGGCATCGGAAGTCATGGTAAACCCGAAGAAGGCCCTTAGCCGCGGCCCGCGGCAGAAGGCCGGGCTCGCTCGGGGGAGTAACGACTCAGCTTCCCCGCACGGGATTCGTCGCGAGCCGGGTGACCGGGCGGTGCGGCGCCGCATCTCTGTAAATCTGGGTCAAAAAGCGGGGGACGAGGGACATGAAGAGGGTCTGGGTTTTGGTGGTGGTGCTGGCCGGGGGCGGAACGCTTGTGGCACAGGAGGCGAACCCCACAACGACGGATCGCTGGCCGCAGCAGGAGCAACAGCCGCAGGGCCAGACGGAGAACGGTGTCCCGATCTACAAGATCACCGTGGTCGGGCGCAACATTCCGGCCATTAACTATTTTCATCGCAGCGGCTCCACAAAAATCGGTTTCCGCGGTACCGAGTTGCTGCCCCTGGCGAAGGGCGGCGCCGAGGTGAACAGCCTGAACGGGCGCACGCAGATCAAAGTCCATGTGGAAGGCCTGATACCGGCGAACAGTTTTGGCGTGGAGTACCTGACCTACGTGCTGTGGGCCATTACTCCAGAGGGTCGCCCCATCAATCTGGGTGAGTTGCTCTGGGGACGCAACGGTAAAGCGGATACCACGGTGACGACCAATCTGCAGTCCTTTGGGCTGATCCTGACCGCCGAGCCCTATTTCGCGGTGACTATGCCCAGCGATGTAGTCGTGATGCAGAACTTTGTCATCAACGACAAAACCAGCGGCGTGCTGGAGTCGGTGAATGCGCACTACAGTTTGCTGCCGCGCGGCGCTTACACGCAGACAGCGGGAGCGCACTCAGTGCTGCACCCGATTACGCGCAACGACCGCTCGCCGCTGGATCTGTATGAGGCGATCAATGCGGTGCAGATCGCCGATGTCGAGGGCGCCGGAAAGTATGCACCGGACAGCATCGCCCAGGCGAAGCAGGACCTCTACAACGCTCAGCAGATGGATATTCACCAAAAGGAGATGAAGCAGGAGATCACTTATGCGCGCGAGGCGGTGCAGACAGCCGAGGATTCGCGCATCCTGACCATCCGCCGGAAGAAGGCCGAGGAAGACGCCGCGCAGCGCGCCGCGGAACAGGCGGCGAAGAAACAGGCGCGGGACTCGGCGCTGGCGGCAGAAGCAGCGAAGCAACAACAGCAGCAGGCCGAAGCACAGGCGGAAGCGGCGCAGCACCAGCAACAGGCGGCTGAAGCGGCAGCTGAGACGGCTCGGGCCGAACAGGCGAAAGCGCAGGCCGCACAGCAGGCTGCCGAGCAGGCTGAGGCCCAGGCGCGGCAACAGGCCGAGCAGATGCGCGAAAGGCTCCGCGAACAACTCAACCAGGTCCTGAATACCCAGGAATCCGCGCGCGGGCTGATCGTGAATATGTCCGATGTACTCTTCGGCTTCAACAAATTCGACCTGAAGACCGATGCCGAGATCAAGCTGGCCAAGGTCTCCGGCATCCTGCTGACCTATCCCAACCTGAAAGTGCAGGTGGAAGGCTATACCGACAACGTCGGCTCTCAGCAATACAACCAGCAGCTCTCCGAGAAGCGCGCCATGGCGGTACAGTCCTTCCTGATCGCGCAGGGCGTCTCGCCGAACAACATTTCGGCCCAGGGGCTCGGCATGGCCGATCCGGTCGCGGATAATTCCACCGCGGCGGGACGGGCAAAGAATCGGCGTGTCGAGATGGTGGTTTCAGGCGCGTCCATTGGCGTGCAGGAACAGGCGCCCACTCCGGCGAACTCCCAGCCGGTGCCGCCGGGAACAGCACCGATCACGGCGCAGCCGCCTGCCCCTACCCCGCAGGGCATGCCGCCGAGTAATCCTCCGGCGAACCCGCAGAATCCTCCGGTTCAGCCGCAACCCCAGCCACAAAACCCCACGGGTGTCTCGCAGGAGCCGCCACAATAGGCATCGAACTGCAACATCGCATGATGAAAAGGCCACCCCGCAGGGGGTGGCCTTTTTGTTGTTCCCGACAATTGAGAAAAATTCGCTGAAGAAGACTTGCAATTCACAAGTAATCGTTGTTAGATTGGCGGACGTGCCTCGAAAGGCCGTTCCCCAGCGCCGTTCCGGATGTCCGGTCAGCACCTCGCTCGAAGTCTTCGGCGACCGATGGTCGCTGCTGATCGTGCGCGATCTGATGGTGCGAGGTTTTGAGAGGTTCCAGGATTTTGTGGAGTCGGGCGAAGGCATCGCCACGAACATCCTCGCGGAGCGGCTGCGGCGTTTGCAACGGTCGGGCGTGGTCGAGAGGGAGCCGGATCCGGAGGACCGTCGCAGGGTGAACTATCGGCTCACGCAGAAGGGAATCGATCTGGCGCCGGTGATGCTGGAGCTGCTGATCTGGGGGGCCGAGCACGAACAGACCGGGGTTCCGGCGCAAGTGGTCGTGCACATGGCAGCGAATCGGGAGGCGATCCTGGCGGAGACGCGGCGGCGCTGGAAAGACCGGGATCCCACGCCGATCCTTCCCTGGCTGGGCGGACCGCGGCGCAATGGGCCAAAGGACGGAAAAGCGTAAGAAAGGGAGCGTAAGGTTCCCCGGACTACAGCGGTGCAGGATTTCACAAAGTGGATATGGAGGAAAGTCGTGGCGGAAGCAACGATGGGAGCGCGCTCAATGGGGAAAGACGTGACGAGTATTTCCAGGGTACGGTTGTGGACGGGCCGCGTGATTACCGGATTGATGGCGCTGTTCTTCCTGTTCGACGTGTCGATGAAGTTCGTCCAGCCGAAGCCGGTGGCGGAGTCATTTGTGCAAGCTGGCTGGCCGATCGGGTTGTCGGCACCGCTGGGCGCGGTGCTGCTTGCAAGCACGATTCTGTACCTTATTCCACGGACCTCGATTCTGGGGGCCATTCTGCTGACGGGCTATCTGGGCGGAGCGGTGGCGGCGAATCTACGCCTTGAGGAGCCGCTCTTCAGCCACACGCTTTTCCCGGTATATTTTGGCGTTCTGGTGTGGGGCACTTTGTGGCTGCGGGATCCGAAACTGCAGGAACTGGTGCCGCTGCGGAGCAGCCGATAAGTCCACCAACAACAAACAGGCAATAAAGGAGGAGTCGTGAAGGTCGCGCCGTATCTGAATTTCAGCGGGCAATGCGAAGAGGCGTTCCACACCTACGAGCGGGTGCTGGGCGGCAAAATTAAGGGCCTGTTCAACTTCGGCGACAGCCCCATGGCGGCGAAGTATCCGGAGTGGGCGAAGAAGGTGATGCATGTGGCGCTGGTGGTTGGCGATCAGACGATCCTCGGCTCCGATGTGCCGCCGGAGTATTTCCAGAAGGCGCAGGGACTGGCGGTTTGCCTGGAACTGCCGGATGTCGAAACGGCCGAGGGTGTCTACGGGCAACTCTCGGAAGGCGGCAACGTGAGAATGCCGCTGCAGGAGACGTTCTGGGCGAAACGCTATGCGGATTTTACCGATCGGTTCGGGACGCCGTGGATGATCAATGTTTCGAAACCGATGTAGGCTCGTGGACAAAATCCAGAACTTGACTTCAAAGGAGCAGGCATGAGCAAAGTGCGTGTGCTGGTCGGAACCCGGAAGGGCGCCTTTACCCTCACCGCGGACGGCAAGCGGGACCAGTGGGAAGTCAGCGGACCGTTCTTCGCCGGGTGGGAGATTTATCACATGAAGGGATCGCCGGTGAATCCGGAGCGGATCTACGTCTCGCAGTGCAGCAGCTGGTCGGGGCAGGTGATCCAGCGCTCCGACGACGGCGGCAAGACCTGGCAGGCCCCGGGTGGCGGCGTGCAGAAGAGTCCCGAGGGATTTCCCATGGGCGAAGCGAACCGCTTTGTCTACGACACGTCGGAGAAGAGCGGCAAGCCGCTTACGACTCACCAGTTCTACGATGGAACGCAGCACCCGTGGGAATTCAAGCGGGTATGGCACCTTGAGCCCTCTCTGACGGATGCGGAGGCGGTGTATGCGGGTGTCGAGGATGCGGCGCTGTTTCACTCGAAGGACGGCGCGCACTCGTGGCAGGAGCTGTCCGGGCTGCGCGGCCACGGTACGGGTCCGAAGTGGCAGCCGGGAGCGGGCGGCCTGTGTCTGCATACCATCGTCCTCGATCCCAAAGATCCGGACCGTATCTACATCGCGATTTCAGCAGCGGGGGCATTCCGCACGGATGATGGCGGCAGGAGCTGGAAGCCGATCAACCAGGGTCTGCGCTCCCAGTTCATTCCCGATCCGAACGCAGAGGTCGGTCATTGCGTGCACCACATTGCGATGAATCCGAAGCGGCCAGGCGTGCTCTTCATGCAGAAGCACTGGGATGTGATGCGCAGCGACGATGCCGGCGACAGCTGGCGTGAGGTGAGCGGCAATCTGCCTACGGATTTCGGCTTTGCCATCGACATTCATTCGCATGAGCCGGAAACCGTCTACGTGGCGCCGATCAAAAGCGACTCCGAGCACTTCCCCCTGGACGGCAAGCTGCAGGTATGGCGCAGCAAGAGCGGCGGCAACGAGTGGGAGTCGCTGACCAACGGGCTTCCCCAGAAGGACTGCTACGTGAACGTGCTGCGCGACGCGATGGCCGTAGACACGCTGGACCAGTGCGGGGTGTACTTCGGGACCACCGGCGGCCAGGTGTATGTCTCCCCGGATGCCGGCGATTCCTGGAAGCCGATCGTGCGGGATCTGCCGGCGGTCCTGTCGGTGGAGGTGCAGACGCTGCCATGATCCGTGTGGAGCTGCCGCACCACCTGCGGGTGCTGGCGAACGTGAACAGCGAAGTAACGCTGAAGGTCGCCGAACCCGTGACCCTGCGGCGGGTGCTGGACGCGCTTGAGGAGCAGTATCCTGTGCTGCGGGGTACGATTCGTGACCATGACACGAAGAAGCGCAGGCCGTTCCTGCGCTTCTTCGCCTGCCAGGAGGATCTGTCGCACGACTCGCCCGATAATCCGCTGCCGGCTGAAGTGGCGTTGGGGAAGGAGCCCCTGCTGGTGATTGGAGCCATCGCCGGCGGGAGGATTGAGCGCCCGTTCGCGCCCAAACCATTGAGGAAAGCCAGCATGCAGAAAATCAAGCCATTCCTTTGGTTCAATGACAACGCCGAAGAAGCGGTCGAGTTCTACCTCTCGGTCTTTCCCAACGCGAAGCGTGGGGCGGCGCTGCGTGCGTCGGAAGGGGGGCCGAACCCAGCTGGATCGGTGCTGACCGTGGCCTTCACAATCGGCGAGATCGGATTTGTCGCGCTCAATGGCGGACCGCATTACCAGTTCACGCCTGCGATTTCGTTTGTTATTCCCTGCGAGACGCAGACGGAGATCGACGCGATGTGGGCGAAGCTCGCCGCCGGTGGTCAGGAAATGCAGTGTGGCTGGCTGACGGACAAGTTCGGCGTCTGCTGGCAGGTGGTCCCGGCTAACATCGGTGAGCTGCTGCAGGGCAGGGATGCCGAGGGGGGCAAGCGCGCAATGGCGGCGATGATGCAGATGGTGAAGCTGGACATCCCTGCGCTGAAGCGGGCTGGCGGGCTGGCGTAAACCTGCCCGCGACGGATCTGCTTTCCCTAAATCGACGATACAAAACAGTCCACGGGGTCACTCATTTTCGACGGTCCCCCGGGCGCGCGGGGAACGGCAGCCGGTGGCGAGGCGAGCTTACCGCGGCGGAGCCCGTTCCCCGCGCGCGCAGAAACGTTGACCCGGCGGTGTGGCGAGGGCAATGCGTAAAAGCTGAACTTTTCATTTCCTGAGTGGGCCGCGGTCAGCAGGGCAAAGAAAAGGCCCCGGACGCTCTCGTGCGCCCGGGGTTCAGGGAGGCTGTTTTCGTTTGCAAAAACAGAATAGGCGGGAAGGGGGTGGGAGCGCGTCGGGACAAAGATTGCATTTTTGGTACAACTTTGGTTGGAGCGCCGGGTCCCAAAGAACATTCCAAAATGGGAACGGAGGGGAAACGGCGATTACCGTCTTCCGTTTCCTTCCGCTGGAAAGGCGCCGCGCGCAGCATAGGCTGCGTAAAATGCGACGCGTTTCCCAAGAGAAAGGCCGCATGGCGCTGCGGGTGCTGAAAGTTTGTCTAGCCGGGATCGACTGCGTGTACGGCATGCTGCTGCTGGAGCATGGCCACAGCGTCTGGCATGGGGCGGCCGGGTACCAACCCGCGCTCGCGCTGATTGCCTTTTCGGTGCTGCCAGCGGGGGTTCTGGCTGTACGATTTCCGGCGCCGGCGGCGATCCTGCAGTTCGCCTGCGCGCTTCTGGGGAGACAGCTATTGCATAACGGCCCGTGGCCGGACCTGCGGCTGTACGGAGCGCTTTCGATGACGCTGGCGATCGCTATGGTAGCTGTAGAGGTCACCCGAGGGGTCGTGGAGATCACGCGGGAAGCGTATGGCGAGTCGGAGCACCAGGACGACCGGTATGTTCCGGAGCTTACCGAGAATGAGGCCGACCTGAAGGTGGCCGCGGCAGGTGGCGCACGCAATCAGTTGTGGTTCTAGAGAGGCAGCCGACAGCCAGGAGTTCGTAGCCGACTACGAGCTGCTAGGCGCGGCGCAAGGCCGGCTTTTCGCGCGTGCTCTCCTTCTCGTGATGGCCGTTGGTGCCGGTGGATCCGTTTGCGGGCTGCTGCGGCGCGAGGAGAACGCGGCGCAGCGAACGGATGAGCTCAGGGCCCGTTTCTTCGAGTTCGCGCAAGTGCCAGGCGGCGAGCGAGCCGAGGAGCTTTTCGCCCAGAGTCGTCATACGAAGCAGGATGCGGCGATGGTCGGTGGGATCGGGACAGCGGCGGAGCAGGCCCTGTTCGATCGTGCGGTCCACGAGCTCGACGGCGCTATTGTGCTTGAGGAGCATGCGAGCGGCGACGTTGGCGATGGTGGGGTCGAGCTCTTCGGGCATGCCCCAGACACACTGCAGGAGCTGATACTGCTGCGCGCGGATGCCGGCAGCGCCGGCGGCGAGACTGCTGAAATGCAGGAACTTTCTTAGCTGGAAACGAAACTCCGCGAGACGGCGCATCTGGGCACGGGTGAGGTGGGCCGGCTCCCTGGACGTATGATGGGGGTGTCCGCTGGTGGCAATGGAAGCGACACTGGGGCCTACGCTGAAATTCATGTGTCTATCGTAGCACGATATATCGTGCTACGACATTTGGGCGTCATTGTCGGACTCCGGCTCTCCGGGATCGGCAAGGATGGCGCGGGCGTCGGCCTCATCGTCGGAGCGGACCAGCAGTTGGAGAGGGCCGAGGCCGGGTTCCATGATGCGGGCGTTTTCGCCGGAGAGGAAGACTTCGATGCCCGCGGATTCGATGCGAAGTTT
This sequence comes from Acidobacteriaceae bacterium, assembly GCA_036489655.1. Classification (GTDB taxonomy): domain Bacteria; phylum Acidobacteriota; class Terriglobia; order Terriglobales; family Acidobacteriaceae; genus Palsa-343. The sequence continues at coordinate 9,090 of DASXFH010000042.1, read as the reverse complement.
GGCCATTTCGGCTTCGACGGGCTCGGTGAAGCTGGCAATTGTCACGATGTTGGTCATATTTTCCATTGAGTCGCTGCTCCCATTCAATTTCTTATCATCTTAGTCAAGGAAACCCCTGGGTGACCGCGCTGCCACAGGAGGACCCTCGTGAGATTCCTCGTTCTCAGTCTTCTGGTGTGTCTTGGCGGGTACGTTAAGGCGCAAAACGCTCAGGTACCGCCCGAGCTGGTGGTCGAGGCTGGGCACTGCGTCGCCACAGCGAGTGGAGACTGGTTCGATCTGTCCCGTGACGATCCGTATGAACTGGAGCTGGGGACGGTCACCGGAGGCCAGTCGGGTGCTCTCTACCTGATTGACTTCACGACGCCGACGCACTCCCAGGGATTCGCCTTTGCATTCGAGGCTCATGGCAAAGGCTCGCATCGTGAGCTGGAACTGGAGTCGCGCACCAGCTTTCGCCAGACGGTTGACGGGACGCAGCGGGCGAACCTGGTCGATCCTCCTCTGGGCGGGATCCGTTCCCACGATGAGATTCTTGCCGCCATCCAGGAGGTTGGTTTCCATACCTGGAAAGTGCCGGTGACCGAGCTGCGCAACGGGTCCGGGGTGGTTTCCTGCAGAACCACAGGTGCTCTTCGATAGCCGGGGCTGCGATTGCTGAAGACGGCTGCGACGGTAGAATGAGAAGTTCCCCGGAGGACTTTTGCATTGATTCCGCGATATACTCGGCCCGCGATAGGGCGCATCTGGAGCGAGGAAAGCCGATTCCGCGCGTGGCTGGAAGTGGAAACTGTGGCCAGCGAGGTGCTGGCCGAGGATGGGATTGTTCCGCGCGAGGCGGCGCAGGCGATCCGCAAAAAGGGCGGCTTCGATCTGGAGCGCATCCATGCGATTGAAGCCGAAGTGAAGCACGACGTGATCGCCTTTACGACGGCGGTGGCGGAGAAGGTAGGTCCGGAGGCGCGGTGGCTGCACTACGGGCTGACTTCGAACGATGTGGTGGACACGGCGCAGGCGCTGCAGGTGAAGGCGGCGTCGGCGCTCATCTGCGAAGACATTGACCGGCTAATGAACGTGCTGCGGGCACGGGCGCTGGAGTTCAAGAACACGCCGATGGTGGGCCGGACGCACGGCATGCACGCGGAGCCGACGACGTTTGGGCTGAAGGTGCTGAACTGGTACGCGGAGATGCGGCGCAACCAGGGGCGCTTTGAGGCGGCAGCCGAACAGATGCGGGTGGGGAAGCTGTCGGGAGCGGTAGGGACGTTTGGGCACATCAGCCCGGAGCATGAGGAGCGGATTTGCGAGCGGCTGGGCCTCGAGCCGGCGGCGATCGCGACGCAGGTGATCCAGAGGGACCGGCACGCCTATTACGTGGCGACGCTGGCGGTGATTACGGCGACGCTGGACAAGATTGCGACCGAGGTGCGGCACCTGCAGCGAACCGAGGTGCGGGAGGCGGAGGAGTTTTTCTCGGAGAAGCAAAAGGGCTCGTCGGCGATGCCGCACAAGCGGAATCCCATTACGGCGGAGCAGATTTGCGGGCTGGCGCGGGTGGTGCGGGCGAACAGCCAGGCGGCGCTGGAAAATGTGGCGCTGTGGCATGAGCGAGATATTTCGCACTCGTCAGTGGAGCGGGTGATTCTGCCGGACTCGACGATTTTGACGGACTATCTGCTGGCGAAGACGGCGGATCTGATTGAGAAGCTGCGGGTGTATCCGGCGCGGATGCAGAAGAACCTGGACTCGACGGGGGGGCTGATTTTCAGCGGGCAGCTGTTGCTGGATCTGGCGGAGGCGGGGATGCAGCGCGAGGAGGCATACCGGCTGGTGCAGGGGCACGCGATGAACGCGTGGCAGAACGACCTGGTGTTTCGCGAGCTGATCGGGGCCGATGCGGCGATCACCGGGAAGCTGAGCGCGAAGAAGCTGGAGCGGACGTTCGACCTGGGGCGGCAGCTGGAGAACGTGGACGCGATTTTTGCGCGGGTTCTGGGCTCGGGCGGAGACCACGAGCCGCACGCATGACGGACGCCTGGAATGTAACGGTGGCGGTAACGGGAGCGAGCGGCGTTGTGTTTGGGCGGGCGCTGCTGCGGGCTCTGGAGGCTGATGAGCGCGTGGCGCGGGTGCACTTCATCGCGTCGGAAAATGCGCTGCGGGTGCTGGCTGAGGAACTGGGGATTTCCGGGCGGGCGGGGCTGGTGGAGAAGCTGCTGAGGGCTCCATCGACGAAGGTTACGCAGCACAGCGACAACGATATTGGGGCATCGATTGCGAGCGGGAGTTATCCGTCGCAGGGGATGATCGTGATGCCTTGCAGCATGGGGACGCTGGCGGGGATTGCGAACGGGCTGGCGAACAATCTGATCCAGCGAGCGGCGGATGTGTGCCTGAAGGAGCGGCGGCCGCTGCTTCTGTGCCTGCGGGAGACGCCGTTCAACAAGATTCACATTCGCAATATGGGGCTGGCGGCGGACGCGGGGGCGACGATCTTTCCGATGATTCCTGCGTTTTATAACAAGCCGGTGGATTCCGAGGAGATGGCGAAGCAGTTTGTGTGCCGGGTGCTGGCACATGTGGGGCTGCCGCAGGCGGATGCGTATGTGTGGAAAGACAGCGATTAGCGTTTAGAAAAGCAGGGCTCAGGGCGCCGTCTGGCACGTGGCGGCGACAAGGGAATGCAGGTCCATTCGACTCGCGTCTGAATTACTGTTGCGCCAGAAGCGGCGCAACAAATCGGAAAGCTCGCTCAGGATGACACCAGTTATACAGTGAGGCGGACGAGTTGTTCCGCTTCGATGCGAGGGCCGAGGATGGAGACGCGCGGGACCTGTCCCCGGGCCATGGCGACTTCGTCGCATTTGTAGAGGCGCGGACAGTTCTGGCAATCCTTGAAGATTTTGTCGGGGAGGGCGGTGCGGTCCTCGACCTCGCGGAAGCCGTAGCGGAAGAAGAAGTCGGGTATGCGGGTGAAGAGGCAAACGCAGCCGACGCCGTGGTCTTCGGCTTCGGCGAGCAGCGCGTGCAACAATTCGCCACCGACACCGTGGCTTTTTGCTTCGGGAAGGACGACGATCGAACGGACTTCGGCGAGGTGGGGTCCATAGAGGTGGAGCGCTCCACAGCCGAGGAAGATGCTGCCTTCGGACTCGGCGACGGTGAAGTCGCGGACGTTCTCGCAGATTTCGGCGAAGGCGCGGCGGAGCAGGGTGCCGTCGCCGGAGAGGCTGTTGACCAGTTCGTAGATGTTGGTGGCGTCCTGGAGGCGGGCCTTACGCACGCGCACGGGGCACCTCCGGTGCGGGTGGCGGCGCGTACCGCGCAGTCAGGGCATCGATGCGTCGCTGGGTTTCCGCCAGCGCCGTCTGGACGCGGGCGCGGGCGGTGCCGCCGATGACGTCGTGGCAGTCGAGAGTGGACTGCAGAGAGACGGCGGCGAAGAAGTTGTCCTCGAATTCGTTGCCGAACTGGCGGAGTTCGTAAAGGGAGAGGTCGCCGAGCTCGCAGCCTTTGTCGAGACTGTAACGGACGGCATTACCGATCTTTTCGTGCGCCTTGCGGAAGGGGACGCCTTTGTGGACGAGGTAGGTGGCGGCAGCCATGGCGTTGAGGAATCCGGACTGGGTGGCGGCGAGCATGCGGTCGTGGCGGAAGTGGAGGGCGCGGGTAAAGTCGGGGAGCAGGCGGAGGATGCCCGAGAGAGTATCGGCGACTTCGAAGACGGGCTCCTGGGTTTCCTGCATGTCCTTGTTGTAGGCGAGAGGCAGGCCCTTGAGCAGCGTGGCGAGGGTGGTGGCGGCTCCGAGGAGGCGGGCGCTCTTGCCGCGCAGCAGCTCGGTAAGGTCGGGATTTTTCTTCTGGGGCATGGCGCTGGAGCCGGTGGAGAATTCTTCGGGGAGATCGAGGAAGCCGAACTCCGCGGTGGAGTAGAGGGTGAGCTCCTCGGCAAAGCGCGAGAGGTGCACGCCGAGGGTGGAGGCGGCCTGGGCGAATTCGAGGGCGAAGTCACGGTCGGAGGTGGCGTCCATGCTGTTGGCGGTGGGGGCGGTGAAGCCGAGCGCGGCGGCGGCAATGGTGCGGTCGAGAGCGAGGGTGGCGCCGGCGACGGCTCCTGAGCCGAGCGGGCAGAAGTTGAGGCGGGCGCGACAATCTTCAAAGCGGGAGATGTCGCGGAGGATCATCTCAACATAAGCGAGGAGCCAGTGGGCGAGGAGCACGGGCTCCGCGCGCTGGAGATGGGTGTAGGAGGGCATGGCCGCGGTTTCCGCGTCGCGCGCGTGTTCGAGAAGGGCGAGGGCCCACGCGATGAGCTGCGCAACGGTGACGTCGATGGCGTCACGGACGAAGAGACGGAGGTCAGTGGCGATCTGCTCATTGCGGCTGCGACCGGTGTGGAGTTTGAGGGCGAGGTCACCGATTTCCGCGGTGAGAGAAAGTTCGACGAAGTGGTGGATGTCTTCGGCGTGGGAGGAGGCCGTGGAGTCGGGCGCAGATTGTGCGAGGAGGGTGTCGAGGCCGCGGAGGGTCGTCTGCAGCTCGGCAGGCGAGAGGATGCCGGCGGCGGCGATGGTGCGGGCGTGCGCCTGGCTGGCGGCGATTTCCTGAGGCAGCAGGCGTGCGTCAAAGGAGAGCGAGCGCTGCCAGGCTTCGAATTGTGGATCGGGGGCAGCGCGGAAACGGCCAGACCACATTTTGGCGGGCTGATCGGTCATTCGTTCTCCTCGCCTTTGGTGGCGCCGCTGTTGAGTTGGGGCATTTCGGAGCCATGGCTGAGGGTGATGAGGCCGCTTTCGGCGTAGGTCATCAGCTTGGCGCGGGTGTCAGTGATGTCGAGGTTGCGCATAGTGAGCTGGCCGATGCGGTCGCGGGGGGAGAAGGCGGAGTCAGTCTTCTCCATGCTGAGGCGCTCGGGGTGGAAGGTGAGGTTGGGCGATTCTGTGTTCAGGATCGAATAGTCGTTGCCGCGGCGCAACTCGAGGGTGACCTGGCCGGTGATGGGGCTCGAGACCCAGCGCTGCGCAGATTCGCGGAGCATGATGGCTTGGGGATCGAACCAGCGGCCCTGATAGAGGAGGCGGCCGAGCTTGCGGCCGTTCTCGCGGTACTGCTCGATGGTGTCCTCGTTGTGGATGCCGGTGATGAGGCGCTCGTAAGCGATGAAGAGCAGGGCGAGGCCGGGGGCTTCGTAGATGCCGCGGCTCTTGGCCTCGATGATGCGGTTCTCGATCTGGTCGCTCATGCCGAGGCCGTGGCGGCCGCCGATGCGATTGGCTTCAAGGAGCAGCTCGACGGGATTGGGGAGGTCGCGGCCGTTGAGGGCGACGGGGAGGCCTTCTTCGAAGCGGACGGTGACTTCTTCGCGGGGGACCGGGACGTCGTCGCGCCAGGAGGCGACGCCCATGATGGGATCGACGATGCGAATGCTGGAGGAGAGCTGCTCGAGGTCTTTGGCTTCGTGGGTGGCGCCGAGGAGGTTGGAGTCAGTGGAGTAGGCCTTTTCGGCGGACATTTTGTAGTCGAAGCCGGAGCGCTGCAGGAAGGCCGACATTTCGGAGCGGCCACCGAGTTCATCAATGAAGACGGGGTCGAGCCAGGGTTTGTAGACCTGGAGATTTGGATTGACGAGCAGGCCGTAGCGATAGAAGCGCTCGATGTCGTTTCCCTTGAAGGTGGATCCGTCCCCCCAGATGTTGACGCCATCCTCTTTCATGGCGGTGACTAGCATGGTGCCGGTGACGGCGCGTCCAATGGGCGTGGTGTTGAAGTAGGTGACGCCGGCGGTGGAGATGTGGAAGGCGCCGGATTGCAGAGCGGCGATGCCTTCGCGGACGAGCGGGCCGCGGCAGTCAATGAGACGGGCCTTTTCCGCGCCGTATTCAAGGGCCTTGCGGGGGATCGCGTCGTAGTCGGTTTCGTCGGGCTGGCCGAGGTTGGCCGTGTAGGCGTACGGGAGGGCGCCTTTTTGCTTCATCCAGTGCAGCGCGGCGCTGGTGTCGAGGCCGCCGGAAAAAGCAATGCCGACTTTTTGGCCTACGGGTAGATTCTCGAGAATGACTGACATTTGCTTGCAAAAACCTCAAGGGGCCTTCAGAGTTCGTTCGTCCCCGCAGGGGCCAAAGCCCGGGTTGTTTTGTGACGCCGTGCGGCACGACTCAAGTCGTGCCCTGATACAAAAGCGTCGGGTTCAGGTTCTTCATTTCCACATGTGCCAGAAGCGGGCAGATGTGGGGCACCCTTTGAGTCTGCCATTGCGGAATCCAGTTGCGGGTGCCACCTATTGTTTGTTTCCACGACCGAGCAGCATGAGGAGGAGGGCTTTTTGCGCGTGCATGCGGTTTTCGGCCTGATCGAAGACGACCGACTGCGGGCCGTCGAGGACAGCGTCGGTGACTTCTGCGTTGCGATGCGCGGGCAGGCAGTGCATGAAGACAGCGTTAGGTGCGGCGTGGGCCATCAGGGCTTCGTTGACCTGGTAGGGCTTGAAGATGGGCGCGCGGCGCGTGGCTTCGTGCTCGAAGCCCATGCTGGTGCAGACGTCGGTATAGATGGCGTCGGCGCCGTGGACGGCGGCAACGGGATCGTTGACCAGAGCGATGTTGGAGCCGGTGACGTTGCCGATGGCACGGGCCTGAGCGACGATGTCCGCCTTGGGCGCGTAATTCTTCGGAGTGCCGATGGTGCAGTGGGCGCCGAGCAGGGCGGCGGTGAGCATGAGCGAGTGGCAGACGTTATTGCCATCGCCGACGTAGGTGAAGTTGCAGCCGGTGAGGTCGCCGAAGCGTTCCTGGAGGGTCATAAAATCGGCGATGGCCTGGCAGGGGTGCTCGAGGTCGCTAAGGGCGTTCACGATGGGGACGCGGGCGTACTGGGCCATCTCGGTGATGGTGTCGTGCGCGTAGGTACGCAGGACGATGACGGAGACCCAGCGCTCGACGTTGCGGGCGATGTCGGCGAGGGACTCCCGCTCGCCGAGGGGCGACTGCGTCTGGTCGACGAAAACAGCGGAGCCGCCGAGGGTATTCATCGCGGTCTCAAAGGTGAGGCGGGTGCGGAGCGAGGCCTTCTCAAAGAACATGACCATCTGCTTCGCGTCGAGCGACCAGCGGTACGCGGCGGGGTTTGCCTTGACGTCGTGGGCGAGGTCGAGGATCGCGGCGAGCTCGTCGGTGGTGAGGTCGGCGACGGAGCACAGATCGCGCCCGGCGAGCGAGGCGACGGGCGACAGGGATTCCATTTCGTGCAGGATTGCCGGTTTAGTTGCCAATTTTCTTTCCTCCTGAGGCCGGCGCGGCTGCGGTTGGGGACGCCGCCTGGTCGGTGAGAATCTGGTCGAGTGCTGCGACGGCCTGGTCTACGTGCTCCCGCTGGATGATGAAGGGCGGGAGGAAGCGCAGAACGGTTTCGCTGGTGCGGTTGATGAGGATGTGGCGGTCCATCATGGCGGCGAGAACGGATTTGGCGAGGTCGGCGGAGTCCAGCTCGATGGCCAGCATGAGGCCGAGGCCGCGGACGGCAGTGATGCAGGCGTGCTGCTCTGCGAGATGCTCGAGCTGCTCGCGGAAACACGCGCCAGTGATGGTGACATGTTCGAGCAGGCGATCGTGGTCGATGGTGTCGAGGACGGCGAGGGCCACGGCGCAGGCCAGTGGTCCGCCGCCGAAGGTGGTGCCGTGCATGCCGGCGTGGATGGCGCGGGCGGCCTCTTCAGTGCAGAGCAGCGCACCGAGGGGGATGCCGCCGGCGAGGGGCTTGGCCAGGGTGGTGACGTCGGGCACGACGCCGTAGTGCTGATACGCGCAGAACCTGCCGGTGCGGCCGAGGCCGGACTGGATCTCATCGGCGATGAGCAGGGCGCCAGTGGAGCGCGTGAGGTCGCGGGCGGCCTGAAGAAATTCATGGGAGAGGGGACGGATGCCGCCTTCGCCCTGGATGGGCTCGAGGAGGATGGCGCAGACGTCGGTGGAGAATTTTGCCTTCAGGTCGGCGAGGTCGTTGAAGCGGACGAATTCAACGCCGGGCATGACCGGGTCGAAGGGTTCGCGGTACTTGTCCTTCCAGGTGGCGGCGACCGAGCCCATGGTGCGGCCGTGGAAGCTGTTTTCGAGGGCGAGGAATTTTGTGCCGAGGGGAGTGCCTTCGCTGCGCTTCAGTCCCGCCCAGGCGCGGGCCAGCTTGAGAGCGGCCTCGTTGGCCTCGGTACCGCTGTTGCAGAAGAAGGCGCGGTCCAGGCCGGTGGCTTCGGTGAGGCGCAGGGCGAGCGCGGCCTGGCCCTCGGTGTAATAGAGGTTCGAGGTATGGATGAGCTTGCGGCTCTGCTCGGCGATGGCCTTCTCAATGGCGGGGTGGGCGTATCCGAGAGCATTGACGCCGATGCCGCTGAGGAGGTCGAGGTAGCGGGTGCCGCGGTCGTCGATGAGGTGCACGCCTTCGCCGCGGACGAAGAGCAGAGGATAGCGCTCGTAGGTGCCGAGGAGGAGCTTCGCTTCGGCGGCCTTCAGTTCATTCAGTTTCGACATGGAAACCTCAGAGTTTTGCTCGACAGGGAGCGAAAATTCATGCGACCATCACCTCCGTGCCGTGGGCGACGCGGGTGCTGCAGAGATCGGGGAGCAGGTTAGCGAAGGCGGCGGGCAGGATGCGGACGCGGCGGACGCCGTTGAGCAGGGCTTCGCGGCAGGCGCTGAGCTTGGGCAGCATGCCGCCGGTAATGACGGCGTCGCGGGTGAGGGCTGCGATCTGGTCGATGGAGAGCCAGCGCATCACGCTGCCGTCGGCGGCGAGCACACCGGGGACGTCGGTGAGGAAGACGAGGGCATCGGCTTTGCAGGCGCCTGCACAGGCGGCGGCCATTTCGTCGGCGTTGATGTTGTAGTACTCGCCGTCGAAACCGAGGGCGATCGAGGAGATGACGGGGACGGCATTCATTTGCCAGATGGCTTCGAGCCAGCGGGGATCGGCAGAGGCGATTTCGCCGACGAAGCCGAGGTCGGGGGCGGTGCGCTTTTTGCGGGCGCGGAAGACGAGGCCATCGCCGCCGGAGAGGCCGACGGCGGGCTGTCCATGGGCGCCGAGCGCCGCAACGAGGGC